>NZ_JBIAVA010000006.1:0-405904 GCF_042893535.1 Streptomyces sp. NPDC001599
GGCCGGCTGACCCCCATCGAATTCGAGACCGTCATGACCACTCCGGCTCTCCAGGCCGCGTGACCGAACCTGTCACCCGAACCTGCATCAGACCCCCGGAGCCCACGAAGCGGTACTTGATGCGTGGGAAGGCATGGGCGCTCGACTGAACCTCCTCGCGTAGCCCGCCGGCGGAAGGGCGTGGAGTGGCCGGACCCGGCGACGAGGGAGACTGCGGTGTCCTCCTCGGCCCGAAATGTTCCGGGCACCCACAGGTCTGCCGGGCTGTCCCAGGAAGAGCGAGAGGCTGCACTCCCGCCGGCAAGCTTGCCAGTGTGAAGGCATGCGGCTGCGACCGCAAAGCCGGTGCATCGGTGCCGCTTGGCCTGGAAGCGGGAGTGCGCACAGGGTGAGGCTGCCGTGCTCGCCCGGGAGTCAGCCTTCAGGCGTCGGCCCAACTACGTGTAGTACTCAAGCGGCTGTGCGGTGCAACGGGGAGCCCTTCATGTCTGTCGAGATCGGCCGTGAGGTCAGCAGTCACCCGGTCCTGAACGGCCTGCCAGGCGGGATCGCTTGACGCTCGTCTGACGCTCACGGCGGGCTTCGGGTCGACGGAGGGCCTGTAAATGCCGTCTGACCTGGGATTTTAGGATGATCCTATTTTCCGACCTATTCCCGATGACGTCGCACGTGGAGTGTGTGGCAATTCTTGAGCCCGCAGTAAAGAGCCGCTGACCTGCTGATTCTCTGATTCCCCAGGTTGCGGGCGGATTGTGCCGACATGTTTCCGTAGGTTCACCGCGTGGAGCATGCTGTAGGTTCCCGCCACGCGTATCACCTGCGGTTTCGCAGCAGGGGTGAGTCGAGAACGCTCGGCCTCAACTCCGTAAGGGACGGGTTCGGGAAATGTTCTTGACGCTCGTTTGACGCTGTTTCTGACGGGGCGTGAGGTGGTCGTCCTGGATCAGATAGCGCGGGTCAATCGATATGTCGGGCTTTTGCGGAACCTTCCGTTTTCACCAACCTGCGGGGCCTCGATGACGGTGACGCGTCTGCCGTACCGAGGGCGGGCGTCACCGGTACCGACTGACCCGACTCATGGACTGGTTCCTGCTCCGGCGCGGAGACGAGGAGCGAACCGTCTTCGCCGTCGAGTCTGAGGATATCGGCCTGCATGCGCTGCACCCGGTTTTCGAACCACACCTGCCTGCGGCACGAGGTCCACCGTGTTCGCCGTCCGGTGTCAAGGTTGTCATCGCCGCGTAGTGTGGACTGTTGCTTGTCAAAGCCGTCAGTCCTTGAATTCCTCTCGCGTCCACTCTCGGGCGAAAAACTCCAGCTGCTTGGTGATGAGCTCGACCGCGTCCAAGACCTCGGCGGGTGGGTATCCGTGCCGGGCGACCGGAGGTGTCGGGCCGTGAAGGCGATGAGCCGACCAGGGCGCATCCGGCCCGCTTCGGGTCCGAGGCCCCCGGACGACTCGGTTGACCATCGAATTAACTGCAACTAGGTTGGTGGCAGTTTGTCGGCGGCGGCAGGAGTCGGAGATGGCGGGGCTCAGCAGTAGGAGCGCGGTCGCGATCCACGCGCTTGCGATGCTGGCGCACCGGCGTGGAGGCTCGTTGACTTCCGCGGAGATCGCGGACAGTCTGGAAAGCAATCCGGTTCTCGTGCGGCGCATTCTCGGCCGCTTGCGAGACGCTCATCTGGTGCGGTCCACCGAGGGGCGGGGAGGCGGCTGGTCCCTTGCTCGCACCTCGCGGGACATCACGCTCTATGACGCGTACGCCGCCGTGGAGGGGGAGCAGGTCTTCTCGAGGCACCCTCATCCGCCCAGCGGGGCGTGCGTGGTCGGCCGCAACATCGGCGATCTGCTTGACGTCGAGTTCCAGAACGCAGAGCGAGCTCTGGAGGAGCGGCTCGGCCGGACGACGATCGCCGCCCTGCTGCAACAGATACTGGCCTCCGACGGCGAAGCGAAGGACCGCTGATTCAGCGGTGACGCACACATGTCCCACGTCACGACGCACGCCCAAACTGTAACTCGTTTGATTTCAGTTTGTTCCGGGGTGCGGTACTCCAGGGTCTCCCGGCTCCCGGTGTCAGCCCGCACGGTCCATCTACGCGCACCCGAACCTGAGCACCTGCTCAGAACGTGCCAGGAGTGAGAGCAATGAACCAGGAAGACGAAGCGATCGCGAGCGCCGAGGCTCGCGGTCCTGTGACCTACGACCTCGTGATCAGTCGCGCACGTGTCTTCGACGGCCGCCAGGTGCTCACCGGTCTGTATGACGTCGCCGTCGACGGCGCACGGATCGCTTCCGTATCGGCCGAGCCGCTCAGGGGCGGACAGGAGGTGGATGCGGCCGGAGGATGGGTCATGCCGGGACTGATCGACACTCATGTCCACTTCTACGACGTGCGCGCGGTCTCCGATCCCGATTCGATGCGGGCCTTCGAGGAGAACGAGCTTCCTGAACGGCTCGGGCTGTTCCTCGACCACGGGATCACCACCATCAAGTCGGTGGGTGATCCGACGGACGGAATCCTGGACACACGGGCCAGAATCGCCGCAGGCACGCTGCGGGGCCCGCGCCTGCTGGCGACCGGTTGCGGCATCACCGGACGCGACGGGCACCCCGCCGCCACTGTCTTCCGCGACAACCCCTGGGCGCGCGAACGCTTCACGGGAGAGGCCGGCAGCGTGCAGGAGATCCGCGACCTGGTGCACCACCTGGCTGACCACAAGGTGGACGCGATCAAACTCCTGTCAGAGGGCGCGTGCGCACACTCCGGCGGGCCGAGATACCTCTGGCAGAACCCCGCCTTTCCGGATGGTGTCGCGTTGGAACGGCTTCCCCTCGATCTCCTTCGGGCGGGCATCGAGGCCGGGCATGAGCGGGGCCTTCGGGTTACCGTCCACACCACCCAGCAAGCCGCGGCACGCGAGGCGATCGAGGCCGGGGCGGACGGCCTGGAGCACGGTGTCACCGTCGAGCCCCTCACCGACCACTCGCTCATCGACCTGATGCTCGAACGCGGCATCACCTACACACCCACGCTCTGGATCGACGACGCCCACCCGGACGCCCGCGACAATCTCCGGAAGGTCGCTGAGGCCGGCGTGCACATCGCGCTGGGCAGTGACACCTTCAGCGGTCGGGGCCTGTTCGGAGCCAACACCCTGGAAGAGGCCGAACTCATGAGGGCGGCCGGGATGACGCCCACCCAGGTACTGGCCGCAGGCACCAGCGGTGCGTCGAGGCAGTGTGTCCGCCCCGGCCTCGGCACGGTGACCCCCGGCAAGCGCGCCGACCTGCTCGTGCTGAACGCCGATCCCACCACGGACATCCGCAACGTACGCGACCTCCGCATGGTGATCCTGAACGGCGAACTCGCCGTCGACAAACGCTAGAAGACTCATGAAGATCTTGGTGGGTCGGTGAGACGGTCGGGCCGGATGTGTGGCAGACCTGCCGGGAGCTGATCCCGGCCGGGAGTGTGTTCGCGTTCCTGGCCCAGCACCGCGGCGAGCTGTTCCCGGCGGAGATGTTCGCGGACATGTATCCCTCGGCGAACGGACGGCCGAGCATGCCGCCACAGATCCTGGCCGCCGCGGTCACCTTGCAGGCCCTGCACGGGCTGTCGGACTTCGAGACGGTCCAGGAACTGCGGTGCGACCTGCGGGTGGAAGGCGCCCTGCTGCGTTGACGCACCCCGCCCCGGGACTGCGCGAGTGCCGATGGAACACGCGCGGGACGCTCCTATGCTTGTCAAGCGGCAGGAGCGAGATCGGTTTGAGTGATTCGTTCCGTTGGTGTGGTGGTCAGGGCGCGGTAGACCTCGCGGGCGACGAATCGCTTGCGGCAGCGCATGATGTCTTCTTGTTTCAGCCCTTCCTCGGTGCGTCGTTCGACGTGGGCGCGGGTGCGTTCGTCGAAGCGCATGCGTTCGGGGTTGTCCCCGGCCGAGGCCAGGAGCTGACCGGCGGTCTCGGGGCCGACGCCGAACAGGTTCAGCAGTGCCGGGGCCGCCTGCTTCACCAGCGGGACGATCTCCGCGTTGAGCTCGGTGATCTCCTCGTCCAGGGCCTGGTGGCGGCGGACGAGCCGCCGCAGGGCGGCCCGGGCCGCGGCGAGTGGGCGGGACAGGTCCCCGCCCGGCCGCAGCCGGGCCAGGGTCCGTAGCAACGCGGCCCGGTCCAGACCGGTGGTCTGCTCCCGCAGCATTGCCGGGGCGGAGACGAGCAGGCCACGAATCTGGTTCATGGCCTGGGTCACAAACGCCCGTCCGGCCGAGTGCGTGGTGACACCCGGCGGGCCGACAAATCCCCAACAGGACAGTCGAGACGTCAGTCGGCCGAGGGGGCAGACCCACCGGGAGTGTCACCACGTCGCATCCTCACTGCAGCCGACTTGGCTCGACCCGCCCCGGCGCTGAACCACTTCTCGCACTTCATGAGTGGTGCGGCAGGCGAAGTGTGAAAGTCGAGCCGACGTTCGGCGTGCTGGCCGCGGTCACCGTTCCCTGGTGTGCTTCGGCCAGGCGGCGCACGATGGCCAGTCCGAGGCCGCTGCCGCCACTTTGTCTGCTGCGGGACTTCTCCGCGCGCCAGAACCGGTCGAAGATGTGCGGCAACTCGTCGGCCGAGATCCCGGTCCCGGTGTCCGCCACGTCGATCACGACGGTGTCGAGGTCGACGTGGGCACTCAGAGTGACCGACCCGCCCGCGGGTGTGTAGCGGATCGCATTTGACACGAGGTTGCCGATCATCTGGCGTATCCGTACGGGATCAGCGATGACCGGGACGCGTCCTGTGTCCACGACCGTGATGGTCACGCCTGCTGCCGTCGCCGTGGCCCGGTTGGCCACGGCGACGGCAGCCAGCAGCTCCATGAGCTCGACGGGCGCCGGAACCAGACGGAGCTCGCCGGCTTCTGCCGCGGAAAGGTCCCGAAGATCGTCGACAATGTGCTGGAGCTGGAGTGCTTGTCCCAGCAGGTTGGTCACCAGATCGGCGTTGGGCTGTGCGATGCCGTCCTCCACCGCCTCCAGCCAGCCCCGGATGTTGCTCACCGGGGTGCGCAGTTCATGAGCGATGTCGTTGGTCATGTCCCGGCGTGCTGATTCCAGTTGTTCGCGGCGTTGCGACATCGCGTTGAAGGCGGCCGACAGTTTGGCGATCTCATCGCCTCCCCGGACCAGCACGCTCGGGGACGCCTCCCCGCCCTCCATGCGCATGGCCGCCTTGGTCAGTGTCCTGAGCGGCTTCACCAGGCGGATGCCGGTCAGCGTGGTCACGGTAACCGTCATCACCAGCACGGCGGCGGCCCAGCCCGCGATGCGGAGCCGGTTCGCGGAGGAGAGGTCGAAGAACGTCGTCGCCGTACGTCCGGGACTGCTGACGTACAGCAGCGCGGCGGGTGCCACATACGGTGCCAACTGCTGGCTGCGGCTGGTCGTCAGACACGACAGGACTGTCGAGGCCGGGGGTGCGTGACGGGTCCGGGGTTCCCAACTGCCGTCAATCGCGAGCCTCACCCCGTCCACCTCCCGACGGGCCAGGCACGCGTTGACGAGGCTCGTGAGTCCCTCCAGGGCCTTCTCTTCCGACGGTGTCGGATCAGTGAACCCGGGGGAGCAGCGCTGCTCACCGAGGGTGGGTGTACCGCCGGGGTTCGGCACCACCACCTTCGGGCGTCCGGCGGGCGACATCTGAACGTGGGCCTGGGTGTCGTAGAACTCGCGCAGGCACAGGACCACTCGCTTCGCAGTGCGCGTCAGCCTTTCGCTGTCTTCCTCGGACAGCTTGAACGGTCCCACTGCCCGGGGGTCGATCCGCTCCGTGCCTGACCGGCCGTCGTCCGTGTTCTTGTTCAACTCGGGGTCGACGGCCAGGGGGTCGATGACCGCGGATGCCTGCTGCGGAGGCTGGAAGGGGCGATTCCGGTCGGCGTTCGAGTCCGCCAGGAGGTGCCCGTCTTCACCGAGCAGAACGATGCGGTGACCGCCTGACTGTGCCAGGTGGTCGACGGTCGGCTGGACGCCGTTCCAACTCGGGTGCGCCGCGGCGTATCCCAGGAGGGTGTCGTAGATCCGGGCGTCGTCGGCCAGTGCTTGCCCTCGCTCGCGGCTGAGTACGACAGCGGTGGTCTGCAGGACCACCCATGCGGTGGCGGTGATCGAGCAGACCGACACGAGTGCCGACACCGCCAGCAGGCGCAGCAGCAGACTGCGCCGCAGCGGCACGGCCGAGATCCGGACCCTTCTTCCCTTGCGGAACCTACCCATACGGGTGCGCCTGCTGGTCGTGCGGAGTGTTCGTGAGCTTGTAGCCCACTCCGTACACGGTCACCAGAGGCATGACGTCCTGCGGGCCCGGTCGAACGTCCTTGATCTTGCGGCGCAGATTCATGACGTGGACATCGACCGTCCTGAGGGTGATGAAGGGGTCGGAGCCGTGCAGACGCTCAAGGATCTGGGTCCGGGACAGCACCTGACCCGCGTGCTCGACGAGCATGTCGAGGAGGCGGAATTCTCCCGGCGTGCAGCGGATCGCACGGCCGTACGCCCACACTTCGTGACGGACACGGTCGACGGTCACCGGCCCGGCCCGCAGGACGGCGTTGCGTGCTTCCCGGTCGGTCTCGGCGTCCGGGGCTCTGTCGCTGCGGCGCAGCAGCGACCGGATGCGCGCCATGAGTTCGCGGGGGCTGAACGGTTTCGTCATGTAGTCGTCCGCGCCCAGATCCAGGCCGAGCAGTAGATCGTCCTCGGACGACCTGGCCGTGAGCATGAGCACGGGAAGGTTCGCGAGACGGGGCTCCGCACGTATGACACGACACACGTCCAGTCCGTCGACCCGGGGCATCATCACGTCGAGGACCAGCAGATCCGGGCGTCGGCCGCGCAATAGGTCAAGGGCGGAGCGGCCGTCTTGAGCCAGGGTCACCTCGTGGCCCTCGTGCTCCAGGTAGCGACGGACCAGTTCGGCCTGATCGGCGTCGTCTTCGGCCACCATCACATGTGCACGCATGGCGTCAGTTTAGGAACGACAACGGCAGTGTTCTGCCCGTGCCGTGGGAAGCAGACCCCATCGCCATGAGTTCCTGACAATCACCTGACAATGCTGGTGAACGCTGATCGGCATGAACAGGCATGCACAGCACTCGCCGGTGCTCCGCGGCCCCGTCGACGCCCCGGAGCACTCCCGTAATCCGCCAGTGCGCCGCCCGCGGCTGCGCGCTCTCGCCGCCGGTCTGGCCGTGGTCGCCGGAATGTCGCTCGCCGCATGCGGCAGCGGTGAGGACGCCGAGGCCGGCTCCGGCAAGAGCGTGGACACCTTGGCGTCCGGCTCACCGACGGGCAAGGAGCCGGCGTCGAAGGACGAGGCCCAGGACTCGGCCGTCGACGCCAAGCGCCCTCAGCTGCGCCTGGACACCTCCGAGGAGGAGAAGCAGCGGCTCACGGATGCCTACAACGCATGCCTGCAGGCGCACGGCGTACCGATGAACACCAAGCGGGCGGCCCTCGCGGGCGCCAAGCAGGCAGCCCCGGAGCAGGGCAGGGCGGACGCCCCCAAGTACCGTCCCGCCTACGAGGCCTGCCTGGTCAAGCTGCCGCTTCAGCCTCCCGAGACCACGCCCGAGGGCAACCCGCACTTCGCGGACGACTTCCGCGTGTACGTCAAGTGCCTCCAGCGCAAGGGCATGAAGATCCACCTCGTCGCCGACACGAGTGTCAGCGCCGACGGCCTGAGCTGGACCTATGACAAGGACACCACGGGCACCCTGCCGGAATCCGGAGTCCCCGAGGCTGAGCAGTCGTGTTCGCTGGAGGCGTTCGGTGACAAGTAGCGGCTCGCCCCGTGGCAACTCGTCCCGAAAACGGCCGCGTAGGGCTTTCCGCACCGTGCGCAAGGGGACCGTGGCAGTGGCGGTCCTCGTGGTGGCCGCGGGCGGGGTCTACGGGGCGAGAGCGCTGTCGGACCACGGTGAGCGCCGGCAACCCGGCCCCGCGGCAGCTCCGTCCGCTCAGACCACCCGGGTGAAGCGCGCCGACCTGTCCGACTCCCGGACGCTGCCGGGAGTTCTGGGCTTCGGGGGGCAGGTCACGGTGAAGGGGTCCGGGAAGGGCGTCATCAGCCGGCTGCCCGCCCCGGGCTCGGTCGTCTCACGGGGGAAGCCCCTGTACTGGGTGAACGACGAGCCGGTCACGGCGTTCCTCGGCGACACTCCCTTCTTCCGTGAGCTGGACAAGGCGGGGACGACCGGGCGGGACGTGACCGTTCTCGTCGAGAACCTGGAAGCCCTGGGCTATGACATCGGCCCTCGGCCGCAGCGGTCCGCGGCATCGCGCGAGGGCAGCGAGGCGGGCGAGGCCGGCACCGAACTGACCACCGGAGTGTTGGCAGCGCTCAAGCGCTGGCAGCACGACACCGGCCAGGAGGCCACCGGGACTCTGGCCCCGGACCGGGCCGTGGTCCTGTCCGGCCCCTCACGCGTCGACGCCGTCAAGGCGCAGTTGGGTGACCCGGCCACCGAAGAAGTCCTCACCCTCACCTCGCAGGACAAGACGGTCACGGTGGAGGCCGACGCGGGCAGTGCCGGGTCCATGCACCAAGGCGACGCGGTCTCCATCATCCTTCCCGACACCAAGAGTGTTCCTGGCACGGTCGGGTCCATCGGTACCACCGTGCAGGGCGGCAACGCCGCCGAAGCGGGTGCCGGCACCGACACGACGCCCACCCTGGAGGTGAGGGTCCAGCCGTCGGACGCCGACGATGTCGCCAAGCTCGACGCGGCGTCCGTACAGGTCGTCTTCACGGCCCGGACCAGGGAGAACGTCTTGGTGGTCCCCGTAGGTGCCCTCCTCGCCCTGAGCGAAGGCGGTTACGCGCTGCAGCGTCCCGGCGGGAAGCTGGTCGGGGTCACGACCGGCCTCTTCGCCAAGGGGCTCGTGGAGGTCAGCGGAGCCGGCATCGAGGAAGGCGACGTGGTGGTGACGGCATCATGACAAGCCCGCCGGGAACGGGCTCGGCCGTGCTCACCGTGCGAAACGTCAGCAAGGTGTACGCGGGAGGGGTCACCGCCCTCGATGACGTATCCCTGACCATCCGGGCGGGCGAGCTGCTGGCCATCGTCGGCCGTTCGGGGTCCGGAAAATCCACCTTGCTGAACATCATGGGCACCCTCGACAGACCGACGGGCGGCACGGTGTGGATCGGCGACCAGGACGCCGCACAGCTGTCCGACCGGACACTGTCCGCGCTGCGCGGACGTTGGCTGGGCTTCGTATTCCAGCACTTCCACCTCACGGACGGCCTCACCGCCGAGGAGAACGTCGCCACCGGACTGCTCTACTCGGGCGTGCCCCGCCGCCGTCGGCAGCCGATGGCCGTCACCGCCCTGGACCGTGTCGGTCTCGCCCATCGCACACGCCACTTGCCGCACCAACTCTCGGGAGGCGAACGCCAGCGAGTGGCCATCGCCCGAGCACTGGTCAACGAACCGGCGCTGGTACTCGGCGACGAGCCGACCGGCGCTCTCGACACTGCGAACGGACAGTCCGTGCTCCATCTGCTGACCCAGCTGAACAGCGAAGGCACCACCATCGCCGTCATCACCCATGACCGGGACATCGCAGCGCGCCTGCCACGCCGGATCGAGATGTGTGACGGGCGCGTCGTCACCGACTCACACCCTGAGGCGTCTCTGACCCCTGGGGGCGACGCGTGACCCGTGGGAGAACTCGCCATCGGGACGACCTGGATCTGAGAGAAGCCCGGGGGCGCCACGTCCCGAACCCCTCCGCCGCCGTCGAGCGCGGCGATCCGGCCCGACCCGTGCGACTGGCACCGTCGGACATCCTGCGTCTCGGCCTTCTCGGCATCCGCGTTCGCCCCATGAGGGCGGCGCTTTCCGCCCTCGGCATTTCGATCGGCACCCTCACCCTCGTCCTCGTCACCGGGATTCCGGCGTCGAGCCACAGTGCGCTCGACCGGCAGCTCGCGGCGCTGGGCACGAACCTGCTCCGAGCGCAGCCGCAGTCCAACCAGAATCCCCCGGTGCTGTTGCCGCGGGAAGCGGCGGCAATGGCCGCCAGGATCGCGCCGGTGAGCCGCACGAGTGCCGTGGCCAACACGCATGCGATCGTCCGGCGCTCCGACCGGACAGACCCCAACGACGGACTCGGGCTCAACGTTCTCGCCGGCCAGGACGACCTGCTTCCCGCCGTGAACGGCCGGGTGAGGTCGGGCCGTTTCCTGACCCCCGCCACCAACCGGCTACCCACCGTCGTGCTCGGCCACCAAGCCGCTGCCCGGCTGGGAATCCCCCGCATCGTCCCGGGGCAGGAGGCCCCGCAAGTCGTCATTGATCAGACGTGGTTCACGGTCATCGGCGTCCTCGATCCGATCCCTCTCGCCGAGGACCTCGACCGCTCCGTACTGGTGGGCTGGCAGGCGGCGGAGCAGGAGCTCGGCTTCGACGGACACCCCACGGTCATCTATGTGCGAGCCGACGAGGACGCCATGGAAGCTGTGGCCGACGTCCTTCCCGCCACCGTGTACCCGAAGCTCCCCGGGCTGGTGCAGGTGAGCCGGCCATCGGATGCCTTGGCCGCCAAACGCGCCGTGAACAGCACGTTCTCGGTGCTCTTCCTGGGACTGGCGGGGGTGGCCCTGCTGGTCGGCGGTATCGGAGTCGCCAACACCATGTACATCTCCGTGCTCGAACGACGCAGCGAGATCGGCCTCCGGCGTGCGCTGGGCGCCAACCGGGGACAGATCCGCGGCCAGTTCATGACCGAGTCCCTGGTGCTCTCCCTGCTCGGTGGAGTATCAGGAACGGTGATCGGCGTTCTCGCCACCGTCGCCTACGTGACGTACCAGGGCTGGCCACCGGTGATCCCGCTGTCCGCCATCGCCATGGGCACGGGCGGAGCGATGGCCATCGGCGTCCTTGCAGGGATGTACCCGTCCGTGCGCGCTGCCCGCCTGGCACCGACCGAGGCGCTGAGCACGGGGTGATCCCGCTCTCCGGTGTCGGGAGCCGCCGGTTGCGACGTGAGCCGACCGATGGGCGTCCTCCTCCATCACGGCAGTCGGCGAGAGGGAGCAAGAGACGGTGGACGCGGTCTACCAGCGGGCCGTGCTCAGTCTTCCCCAGGGCTGAAGGTCTCGCCCCCGGGAGAAATGGCTGGGTCGTCATGACGCTCGTTTGACGCTCTGGGCGTCCGTGCGCAGGACAGCGAGCCGAGAAGAAGGCTTTGACCTGGTCTTTTCCGAGACTTGCTCAGGTCGATATCTTTTCGATGACGCACCATGTGGAGTGCGTGGCGATCATCGAGCCTGCTGGCAAGGGGTCCTGACCTGAGCTTTCGCTGTCCGGGCGGATTGCTCGGACTGTTTCCCTCCGGGTAGCGGTTCGAGCGGGTCGATCTCCACAACCCGCTGACCTGCACATTCGTGAGCGAGGGACTTGTATCGGCGACGCTTTGAGAGGGTCGTTCGGAGATCCTTGACGCTCGGATGACGCTTGCAGCGGAAGTCTCTGCTGCACCTCTTCATCAGGTGCCTTGGACCTCACGTTTTCAGGGGGCGCGGCTCGAACCGCCGGCCGTGATACCGGTCAGGTATCATGCCTGTATGGCGATGACACTCCGACTTCCTGACGACCTGGACGCGAAGCTCACCGAGCGAGCTCGTCGCGAGGGCCGCAGCAAGCAGGAACTTGCCATTGAGGCCATCCGTGAGGCCCAGGACCGGGCCGAGCTGAAGGTCGATGACGTTCTGGCCGAGCTGATGGACAGCGATGCGGAGATTCTGGACTACCTGAAGTGACGAACGCACGCTACGTCCAGATTGACGAGATCCTGGCCATCGCCCGCACGGTCAACGGCACCGAGCACAGCGTGCGCGACATGGGCCTTCTGGTGTCGGCGATCGAGCGACCCCGGACGAACGTGTTCGGGGCCGAGTTGTATCCCACGCTGCACGAGAAGGCGGCGGCGTTGCTTCACTCCGTTGCCCGTAATCACGCGCTGATCGACGGCAACAAGCGCACCGCCTGGCTCGCCATGCGTGTCTTCCTGCGGTTCAACGGCGTGAGTGCCAGCACCGTCCCGCCGCCCGTCTCCGTTGCTGGGCCGTTCGTCGAGGACGTCGCGCAGGACAAGGTCGATGTACCGGTCATTGCAAAGCGCTTGGCGGTCTGGTTCCCCGTTCCCTGACCTTCGACGACGCAGGGCAGGACACGCGCGTGCCCTGCCCACGAGCTGTCGAACGCCACCCACACATGGCCGCATTGGCTGGTCCGGGAGTATCGCAATCGTCGCCTCCTGGACCACCGGGGCGACGGGGGATACCTGGGTCGACGCACACCTCCTGCCGGTTCCCGCCCCGCCGCTCGACGCAATGCCGACGATGCCGACGACCTAGCCGGATGGGTTCCGGGATGCCGTGACCGTCGGGCGTCGCGTAGCTCTACGCGGCTGCCCCAGGGCGGCCAACTCGCGTTGTCACGACATCCGTATCATCCGAGTTGGGCAGGAACAGGCTGACCGAGTCCAGGAACGCGCGGTGCCCTCGCTGCGCCGGCACTGGTGGCGATCCGTGCGATCGACGTGATCCACGTAGAAGGTCAGCCCAGTAACGGTGCCCGACTGGACGACGGGGCCGTGCTGGACGCCCCCGCTGATGCGGTGTCCACCGTGCGCTCGCTGTGTGCCGCGGACGCCGAGAGTTGTAGTAACGAGGTCGGCAGAGTACGCAGGGCCTCACCGCTGCCGTCGTCGGCATCCGCGAGTCGGCGCAGACGATCACCGTATCTGCGGCTGATCTCGCGGGCGGTCCGTTCACGTTCCGTGGAGTCGGCGGCGAGGAGCCGGGCCCTGGTGTCCTGCAGGTCATCGAACGTGTCGGGGTCCGCACCTGCGCGGGTCAGGTGCCGCCCGACAAGTTCCCGGGCCTGTGTCCAGGAATCGGTGACCATGAGAGAGACCAGTGTGGCGGCACCCGACGCCGCGAACGGCCAGTTCGCTGTCCATCTGTCTTCTCCTAGGCGAGGGGAGAGCCGGAGGTGGGTGCCTCGTCGTCGTCCGGGGCGAGGGACGCCGGCGGATCGAAGTGGTGCTGAATCTCCTCGGCGGTCTCGTGGCGGTTCTGCTCCTTGATGAGGCCGGCGATCTGTGCGGCGAGCATCGGACGGCGTACGTCACCGTCGGTGAAACCGATGCTGTTCAGGAAGTCGGAGAGATGCATCGTGGCCGTTTCCCGTCCCTGCGGCGCCGAGGGAGGCTCCTCCCTGGGAAAGTCCGACGTCGTCGGCTCGCCGGCCTGCTGAGAGATCAGATCCCGAAGCCGTTCGGGAATGTCGGTGTCATTGGCCGCCGAGGTGAGCTGAGCGAGCAGGGCCAGGTCGTTCACCGTATGTTCCACGTGTTCGTCGTTCTTGGTGAGCCACCAGACCACAGCGCTGCCGGTGTTTTTGAGAACGTCCTCGCCCAGGTACCGGCGCCTGCTCTGTTCGTACTTGCGCTGGTGCACCCAGACTTCCTCGTCCTTGCGTACGTCGGCGAGCTTGTCGAGGCGTTCCTGGTCCTGTTCCGCCAGGACGAGCTGGACGTTCTCCGCCATCGCCTGGAGGTGCCCGGTGGGCTCGGGCAGCATCCGGCTGAGGGCGCCGGCCAGTTCCTGCTCGACGAGTGAGGCCCGGACTGGTTCTCGTTGCTCGGTGATGGCGTGGGCCCGCTTCAGGACCGCGTCGACGGCGAGACTCGCCGGGTTGAGAACGGGGCCACTCACGGAAGCGTCGACGAGGTACCAACGCACGGTCGCGGAGAAGACGAAGTCGTAGTCGGCCCACTTGCTGGGCAGCACGACCTGGCTGACACGGTGTTCCGTGCGTTCCACGGGGGCGGCCGTGAGCTGTTCCTCGAAAGCCACCGGTACTGTGCCGCGGCGCATCGCGGCGATCCGGAAGACGACTGCGGGGACGACGAACAGCAGCACTGCCAGCAGTGGCCAAGTCCATGCCGGCCACCGCTGAGTCAGACCGACGATGCTCAGCAGGAGGCCGCTCAGAACGGTGAGGAAGACGGTTGTGGTTTTCCGTGCGGTGGTCATGGTCGAGTACCCCCGGGTGAGGTCGTCGGCGGTGTGGCCGGAGCGATGCCTTGAGCCGCGCTGATCTTGCGGAGCAGCAGACCGGTGATCTCCGCGGCCCGCGCCGCATCTCCCGGGCCGGTGCGCTCGGCGTCGCGGGCGCACGTGTACAGCAGAGCAAAGACCTTGCCCCGTTCCTCTGTGCACCGCTGTGCCGCGCTGACGAGGAGGCCGAGCAGGAGCCCGCCGTGCGGTCCGGCGTCGGCGGCCACCCAGTGAAACCAACGGCGTACTTCGGCCTGCCACTGCGGAGGCGGCAGTTCGGCCAGTACCGCGTGCCAACAGGTCGTCAGGGAGCCCTGTGCGCCCTGTTCGTCGACCAGCGTGTGCGAGGTGCCGGTGTGCTGTGTCAAGAGTTCGGGGTCGCTGGCCTGGAGGAAGATCCCGAGATTGGCGGGTGAGAAGTCGGAATGGGCGAGACGGTCGAGCAGCACGCGGTGCAGTCGGCGGCTGCGCGCCACCAGCTCGCACAGCGCCTGCCGGGCACGCGTCGTGCCGCGCTCACGCCGGGCCAGGTGGTAGAGCCTGACCAGGGCTTGATCGGGATGACTGGTCGAGAGGACGTCGGCACAGACGCGGACCAGCACCTGCGCGAGCTCCCCCTTCAGGCTCCGTTTGGCGCACCACTGGTAGATCTGCTCACGGAAGGCTCTGGCGTGCACCGGGTCCGCCAACCCGCAGGTGAGCGCATGAACGGCCGCTTCCAGACGAGGGCGGCTCGTCCCACCGGTGCTCCAGCCTTCGATGAGTGCCCCCAGCCCGTCCGCACGTCCGGTCCGCAGATATTCACCGGCCACTCGTTCCACCAGGCCGTCGCGTACGACGGGGACGACGTGCGGGTCGTTCAGCTCCACCACGCTCGCGGCCCAGGTGCCGAGATGAGGGCGGAGATCGGGCATGTGGTCCCAGAAATGGGCACGAACGGCGGAGTCGAAATCCAGCCTCTCGAACCGGACCTGTCCGTTGAGGGTGGCAGTGGCCGAGATCTCAAGGAGTCGCTCGGCGAGGTCCCGGTGTTGCAGCGGCGAGTCACCCTCCGACGGAGGCCCGAGGGCGCTCAGGAGTTGCTCGGCCGCGCGGTGAACGACATCGGCATGCGCCCCGTGCAGCATGGACACCGCGATCATCAGGGCCCGTTGGGGCGCCTCCCGTAGCTTGGTGACGAGCGCGGCGGCTTCCCGTCGGCCGTCGTTTCGCGCCCGCCAGGCCGCCTCACACCATTGACTGAATCCGTCTCCGGGCTGACCGGCCTCGCGTGCTCGGCGCACCAGGTCGGCGAATTCCGCGATCTCCCGCATCGGCCTGTTCGCCGTCAGGAACCCGGTGACGGTGCCATCCGGCCGGAGATATTGCTCAGGCGGCACACCGTGCAAGCGCAGATGCCGCCGCAGAACGCCGATTCCGGGTGGCTGTCCGAGCACCACACGGCAGTACTGGAGGTCGGCGTCGAGAATGCTGCGGGTCGGCATGACCACGACCAGGTGAGCCCGCTGCTCGTGCACGGCCTTGCGCAGCGCCGGGAGGTCGGCCTGGGCCGCGGCCCAGCGGCGGTCGTCCGCGGCGGACAGATCCAGCAGCAACTGATCACCGGTCCCGACCAGAGCGGGGTCCTGGAGGGACAGCTCCCCCTCCTCACCGGGCAGGAGTTCGTGGAAGACACCACTGTCCCGGTGATGTTCGTGCAGCAGTACGCGGGCCGCAGCCGACCGGCCGATGCCCGGCGCACCGTCCAGGATGACGGTGCCGGTGTCGGCGAGTACGGCACGAGCCTCACCCATGCGCGGCGGAGCGACCAGTACGTAGCGCAGTCGGTGGAGTTGGTCCTCGGCGATGCGGCGGAACGCCGGCTTGTCCGAGTCCTGCAGTTGCGTTCCGATGTAGACGTCGCCGGAGCCCGTGACCGTGACGCCCGAGTCCCGGACCCAGGTACTGGTGTACTGGCTCACCGGTCCTTGTCCTCGTGACCGTCCCGTTCACCGAACCGGTGCTGGACGGCGCCGTGGTGGTCACCTTCGGAGTACGTCATCCCGTCGCCACCCGAGACTTGACGTGAATGCGAGTAGATGTTGCCGTTCCCGGTGTGAACAGGACCGTGGGTACCCTTGACTACCGTGCCGACGTCACCGCTGAAGTCACGGCTCTGTACGGCCGTACCGTTCACGGTCCCGATGGAATTGGTAACGCTGCCCGGCGGGGGCGTCCCCGTCTCGGTCCCGGACCGGTCTTCAAGGCCGGGAACCAGGTCGGCCATCAGGTCACCGATGCGCGCGACACACACCTCGGTGTCACCGGAGTCGAACGCGATGGACTGGAGATCGGCGAGCCGCTGTAACGCGTGCGGCAGATCAGCCTTACTCAGCCGACTGGTTTTGCGTCCGTCCAGGACAGGGACCACCGGGACCTCGCACTCGAAAGCCTCCTCGATCTCCTTGCGCACCCAGTCCTCGGGATCCTCCAACCGGGTACGGAAGTTCGTCCAGTCCGGACCGATGACGGCCAGGAGTACGGAACTGCGCCGTACCGCGGCCAGCAGCCGTTCGGGCCAGCTTTCACCGGGGACGATGGATTGCGACGCGTGGAACGCGTGTCCCGGACCGAAGCGGTGCGACAATCCTTGACGCAGTAGAGCCGCGGTCTTCTCTCCGTCTCCTGTCCGGTAGTTGATGAAGATCTCGCTCATGACGGTGACTCCTCAAGAGGGATGGTCGGGCGTGACAAGGTGCCGAGCCGCGGCGCCAGCCGACGTACCGGTGGGTGGTCCAGATAGCGACCCAACACCCTGACGAGCCGTCGGAGATCGGTCGTGACGGTCGCCGAGCGCACCGCCGTCACGCCGTCGAGCAATGGCTCCGTCAGCGCGCAGGCGTGGTCGATCTCGCCAGCGCAGGCATAGGCGAGCGCGCGACGTACGCCGTACCGGACCTGCGTACGCACCGCGTCGGGGCCGACCAGAGTGAGCTGTCGATCCAGTTCCTCGCCCGCCTCGCGCGGTCGCCCGAGATCGACGAGGCACCAGCCGGTGACCATGCCGACCGAATCGGGAAGATGCATGGATCCGATCACCGGGCCGTCAGCACCTTCGGCAGTGCCGTCCCGGCGGGCGAGCAGAGTACGAGCCCGGTCCAGGGCACGTAGACAGGCGCCGACATCACCGGCGAGGGCGTGACCCTGCGCTTCGCGCTGTGCGGCGAGACCGCGGATCCGTGACGGCAGCACGTCGTTCTGCGCCCGGCGGGCCAGCGCGATCGTCTGCTCGGCGTCCTCCCTGTACAGCGTGACCAACGCCCTACGGACCAGCGCATAACCTGCCAGTGCCTGATCACCGCCGGCGGCGGCCAGGTCGACCGCACGCTGTGTCCACCACAGCGCCGCACGCTCGTCCCCCGTCTCCTGCACCAGCCAGCCCGCGTACTCGGCGTACCGGGAACCGAGTGCCAGCAGGCGACGCCTGGTGCCGCTGTCGCTCTGCGCCGACAGCTCCCGCAGCGTGTGTGTCTGCGCGATCAGAACGGGCAGGAGCAGGCCGGGATCCACGGTCTGCCCGAGTCTGCGGTAGTGCGTGAACAGGGAGCGTGAGGCTTCCAGCATGCCCGCGCCGGCGGTTGGGGAAGCCGGACCTGATCCGTTCGACCTCCAGGTCATCAGCGAGGCGACGCCGGCATTCATCACCTCACGGCGGCCCACGGGCCCGAACGAATTCGGGCCGTCCGGTGACAACTGCATCATCCAGTTCTCCTCCTCGACCCGGCCTGGGGCCGACACGGCAAGTGAGTCGACAGCGGTAGGGGTGCCCAGGGCGATCAGTGCCCCATCGGCACCGAGTGCGGCGTCGCACAGCCGCGCGAGATCTCGGCTGTGCGCCTTGATGCCCCGCTCGACCTTGCTGAGCTGCGCCTTGCTGTAGTGCACGAGACCGGACAGGTCCGTCAGGCTCAGTCCGGCCTCCAGACGCCGCTTCCTCAGTTCCTCGCCGAACGATGTGGACGGATGTGGCACGGGCACCTCCCGAACCCGGTCGTCCGGGCTGAGGCGGTACTGCACGGAAGAGTGCGGCACCAACTCCCGGACGGACAAGGCGATCGAAGCTGTTTCCCGTTTCCTTCTCCTATGGCGAGTGCGGCAAGCTCGTGCGGGGCAGTTGGGTTTCCCGAAGACCGATGCTCGTGTTTCCGGCGGGCGGGTGGCTGCCTTCGTTTTCAGTGAGTGCGAGAGGGGCACTGGGGCGCCTGCTACGCCGAACACACGACGCCGGGGAGGCGACGGTGTCACCGCGGTTTGAGGGCTGCTGAAGATCACCACCCGCAGGCCACACCGATGGTCCTGTCCCGCTGGCTGGGCAGCGACAAACGCAGGCGGCGATGGGCCTATGACGCGCCGTGCTCGCCGCCGACCTGCCTGGTTGGCGTGCTGGTCGGAGTCGGCGCATTCGCGGGCGCGGCCACTGGACGAGAGGATGTGGCTGGAGTTGATGCACCTTGGCGCCGTAGATTGTCCGGCCCTTTACGGACGCTGGCTTCATCACCGAATGCACTGTCGTCCACGCGGACACTGGGACGTCCTGCCGCTCGTCAACGTGACGCTCGTTTGACGCTCCAGGTACTCAGACACAGGACGTCGAGCTAAGAGAATAGCTCTGACCTGGACTTTTCCACGGAGTGCTCAGGTCGACGCCTTTTCGATGACGTCGCATGTGGAGTGCGTGGCGATCCTTGAGCCTGAGGCCAAGCGGTCCTGACCTGCGCTTCTGTTGTCCGGGTGGGTACTCGACCTGTTTCCCTCCGTGGAACGGTCCGAGCGATGGATCGATCTTTGCGGATCGCTGACCTACGGGTTCGTGAGTGAGGTGCCTGCGTGGGCGACGCCCTCGCAGGGGCTTTCGGGCATTCTTGACGCTCGGACGACGCCCGAAGCGGAAGTCTCTGCTGCACCTTCGCAGGCGCTGCGAGCCGCCATCTTCGCCCACGCTTTGGCGCGCGAGACTTGACCGCGCCACCTGATACCGGTCAGGTACCAGCACGAATGGCGATGACACTCCGACTCCCTGACGACCTGGACGCGAAGCCTACGGAGCGGGCCCGCCAGGAGGGCCGCACCAAGCAGGAACTTGCCATCGAGGCTATCCGTGACGCCCAGGACCGGGCCGAGCTGAAGGTCGATGACGTCCTGGTCGAACTCATGGACGGCGATGCGGAGATCCTGGGATACCTGAAGTGACCGGTGAGCGCTACCTCCAGATCGACGAAATCCTGGCAGGCCGTATGCTCCGCCGACTGCGCGAGCTGTGGCCGGGGCGTGCTCAGACTGGCCGCGAGGGGGCTCGTAGCGCGACTTGGAATCCGCCTTGCGGGGTGGGCTCGGCGGAGAGGGAGCCGTCGAGGAGTTCGGCGCGTTGCTTGAGGCCGATCAGGCCGTGGTGCGCGCTGGGGAGCGGGGCGGGCGGGCGGGTGGTGCGGTGCTGCTGATGGTCACGCCTCCGCATTGATGTGGGTGTTCTTGTGGGTGCGTCCTGACTCGGTGGCCACCGCCGTCTGCCATGCGCCCGGGCGCATGCCTGTCGCCTTGCGGAAGAACACCGAGAAGTTCGATGCGTCGGGGAAGCCGAGCACGTCGGCGCAGCGGGCGGCGGTGAGGCGGTCGTGTGCGAGGAGCCGTTTGGCTTCCAGGGTGATCCGTTCGACGATGTACGCCTTCGCGGTGCGGCCGGTGGCCTGCTGCACCGCTCGTGAGAGGGTGCGGGGCGCGTAACCCAGCGTGCGGGCGTAGTGGCCGGCGTCGTGGTGTTGCCGGAAGTGTGCTTCGACGCTGGTGCGGAACAGCCGGAACTCCGGATGGGTGAGTCGTGCTTCTGCGTGCGGTGGGTGCAGCCGGGTGATGAGCGCGGAGAGGAGGATTCCGGGCAGCTCCGTCCGGGAGTCATCGGGTGGGGCGGATGCTTCGAGGAGGAGGTGGCTGCGCGCCGTGTCGACGAAGGGCCAGTCGGCGTCGGGGATGCTCCAGTGCGCGGCCGGGTCGGGGGAGGCGGCCAGTTCTCGGGTGGCGTGGGTGACCGGCGCGGTCGGCACGAACAGTACGAGGTGTCCTGACACGTCGGCGATGTCGTCCCACCGGTGCACCGCGCCGGGTGGAATCCACACCGCGGACCGGTCTTGGAGCGGGTGGCGGCGGAAGTCGACGGTGACCGAGCCGGGGCCGGCGTCGACGACGGCGAGGACGTGGAAGTCGGCGCGCTGCGTGCCGCCGTCGTTCAGCTCGCGAAGGCGGCCGAACGTCATCGTCTCGACTGAGCCGGCGGGGCGTCCCGCAGGCTGGTAGGTCATCTGCCGGATCATGCTCACGTGTCCAGTTTTCACCATCGGGTGACCAGTCACTCCAATGACCCGCCCGGGTGTAGAAGTTTCAATGAATGCACGGGGCAATCGCCCAGCGCATCGACCGGGGAAGAGTCATCATGGACACGACGCAGCAGACGCTACTGCCCACTTACGACCATCGGACGGGGGCCGGACCGACTCTGGTGTTCCTGCACTACTGGGGTGGTTCCGCCCGCACCTGGGACCTCGTCGTCGACCGCCTGGCGGGCCGTGACGTGCTCACGGTCGACTTCCGCGGGTGGAGCCGGTCGAGCGCTCTGCCCGGTCCCTACACGCTCGGTCAGCTCGCCGACGACACACTCGCCGTGCTCGCGGACGCGGGGGTCACCGACTACGTCCTGGTGGGGCATTCCATGGGCGGCAAGGTCGCCCAGCTGGTCGCGGCCACCCGGCCCGCCGGCCTCCGTGGCATGGTCCTCGTCGGCTCCGGCCCGGCGAAGCCTGCCGCACAGGTCACTCCCGAGTACCAGCAAGCCCTGTCGCACGCCTACGACTCCGCCGAGTCCGTGGCCGGGGCACGGGATCACGTCCTCACCGCGACCGAGCTGCCCGGGCCGGTCAGGGCGCAGATCGTGACCGACTCGCGGACCGTCGCCGACGCCGCCCGCACCGAGTGGCCGCTGCACGGCATCGCGCAGGACGTCACCGAACACACCCGCATGATCGACGTACCCGCTCTCGTCATCGCGGGAGAGCGCGACCAGGTGGAACCCGTCGGCGTGCTCCGCGACAACCTGGTGCCCTACCTCTCGCACCCAGACTTCGTGGTGGTCCCCCGCACCGGTCACCTGATCCCGCTGGAAGCCCCGGCTGACCTCGTCGACGCCATCACCGCATTCGCGCCGGCAGCCTGACCGTCCCCGTGGCCCGACGGCCGGCCGCGCCCCTGATCACCCCACACATGCCGCAGGACAGGGATCTGGTCGATGAAGGCTTCGGCCTGGGGGCAGACGCTGAGGGGGCCGGCCGTGGCCGTGAAGGACGACGACCGGCCCGGAGCGAGAAGCTGGAGCTCGGATCGCCTACGAACGGCATCTGGCCACCAGCACCCTTGCCGCACGAGGATACGAACAGCTGTCCACGCCAATGGCCATAACCCGACCGGATTTTCGAGGGTTCGTGCCTCGCCGCGACCGGCAGTAACTTCATGTGGTCAGACCGGCGCTGGTCAGCCAGATGTGTGCGCATGTCGCCGACGCATTGTGGAGCTCCTCGCGGGATTCCTGTGAGGCGTGGTAGAAGGTCCGTTCGATCATCCAGCACAGGGCGCGTGCCATCGCCGGGGCCTGGTCCGGTGCGGTGCCGGACTGGATGCCGGCACGTTCCAGGACGGCGGTGATGGCCGCGATGAACAGGTCGGCCGTGTGGTTCCACAGCTCGCCGATCTCCGGCACGGTCAACGACAGGTCGATCGCCGTGCGCATGACCAGGCCGTGCTCGTTCCACAGCTCGACCGTGCGCTGCATGGCCGCCGCGATGGCCCGGCGCGGCTCGTCGACCTGCGCGGTGGCCCTCGACCGTTCCCACAGGTGCTCGACGGTCCGGGCCACGAGTGCGGTGACCACTTCTTGCTTGGAACCGTAGTAGAAGTACAGCGCGCCGCGGGTGATGCCGGCGCCCTGGGCGATGTCGCCGACGGTCATGGCGTCGTATCCCTTGTCCGCCAGCAGGGCCTCGCAGGTGTCGAGGATGGCCCGCTCCCGGACGTCGCCCTTGCGTTCGGCGGCGCGACGGCTCCGTGCGGGGTGGTGGCCGGGCGTCACAGCTGCGCGCCGTCGGCGAAGTCGGTCGTACGGGAGAGTGCCTCCCATGCGCGGATGTCCTCGTCCACGGCCGTGCGTGCGGCGGTGACCAGTCGCAGCGCGTCGGAGCCCAGGACGAGGTGGGCCGGCGGGCGTTCGAGCGATGCGATGTGCACGAGGGCGTCCCCGGCTTTGGCCGGGTTGCCCAGCTGGTTGCCGCTGGCCTTCTGCCGTGCTTCGCGGATGGGGGCGAAGAGCTCGTCGTAGTCGTCGACGGTCCGTGCGGCGCGTGTCATGGACCGTCCGGCCCAGTCGGTGCGGAAGGAGCCCGGCTCGATCGCCGTCACGTGGATGCCGAACTGCGCGACTTCCTTGCCCAGCGCCTCGAGGATGCCCTCCAGGGCGAACTTGCTGCCGCAGTAGGCGGACATGCCGGGCACGGCCATGAGTCCGCCCATGGAGGTGACGGCCATCAGGTGTCCGTGGCGGCGTGCGCGCATGTGGGGCAGCGCCGCCTGTAGGGTGGCCGCCGCTCCGAAAACGTTGACCTCGAACTGCCGCCGCACCTCGGCCAGCGGGGTTTCCTCGAAGGTTCCTTCCAGGCCGTAGCCGGCATTGGCGACGACGACGTCCAGCGGGCCGACGTTCTGCTCCACCTCCGCGACCACACCGGGGACGGCGTCGTCGTCCGTCACGTCCAGCAGGCGACCGTGAGCCGTACCGGGCCCGAGTTCTTCGAAGGCCCGCAGGCCCTCCTCGGAGCGGACGGTGCCGACGACGGTATGGCCTGCAGCCAGGGCGGCCTCGGCGAAGGCGCGTCCGAGGCCCGTGCTGACGCCGGTGATGAGCCAGTTCTGCTTCTGCACTGTTCCTCCAGAGAGGTCTTGCGAGGAGCCGAACCGCTCCCTCCAGCAAGAAGTCTACACACTGTAGATTTTTACCGTCACCACGTTGATTCTCATGGTGGGCAGGCCCGGCTCGGATGAAGGTTCGATCTCGTGAAGGGGCCGCGTCATGGCACGACCTTTCCGGCACCCGCGGTGCCGCCGCCGGTCACGTCGACGCCAGTGCCTCTGTGGGGGAAGGCGTGCCGCGCGGACCGAGGGGTGGACACCGGCCGCCATGCCGATCAGCACGGCGCCCAGACAGCCACCCGTGACCGAGGTCAGCGGTATCACCGCCGGCCAGCCCTGGTAGTGCGCGTAGTTGATGTCCGCGAGGGCGCCGAACAGGGTTCCGGCGAGTGCGCCGAGCAGCGACAGGCCCACGGACTCGGTGAGGAACTGGACGCGTATCTGACCGCGGGTCGCGCCCAGTGCCCGGCGCAGCCCGATGTCCCTTCGGCGCTCCAGGACCGAGATGACCATGGTGTTGGCCACGCCGATGCCGCCTACCAGTGCCTACCAGCAGTGCGACACCGGCCAGGCCCAGGAAGAGCGAGGAGAAGCTGCTCTGTGTGGCGCGTTTGGCCGCCAGGGCGTCGGACGGGCGGCTGACCTGGACCTGTCCGGGCTGCTCCGGGAACACGGTGGCGGGGAGTACGCACCGTACGTCTTCCAGATGAGCGTCCCGTGCCTTGACGAAGATGGCCGTGGGGTTTCTCTCGAAGCGCAGTGTCCTCTTGGCGGCGGGCCATCCCGTCAGTACGGCGTTGTCGAGATCGTCGGAAAGCGGTACGGAGTGGAGGATGCCGATCACGGTGAACCACGACTTGTTGATCTGTATCTGTGGAGCCGGGTCGTTCTCGGGGATTTCCCCGATGCCGAGTTGGCGGGCGGCCCGGTAGCCCAGGACGACCGTGGGAACTGCTCGTCGGCGGCGCTGAAGAACCTGCCCGAGAAGATTTCTCCTCCCACCACGCTCCGCACGTCGCGTCGGGTCGCGAGGACACTGAGTCCGGTACCGGAGAGGTCGTCGTCACCGATGACGTCGGAACGCCGGACCGCGGCATGGGTGTTGGCCACGGCGCTCGCCTCGGTGACCGGTTTGATGCGGCGCACCATGTTGATCGATTCCTCGGGCAGTTCGACCTGCACGGCCTGTCCCGAAAACGGCGGCACTCGCGGCATGGTGGACCCGAGCGCCGTCATCTCGTCCATCAGCGCCCGCTGGCTGGAGGCCGGGATCCCGGTCACCACCATCATCGTGGCGACGCCGATCGAGATACCGAGTGCCGACAGCGCGGCGCGCAGCTTGCGGGTGCGCAGGCCGAGTAGCCCCAGGACCAGCACATCGAGAGGGGCGAGACGCACCGGTCCGATCCTGCCTTCGGCGTGATCCGTGTTCGGCGGCGTGACGGCGCACCTGGCCGGCGAGGGCCGGTGTCACGGAAGGGCTGGCCGCGATCAGCCGGTGGATTTCCGGGAGCAGTTCGATGACGAAGTCGTTGGGAGCCACGACGCGTCGCCGGCCGACGATCAGGCTGCTGTCAGAGCGCAGGTGATCCTGTGCTGTCCGCGGGGCTGTCCTCCGTCTGGCCGAGGGTCCGTGTCTTCTGGGCGACATCCCCTTGGCGTGGACGGTAGCCGCCGAAGGGAGGCGCCATGTCGGACGATCCGACGGGCCCGTTGGGTACGGCAATGCGGGAGGTCACGTTTCCGGACCAGTCTCGCGGGATCATCTTGGTACGGGCGGGAACACCGCAGGACGAGGCCGAGGCGATGGCCGCCCGTGTGTGGGCCGAGATGCCGCAAGGCTGACCTGCACGAACGCAGACAACTCATACCATCCTCACACGCATTTTCCTGAGCCGTCGGCCATGGAACGGAACCAGCCGTACGAACCCCGCACCGGTGCATGGCGCCACCTGTACGTGTCAATCGCCTGGGACGGAGGCGCCGTGGCGGTCTCTGCGACGAGTCCGGGGCTACGCAGGGCGAGGAGCCAGCTGGCCTCTGAGAAAAGTGGCTCTGACCTGGTCTTTCCGTGGCTCGCTCAGGCCGACATCGTTCCGATGACGTCGCACGTGGAGTGCGTGGCGATTCTGGAGCCTGCGGACAAGGGTGCCTGACCTGCGGGTTTGTGGCGGGGGACGGGCGTTCGACCTGTTTCCGTCCGCTCAGCGGGTCGAGCGGACGGATCGATCCTCGCAGGCTGCCTGACCTGCGCATTCATGAGGGAGACGCCCGCATCGGCGGCGTCTTCCGGGTCGCGTTGGGAGCTTCTTGACGCTCGGATGCCGCTTGCCTCGGGGCCCTGGGCCAGTCGCATTGCTCTGGTCACTGGGGCGATCCCGGGGCGATTTCGGTACCTCGGACCATGCTGGGCAGGTTCAGTTCCCAGATCCTTCGATGTGCTTCGGGTTGGGAAGCCGGTGGGGACGGTGATGGCGGCGCAGACGTCCCCCGGGGACTCAGAGGGTGTCGTCGGCCTTTGCCCGTAGTGGTTGCCGAAGTCCTCTCGGAACCGCTCCCGGGGCTGTCGCACCGCGGTGAGGGACGTACGGCGAAACCGGCCGAGCGGCCTTCGGCGGCGCGGTGGCGGTCGTTGACGGACGGGGTTTCGGTCGTGGCCACACGACGTCGATCAGGCCGGCGCCCGGGACCGCCGACTGTGTCGGACCCAGGCGCCTGCTTGCGGATCGATGGTCGAGCGGGTGCGCCCTGCTGGACAGGGTGAGGGCATGGCGCCCCTGCTACCCGACCACCGTGCGTGTCACCGTGCCGCAGGTGGTGACGACCTCATCGCACCTTCCGCGCGTACGGCGCGACGGTGATCCGGTCGATCAGCGGCGCGTAGCGGGAGCGAAGCAGTACGCCGGGGAAGGTGTCCGAGGCGTAGGTGGTGCCGTCGAAGTTCGGCAGCTCCTCGGAGCTGAAGGAGACCGTGTTCTGTCCCTTCTTGAGGTGGACCGGGATGGTCAGCTCCCAGAAATTATTGCGGTGGAAGCTGTGCGGAAAGCCGACGCGGCGCATCTCGTCGCCGTTGACGGTGATGTCGGCGTGGCGGGCGAGCGGGTCCGGGTTGTAGTGGGTGGCTTCGGACTGTTCGGGGTTGGAGTAGCGGACGCGCAGCGCGTACAGGCCGGCCCGGTCGGCGCCGACGGTGAACGTCGCGGTGTTGCCGTTGCCGGGTTCACCGCCGATTCCGGTGACGGCCGTGTTGTCGGTGGCCAGGGAGAGCGGGGCGAGCGTGGCCGAGCCCGCGAGTTCGGCGTCGCCCGCCTCGTACGTACGCGTCGGAAGCGCGCCCTGGGTGGGCGTGACCGTGAGCCGGTCCACGAGCGTGCTGGACGAACCTCCGGTTACAGTCACCTTGTTGACGCCTCCCGAAAGGGAGACCGCCACGCTGTTCCTGCCTTGGGACAGGCGCAGGACATCGTGTCCGTTGACGGTGAGCCGGGCGTTCGCGCTGCGGAGGGTGTCGACCTCGAGGGTGGCCTCGCGGTCGGCGGGTGAGTGGACCCAGAACGTGGCGGTCTGCCCCTTCCCGAGCCGGACCGCGCCGGAGCCGGTGGCGGGGGTCCCGGCCTGCTCCGGCAGCTCGTACACGGGCCGCGCCCCGCGGGCCGGCCAGGCCAGCTCGCCCTCGTACACCTGGGCGGTGGCCGAAGCCCCCGGGAGGGAGAGGAGGAGGCGGTCGACGATGGCATCGCCCTGGGTGGCGCGCTTGCCGTCGGCGCTCTTCGCGGCGAGCGTCAGGGTGTGCTTGCCCTTGGTGAGCTTCACCTTGGTGTCGGCGTGGTCCCACACCACCCACTTGTAGCCGAGCGGAAGGTGCAGCTCCTGCTCGCTGGCCGCCTTGCCGTCGACGCGCAGGAAGACGTTGGTGGGGCCCTGTTCCTTCACCTTGTCGAAGGTGTTGAGGGAGTTGGCGAAGACACTCAGGTCGTACGTGCCGTCCTCGGGCACGTCCACCGTGAAGTCGAGCGTGAGGTCCGAGCCGGTGCGCAGGCCCCCCACGTCGTAGCCGCCCGAGGTGTAGAACTTCGACACGTCTCGGGGCGAACCCTCCGGGCCGTTCTTCGAGTAACCGGACCCGGTGTGGGCGGCGTCCTCCGCCTCGTACGACGACTTCCAGCGCGTGGACGGTGACTGTGTGCCGGCGGCCTTCCCCGCCGGGCTGAGGATGATCTCGTACGCCGAGGACTCCTTCAGCTTCGGCAGTCCGCCGTCGCCGAAGCCGACGACGACCGTGCCGTCGTCACCGACCCGCACGTCCCGCTCCGCGAGCAGCTGCGGCCCGGGGGAGTCTCCCAGCTGGCCACTCCACTCGATCTCCCGCACCCAGGCGTGCACCCGGTCGCCGAAGATCTTCTCCGGTACGTTGTCGAAGGTGATGTGGCCCTTGCCGGTGGACCCGCCGAAGAGCAGCCGGGCCTGCTTCTTCTTCTCGTCGAGCGTGGCGACACCCTGCATGGTGTAGTTCTCGCCCGGGAACGGCGGGGTCACCTTCACCGTGTGTCCGCTCATCGAAGCGTACGAGTTGAGCAGCCACCACTGGCCGTTGCCGCGGCCCGACTGCACCGCGGAGTCGGAGAGATTGCCGTCGATGTTCCAGTACGCGATGTCGGCGTCGACCTGGGACTCCTCGATCGCGGACACCCACTGGATCATCTGGCCGGGCACGGAGGTGTGGTAGTTGAACGCGTACTCATTGATGTTGATGGGGAGTTGGGTGCCCTCTTTGGCGGTGCCCTTGAAGAGGTCCTTCTCCCATCCCCGGTACTTGGCGACGCTCTCGCGCACCGCCTCCGGGTGGCTCAGCTCGTGCCAGGTGATGACGTCGGGAAGAGTACCGGCGGCCTGGGCGTGCGTGAGGAAACCCTTCACCTGGTCGAAGAGGATGCTGGTGTTGGGGCCCGCGATGCGGGCCTCGGGCATCTTGCTCCTGATGAGCTGGTGGAAGTCGTCCCAGGCGGTGAAGTAGTCGTCCGGGTCGTTCAGCCAGCTGACCTTGTTGTAGCTCCACTCGCCGGTACCGAACATGTTGCCCTCGGGCTCGTTGAACGGCACGAAGACGACGTTGTCCTGGTACTCCTTCGGCAGCTTCAGGACCTGGTCGACCTGCTTGACGATCTTCTCCCGGTAGAGCTTGAGCTTCTGCTCGGGGGTATCGCCCGGCCACTGGTACGGGAAGCCGCGGTGGATGTCGGTCATGTAGATGTACACGTCACCGTCGGTGGCGTCGGCCAGCGGCTTGACCACCTCCAGGGCGTCGGCGCCGGGGTGCTGCGGGCCGTCCTGCGCCTTCGTGGAGACCGTGCGCAGGCCCATGCCCTCCATGAGGTTGTTGGTGGGGACGTCCGGTCCGTACACGCCGTAGAGGGTGCCGGAGGCGCCGCCGTGGAACGCGCCGGTGTCCGATCCGAGGTCGACGGTGAGCTGACCCTCGCGGACCACGGTGACGGTCGCCCGCACCGTGCGCCCGGCTGCCGTTCCCGCCACAGTGAAGGTTCCCGGCCGGGCGTACTTGTCGGCCGGTACGTCGTTCCAGGTGACCGGTGTGTCGCGGTCGTAGCCGTCGGAGAAGGAGGAGCGGACGGCGGCGGGGAGGGATGGAGCGGTCCCGGACGTCGTACGGACCTCGAAGGACGTCTTCGAGAGCTCCTTGAGGGTGGGCAGAGTTCCGACCGTACCGGCCACCTGCTCGGCACTGAGCGCCGCGTGCCACACGGTGAAGTCGTCGATGGCCCCCTTGAACAGGGGGTCCGGATAGAAGGACTTGCCGATGTAGCCGGCTGTCGTGGCCGAAGTGCCCAGCAGGTCCTTGGCCTTGATGCTGGTCGCGGCGGAGGAGACCACCACACCGTCGAGATAGGTGGTGACCCGGCCCGTGGTGGAGTCGAGGGTGACGGTGACCGTCCGCCACTCGTCCGCGGGCAGCATCGCGTACCCGCGGGTCTGCGCCTCCGCGCCTCCTCCGCCGGTGGTCACCGAGGTCTGCAGCAGGCCGCTGTTGTTGGACGGGGTGGCGAAGAGGTACTTGGTGTCGTTGCTACCCAGATCGAAGATCCGCTGCCAGGCCGACTTGTCGCCGCCCCACTTCACACGGGCGGACACCGTCAGGTCGTCTGCTTCACCGACCACTTCGCGAGGAAGGCGGACGTACGCACCGTCGGAGGTGGGCGCCCCGCCCGGCAGAGCCAGCGCCTTGCCTCCGCCGGTGCCGGTGACGGACTGCGCGGTGGATCCGT
This sequence comes from Streptomyces sp. NPDC001599, assembly GCF_042893535.1. Lineage (NCBI taxonomy): Bacteria > Bacillati > Actinomycetota > Actinomycetes > Kitasatosporales > Streptomycetaceae > Streptomyces > Streptomyces sp. NPDC001599. Next base: position 29,392 of record NZ_JBIAVA010000006.1, read on the forward strand.
TGAGCAGGCTCGCGGTCAGACCGTGGCCGGAACTGTCGCTGATCTTTCCGGAGGCGAGGTCGTCCTGGTCGAAGGTGTAGTGAGCGGCGGGCCGGGGCGCGTCGGCCGCCTGCGCCGGCGCGGCGGGTGTGGCCAGCAGGCCCGCGCCGAGAGCCAGGGCCACGGCGGCCGAGCTTCGGCGCCGGGCGGATCTGTCAGCGGATGGCATGGATTGCGTCCTCAATCCTTGAGTCAGGGGTTCCGGGATCTGGCCGGCCCTCCTCGGTCGGCGGCTCGTCCAAGTGCCGTTCCGTGCGGAGAGCCTGGGGAGGAGTACGCCGAACCCGTTCGGTCAGCTGCGCTCCAAGGAGCGGAAAGGCAGTTCCAGGCTCCGGGTTCCGGGTTCGGATTCCGGAGTGGAGGCGGATCGGGCCCAGGGGGCTTCTTGCCCCGTCGGTTCGGCGGAGGGATCGCTTCATCGAACCGGTTCGGCGAAGCTAGCACCGGGTAATGCGGCCAGCAATCCCCCCGGCGGAAAGAATTTTCCTTCTCACTGACGGGCTTTGGTGAAGTGTGTTCCGAGTATTGACAGCCGCTCCGGCGATTCCTACCTTCACTCCATGCGAACCGGTTCGACGAAGGAGTCGCCGTGAACATCGGTGAGATCGCCCGCCGGGCCGGTGTCTCGCGGAGCACCGTGTCCTACGCGCTGAGCGGCAAGCGCCCGGTCTCGGAGGGCACCCGAAGGAGGATCCAGCAGGTCGTGGACGAGCTGGGCTACCAACCCAGCGCCAGCGCCCGCGCCCTGGCCAACGGGCGGACCAGCACGCTCGGGCTGGTCTTCCCGCCGGCCGGGAACCACTACACGGGCATGCAACTGGACTTCATCGGCAGTGTGGTGGAGGCCGCTGCGGCCTACGACTACGACGTACTGCTGTCCCCCAGTGGCGTGGACAGCGACCGCTCCTTCCAGCGGTTGCTGGGGGAGCGGCGGGTCGACGGCGCGATCCTGATGGAAATCCGTCTCGAGGACGACCGGGTGGACCATCTGGCCGCTGTGGACTTTCCGTTCGTCGCCATCGGCCGTACCGCGCGGCCCGAGGGCAGCTGGTGGGCCGGGCTCGACCACACCGCGCTGGTGGAGGCGTGCGTGCACCATCTGGCGGATCTCGGGCACCGCCGAGTCGCCTTCGTCAACCGTCCCGAGCAACTGCTGCGCAGCGGGTACGAGTCCGCGCACCGCGGTCTGGACGGCTTCACGAAGGCCGCGGCCGAACGCGGGCTGACGGTCCGGACGTACTGCTGTGGGGACGACCCCGCTTCGGGCCAGACGTGTCTGGAACGGATCCTGCACGACGATCCGGCCACCACGGCCCTGGTCACCCTGAACGAGGCCGCGCTCGGCGGTCTCTACCGAGGGCTGGTCGAGGCCGGCCGCCATGTGCCGCGTGATTTCTCCGTCACCGGCGTCGTGGCCAGCCGCTGGGCGCAGACGGTGACCCCGCAGCTCACCGCTGCGGACGTACCGGCGGCGGAGTTGGGCCGTCTGGCCGTCGACCTCCTGGTCGAGCGGCTCGACAACCCCGGCGCACCGCCCCGGCACCACCTCCTCGTACCACCGGTGTCCCTGCGGGCCAGCACCGGGCCGGTCGGCGCCACACCCCCGGCGGACACCGGGCCCCGTACGCCCTGATCACCCCCTACGCGTCAGACCACTGGACACCCGAACCGGTCCCCCCGCGCCGTTCGGCATGCCCGCGCTCTCCACCTGCTCACCGCCCTCGGCACCCGCATGCTCAAGACAAAGGAACCCGCGATGAACAGCTCCGCCAGAAAGCGCCGTCTGACCACCGCGGCTGCGACCGCCCTGGTCGTCGCCCTCAGCGCCACTGCCTGCGGCTCGGGAGGCACCGGGGCGAAGGGGGCCGACGACGGCACGTACACCGTCTGGGACCCCTACCCGCAGTTCGCCAAAGGCTCGGCCTGGGACAAGCTCCTTGATTCCTGCGGCGCCGAGGCAGACGTGCAGATCAAGCGGACCGGCTTCGACACCAGCGACCTGGCGAACAAGGCACTCCTTGCCGCGCAGCAGGACAACTCCCCGGACGTCCTCATCGTCGACAACCCGGTGGTGTCGACCCTGGCCGAGGCCGGCGTCCTCACGACCACCGACGAGAACAAGCTCGACACCTCGGGCGTGGACCCCAACCTGCTCGAGGCCGGCCAGCTGAAAGGCAAGACCTACGGCACTCCGATCGGCGCCAACACTCTTGCCCTGTACTACAACAAGGAGGTTCTGAAGGAGGCCGGGGTGGACATCGCCTCGGTCAAGGACTGGCCGACCATGACGGCGGCGCTGGCGAAGGTCAAGAAGGCGGGCAAGAAGGGCATCACCTTCTCCGCGATCGGCACGGAGGAGGGCAGCTTCCAGTTCCTGCCGTGGTTCTGGGGCTCGGGCGCGGAACTGACCGACATCGACTCCTCCGCGGCCGTCTCCGCGCTGTCCCTGTGGACGGACTGGCTGGGCAAGGGCTACGCCCCCAACTCCGTACTCAACAACACCCAGACCACCAGCTGGCAGGAGTTCGCGACCGGCGACTACGCATTCGCCGAGAACGGGACCTGGCAGCTCGCCAACGCCAAGAAGGCGGGATTCGACTACGGCGTCCTGCCCATACCGGGCTCCGACGGCGGCAGCGCCGCGCCCCCGACCGGTGGAGAGTTCGTCACCCTCCCGGTGCAGGGCGACGCCGGTCGCTACACCACCACGCAGAAGCTCACGGCCTGTCTGACCAGCACTCAGAACCTGTACGACACCGACACCACCCTCTCCTACGTCGCCCCCACCACCGAGGTGCAGGGAAAGCAGATGGCAGCCGACCCCGAGCTCAAGCCGTGGGTGGATGCGGTCAAGGCGGCCAAGGGTCGCACCAGCGATGATCTGGGCACCAAGTATCCGAAGATCTCGGAGCAGTTGTGGAAGGCCGTCCAGTCCGCCCTCAGTGGCTCGAAGTCTCCGAAGGACGCGCTTGCCGCCGCTCAGTCCGCTGCCAAGTAGCAGGACGTCAGGGACTGTCGATGAGTCACATGACACAATTGCCGCTCTCAGGGTCCGAGACCGGCGCCGGTGAGGCGGCCCCTGCCGCACCGTCCCGGACACGGCGCCGCCCCACATCCCAGCAGTGGACCGCCTGGGCCTTCCTTGCCCCGGTGACCCTTTACCTCGTTCTCTTCTACGCCTACCCCCTCTACCGCAACATCGACCTGAGCCTGCGCAACTACACCGTCCGTTCCTTCGTCCAGGGCGATGCCCCGTTCACGGGCCTGGAGAACTACAGGACCGTCCTCGCCGACGCGACCTTCCTCCCCGCCCTGCTCCACACCGTCCTCTTCACCGTTGTGTGCCTGGCCTTCCAGTACGTCATCGGGCTGGCGCTCGCGGTCTTCTTCCACCAGCACTTCCGCCTCTCCGCCACGCTGCGGGCCCTGTTCCTGGTGCCCTGGCTGCTGCCCCTGATCGTGTCGGCCTCCACCTGGTCGTGGATGCTCAACAGCGACTCCGGCATCGTCAACGCCGCACTGCACGGGATGGGCATCGCCCCGGTGAACTGGCTGACCTCGCCGAGCTGGTCGCTGACCTCGGTGATCATCGCGAACATCTGGATCGGCGTACCGTTCAACCTCGTTGTGCTCTACAGCGGCCTGCAGTCCATTCCGGCAGGGCTGTACGAGGCCGCGGCCCTGGACGGGGCGGGTGCCTGGCGGCGGTTCTGGAGCATCACCTTCCCACTGCTGCGCCCGGTGTCCGCGATCACCCTGCTCCTGGGCCTGGTCTACACGCTCAAGGTCTTCGACATCATCTGGATCATGACCAAGGGCGGCCCCGCGGAGTCCTCCACCACCTTCGCCACCTGGTCCTACCAACTCGGATTCGGCAACCTGCTTCCCGCCTTCGGGCCGGGTGCGGCCGTCGGCAACCTGCTGGTGGTGGCCGCCCTGGTCTTCGGACTGGTGTATATCCGGGTGCAGCGAAAGCAGGCATGGTCATGAACCGAAACACCACGCACACGCGGGGAAGCACCAAGCCCACCCGGGGAAGAGGCAGGCGTACCTGGGGAAAGACGGCCGTCGGTCTGCTGCTGACCGGGATCATGCTCTTCCCGGTCTACTGGATGCTGAACGTGTCCTTGACACGCGACCAGAACATGCGCAAGAGCCCACCGGACCTGTTCCCCGTCGACGGCACCCTGGACGGCTACCGCACCGTCTTCGCCGAGCAGTTGCCCTACCTGGGTACCAGCCTTGTCATCGGCCTGGGCACCGTCGTCCTGACCGTGGCCCTGTCCGCTCCGGCCGGCTACGCCCTGGCCAAGCTGCGCCCGCGCGGCGGCGGTGTCCTGGGCTTCGTCCTGCTGGTCGCCCAGATGATTCCCGGCATCATCATGGCGATGGGCTTCTACGCCATCTACCTCAGCCTCGGTCTGCTCCAGTCCGTCCCCGGCCTGATCGTCGCCGACTCGACCCTGGCCGTTCCCTTCGCGGTGCTCATCTTCACCGCGTTCATGTCCGGCATCCCCGGCGAGCTGATGCAGGCGGCGAAGACGGACGGAGCCGGGCCCCTGCGTACCTTCTGGTCGATCGTCGTGCCGATGAGCCGCAACGCCGTCGTCACGGTGTCCCTGTTCGCGTTCCTGTGGTCCTGGTCCGATTTCGTCTTCGCCGGAACTCTGGTCAACGGTGGCCCCCACGAGCCGATCACCCTCGGCATCTACCACTACATCGGCAACAACAATCAGGAGTGGAACGCCATCATGGCCACCGCGGTCGTGGCCTCGCTGCCGGCCGCGGTCATCCTCGTCCTTGCCCAGCGCTACGTCGCCGCCGGTGTGACCGCCGGCGCCGTCAAGGACTGACCTCTTTCACCACTCCTTCCCCCTCGCCACGGCCGTGCCCGTCCGCCGGACGGCCGGCGCCCCCTGCCCGAGAAACGAGTGACATCTCATGACCGCCGCCCGATCCGGTCCGGCCTTCTCCGTCCAGGACATCCCGTTCAGCACGTACGGTTCCTGGTTCGACATCTCCCCGGTGCTGGCGGAGAAGATCTGGGCCGAGGACCTCCACCTCGTCTCGCACCAGAACGGCATGCACGCCGTGTTGGGCCTCGTGCCGCTGGACGCTGCGACGGGGGAACGGGCCGAGATCCGCGTGGCGGCGACTCCGAGCCTGCTGAGCTGGATCGGCGCCGCCGGCCGTGTCGATCTGGCCTACGAGTCGCCGGACACGGTGCGCCTGCGCGGTGTGGGGCTGCCATTGCGCGTCTCCGCGGCGGCCCGGACGCTGACCCCGTTCAGCGGCACCTACTTCTTCCACGACGCGTCCGCCGACGCGTACGTGTTCACCTCGTACGAGACCGGTCGCCGCTACCGCGTCACCGTGCTCTCCGGCACGGTCGCCGATACTTTCGGCAGCCAGGCTCTGGGCGCCGGTGACCGCTGCCTGACCGTCGCCGCCGACGCGGACGGCCCATGGGAGATCGCGATCGAGGAACTCGACACAGCCCGCCCCACGTACGCCCGGGCGGCAGCCTTCGACGAGATCGTCGAAGCCGCGCAGAGTTCCTTCGCGGACTTCGTGGACACGGTGGCCCCCTGGCGGTCGTCCGCCACCCCGGCCGCCGAACTCGCCGCCTACGTCGTGTGGTCCGCGACCGTCCATCCGGCGGGGTTGGTCACCCGGCCCGGCGTCCTCATGTCCAAGCACTGGATGGACAAGGTCTGGAGCTGGGACCACTGCTTCAACGCCCTGGCTCTGGCCCCCGGACAGCCCGAACTGGCGTGGGACCAGTATCACCTGCCCTTCGACCACCAGGACGGGGCCGGGGCACTGCCCGACTCGGTCACCCACTCCGAGGTCCTCCACAACTTCGTCAAACCGCCCATCCACGGTTGGGCGTTCGGCTACCTGCGACGTCGGCTGACCATGCCGCCCGGCCCGGAGGAGCTGGCTGAGACGTACGACAGGCTGACACGCTGGACGGACTTCTGGCTCACCGGACGACGTGCGCCCGGGGCCGCACTGCCCCACTACCAGCACGGCAACGACAGCGGCTGGGACAACGCCACCACCTTCGACCCCGAACGCGTGGTCGTCACCGCGGACCTGGCCGCCTTCCTCGTGCTCCAGCTTCGCGAACTAGCTGAACTCGCAACGCACTTGGATATACCGGAGGATGTCCATCGGTGGACGCGAGTCGCCGAGACGACGCAGGCGGCGATGCTCGACCAGCTCTGGAGCGGCGACCGGTTCGTCGCCCGAGGAGTTGACAGCGGCAACACCTGGCACAGTGACAGCCTCCTCGACCTGATGCCCATCGTGCTGGGCGAGCATCTGCCCGATGACGTCAGCGGCGTGCTGGCCGCCCGTATCGAGGCCCATCTGACCCCGTACGGACTGGCCACCGAACTGCCGACCTCCCCGCACTACCTCTCCGACGGCTACTGGCGCGGCCCGATCTGGGCCCCCGCCACGGTCCTCATCGAGGACGGACTGCGCCGCGCCGGACAGCACCGGCTGGCGGACGAGATCAGCGCCTGCTTCCGCGCCCTGTGCGAGAACCACGGCTTCGCTGAAAACTTCGACGCCCTGACCGGAACGGGCCTGCGGGACCGCGCCTACACCTGGACCGCCAGTAGCTACCTCCTGCTCGCCGAGGCACACGTGAGGCGCGGCGGCGACTCATCGGTGCCCGTGTCGAGCACGTCTTCGTCCAGATGAGGCACTGCAAGGACCTCCGAGACTGCCGACAGCCCGGCGACGGCCTCCAGTAAGCGGTCCAGGCCGTGGCCCCCAGCACAACCTGGGGTCGTAGGCCCGTGGCGAGGTCCACCGGGTCGCCGCCCGCGGTGCGGTCGCCGCCCGGGGTGTTGTGGGTGCCCAACGGATCTGGACGGCGTTGCGCCTCCGGTTGTCCGCGTCGTTGCCAACTGGGCGGGGCAGGCCGGTGGTTCACGGCTTCTGCCCGGTCGGCCGGTCGGCGTAGTCCTCGACCAGGTCGGCGATGAGCGAGAGAAGGGCGTCGGTTCGGTGGCGGTCCTCGCGCTGGGTCCGCAGAGCTTGCTCCAGTGCCCGGAGCCGGTCCAGGGCGGCCGGGGCCCGGTCCCTCACCTCGTCGAGGAGCTCCGTGGTGACCAAGTCCAGGCACTTGGTGAGCGGGCAGCGGGTGGCCGGGGCGGGGGGAGCCGGGTCGGAGGCGGCGAAGCCGGTGGTCAGGTAGCGCGCGGGGTCGGTGAGGCTCCAGCCGACGGCGGTGCCGTGCTGGATGAGGAGTGTGACGTCGGGGGCGATGCCGATGCGGGCCTGCAGCGGCTCGTCCAGGGCGTCGAGGCCCGTAGGCAGTGAGCGCGGTGTCTCCGGGGGCGCGGCAGAGTTCCGTGGTCACCTCCAGGCGGAAGTCACGGGTTTCGGCAGCGCGAAGGCCCCCGGGCGGACGGGGGGTGTGGCGGGAAGACGGGCGGAGTCCTCGGCGTCGGCGGCCTCACTCGGATCTGAAACTCGGCGCCGACCAGTTCCCGGCCCGCCTGATTGAACCGGACGGTCGTCACCCCTCGTTACCGCCCATTACGGAGCAGAGCCGATCGTTTTGACAGACCCGGCCGGGAGGAACCCGGCTGGGAGTGAGGAAGGGTGCTGTGACACGTGCGCTTCGGCAGGTTCCGGGGACTGACGACGGGCCCGCCGGAGGGGGTGGTGGCCTTCCGGTCGGCCCATGTGGGTAGCGCTTCAGGCGGACGGGCGCTTGGCGCGGGCGGTGAGGCGTTCCCAGTTGCGGTGGCCGATGTCGGCCTTCTGCTCGTCGGTGAAGGGCGAGTTCTCCAGGAAGGCGCGGGCTTCGCCGTTGCTGGTGTCGACGTAGGGGAATCCGCCGGGACGGAAGCCGTAGGTGAAGGGATAGTCGGTGGAGTACAGCATCCGGTCGGTGCCCATCACTTCGGCGGTCCAGCGCAGGTAGCGGGGGCTGTTGGTGCCGCTGCCCGCGACCCAGAAGTTCTGCTTGAAGTAGTCGGCGAGCGGCTGGCGCAGACGGCCTGCCTCACCGAAGAAGCCGGTGTGGTCGAGGTAGAACATCACGACCTCGCCCCAGTGTCCGGCGATCACCTGCAGGTCGGGGAACCGATCGAAGACCCCCGAGAAGATCATGCGGAGGTACTGGACGCCGAGGTCGTAGTACCAGCCGAGGCCGGCTCCGGCCAGCACCGGGCCCATGGGGGCCGGAAGGTCGGAGTAGTAGGCGTCGATGATGGGCTGAACCGGCGTTTGCGGGTGGAAGTGCAGCGGCACTCCAGCCTCTCGGTCATCGCGTACAGCTCGTCGTTGTCCCGGTGGTCGGCCAGCTTGTCGCCGGTGCGGCCGTAGAGCATGGCGCCGGGGAAGCCCAGCTCGATCACCACGCGCTCCAGCTCTGCCGCGGCCGCGGCCGGTGACCGGGTGGGGACCGCGGCGAACGCCTGGAAACGGTCGGGCCGGGAAGCGACGATCTCGGCGAGCTGGTCGTTGGCCTCGCGGGCCACCGCGACGGCGTCGGCCTTCGGCAGGTCCTGCACGCCCGGAGACGACAGGGACAGCACGGCGACGTCGATGCCCTGATCGTCCATGTGGGCCAGCCGCTGCTCACCGACCATGTGCAGATTCTCTGCAACGGGACTGTCCCCGAAGCCGCGCGCCGGGATCTGGGGCGATCCCACCCGCTCGTAAGCCTCGTAGACAGCCGGCACGACGACGGTCTCTTCTACTCCGACTATGCGCAAACGGTCGAGCATGACGGTTCCCCTCTGACTCTCCATCGGAACTGTTCAAACGTTATCATCGATACTATCGATGGAATCGAGTAGTCGATAACGTTGATTCTGTTGTCGGTGTGATGGCGCTATCGTCGGGCCATGCCTGTTGAACCGACCTTTGCGCGGCGTGCCGCGGAGCCCGGCGCCACGGCGCGTGAACAGACGCGCCGCCGGGTCGTCGACGCCGCGATGGACCTGCTGGAGCGCGGCGGCCGCGACGCGGTGGCGGAGCGCGGTTTCACCCGTCCTGGCAGCCAAGGAGCAGCTCGAATCCGCGCAGTGCGCGAAGCCATGGTGACCACTGTCACCACCCGCGAACCGGCCATCCAGGAACAGGGCGCGGCCGGCGCCGCCCGCGCCCTGCGTGCTGCGCTGCCCAGCCAGAACGCCCTGAGTGAAGCCGAAGAGCAACTCTTGGCGGAATGGCTTCGTCGACTGTCCGCACAGCCGTTCGCTCGAGGCGGGGCAGCAAGCCGTGTCAATGAGCCGGACGATGCGAACGCCCCCGCTTTCCCGCCCATGCTGGCACTGGCTCGGCCGGCTGGCCCATGGACCTCCGGCAGGCGGAGTCGTCCGCCTGGTCACGGTCAGCACACCGCAGTCGGGGCGGTCGGCAAGGAGCCCCGGCCGTAGGTGAGGCAAGCGAGGCCCGGTGGGCAGGGCCGGGAGGACCCTCTCTGCTTTTCGTCCAGCGAGGCGTGGAGGGCGAGTGGCCGCTCGTCCCGAGTGGTAGAGCAAAGAGCAGCGGCAGGGAGAGGTTCAAGTCGCGGGCAGAGCCGGGCCTCGTCTCGCCCGTCGCGCAACTGCTCGGCGGCTTCCTGGTACGCCTCGGCGGCCGGCAGAGGTCGGCCCACCCCTCCGCGTCCGGGTCGGCGGACACGGAGCATGACTGGTCTGTCGACCGTGACGCTCGATTGACGCTCAGGGCGCCGACGCGCGACACAGCGGGCCGAGAAACCCGCCTTGACCTGGCCTTTCTCATAGCAGTCGCGGACCCATATCTTTTCCATGACGCACCATGTGGAGTGCGTGGCGATCATCGAGCCTGCTGGCAAGGGGTCCTGACCTGAGCTTTCGCTGTCCGGGCGGATTGCTCGGACTGTTTCCCTCCGGGTAGCGGTTCGAGCGGTCGGATTGCTCTGTGCTGATCGCGGCGGCGCTGTCCGCGGTCGGCTCGTCGGTGGCCACCATCGGCATCGCCCTGCCGCTTGCGCTGCCAGGTAGACGGTCGCTTCGGCGGCGCTTTCAGGGTTCCGTCGAGGAATCTCGACGCTCGCTTCGGAGCTCCGGGCGTTACCGGGGCCGTCGCGGGGCGGGCTCGGTATCGACCGTGCAGCCCCGATGGTCACCAGCCCTGGTGGGTGAAGCCCGCCCAGCCGACCAGGTTGGCGGGGCGGATGTACCGGGCCCGGACAGCGAGGCGGGCCGGCATCTCGGGCGGGACTCTGCGCTGTGGGTCGAGCATCCACAGCTGGGCCCGGCGTAGGGCCTGCCCCGGCGGCAGCGCCTCGCGCCGCAGGTAGTGGTGGGTCATGTACATCAGCAACGAGGTCTCCTCGTCCGGCACCGGCCACAGCGTGCCGAGCACCGTGTGCGCGCCTGCCGTCAGAAAGGCCGTGGCCAGGCTGTACGCCTCGTCGTAACCGCGGCTCGAGACGTTGCTCCAGCAGGCCGCGAGGCACACCAGACCGGGAGCGATGCGCCGGACCGTGCCCTCGATCAGCTCCTCCGCGGCCAGACTGCTGCCCCCGGCCAGGTCCAGGTACGCGCTGTGCCGCTCGCCGGGATCGACCCGTGCGTGGCAGGCCAGGTGCAGCACGCCACCGCGCAGGCCCGCCAGCCGTGCGGACACCTCTGCGGCATCAGCGGTGTCCGCGTCGAGATACGTACCGTTCGGGTAGAAGACACGGTGGATCGCCTCCGCCTCCTCGCCCGCGTACCTGAGATCCCCGGTGGGGTCGCCGATCACCAATGCCGGGCCGCCGGATGCACCGGCCTCGGGGGGAGTTCGGCCGGCGACCTCGCACAGGGTCCGGGCAGACGGTGCGTACGAGACCCGCAGGTCCTCCAGCGCGTACCGCCGGCCCGGTCCTGCGGCTCGCCAGGCGGCGTGCCACGGTACGGCACCGAGCGCGCCGAGGGGGACGAGCACGACGGACGGAACACGGGACCGGCCGGGCCGGGCGCCGTGGGAGTCGCCGCTTGCGCGGAACTCGGCCGCCAGGGGAGCCATGACGGACTTCCAGGCCCAGCCGCACAATCGGTCCAGGGCCTCGGCCCCGGGCGGTGGCACCCCGCCCTGGGGTGTGGCCACCGGGCCCGCGTCCCTGCGCGGACTCCCACCCCCGCGCCTGCGCGGGTCGCCGCCCGCCCCGCCGACGGCCTGGTACGCCGTGAGCTCCTGGGCATCGAGGCGCAGGTCAGGCAGCGCGACCGAGCGCAGCGCCCCGTCGGCCCCGACGATCAGCGCGGCGCCGGGAATCGTCCGGCTCCGCCCCGTCGGCAGCACCAGTTCCCCCGTCGGCACCAGGTAGACGAGCGCGTCGGCGCCTAGGGTCCGCAGCGCCCCGGTGATCTCGGCAACGGCGGGAGTCCTGAGCAGCCTGTCGCGGTACGGCGATGCGGCCAGCACCTTCAGCACCCGGCGGCGCAGCCGCACATCGGGCCCGGTCGGCCGGAGCACGGACCTGGGCTCGAGCCCGCCGAACGGGCCGGGCTCCGGCTCGAGCGGCACCGGCCCGGCCGTGCGCCACTCCTCGGCCAGCCCGTCCTGGCCGAGCTGCCTCAGCATGTCCGGCACGGTGGCGCTGACCTGCGCCGCGTGCAACATCAAGGCGCGGCCGCTGTCCAGCGCCAGAACCGCGTCCGCCAGCTCGCCGTCCAGGACGCACCAGCGGGCGACGTCGAGGCAGGTTTCCTCCATCGCCCTGCTGCCCGCCTCCATGGCGTGACCGGTACCGGACTGGAGAAGGACGTTCCAGGCGAGGCCGGACAGCGCGGCGAGGCCGATCTCTCGCGACTCCCTCCCGAGCCGGGCGGCTGCCGCCGTCCGGAACTGCGGCATCATCATCGACCGCGAGCGCAGCGCGTTCGCCAGCAGGCAGCCGACACCGGTCCACATCGGGTGGGCCGGCCCCTCGGCCAGGCGCCGGACCCGACGCAGTAGCGAGATGGCCCGGTCGGTGTGGGCGATGATCTCCCGGCCCGCGGGAGACAGGTGGCTGAGCGGCTTGGGCTCCCAGCGGACGAGACCGGACTGAATGAGATGAGCGGTGGCCAGCTGGGCCGCGCACCGCATCCAGTGCTCGCCGCCCTCCTCGCACTGCTCCAGTGCCTCACGGATCAGGCCGATCGCCTCGGCCGTCGCTTCCCGGTCCCCGTCGTCCCCCGCCCCGGCGATCATTTCGACCGCGGTCTGCACCAGTGCGTAGGGATCCGTCGGGTCCGGCCGTTTGCGGGCGTCGAGCCGCGGACGCGGTCCGGGCCAGGACTGGCCCGTCCGCTGGAAGATCAGGCTCCGGAGCATGGTCCGGTTGGCGGCGAGCCACGACTCGGCGCTGCCCCGCCCCGGGTGGTGGCGCGGCAACCGGGCCAGCGCGATCTCCTGCTCGCGGATGTACCGGTCCACTGCCTCCTCGTCCCTGCCGAGGTAGGCCCGGCCGACGCGGAGGCAGGCGATGTAGCAGGTGAGGTACGCCTGGTCGTCCGGCCGGTCGGTCAGGTCCCGTCGGGCTGCGGTCAATTCCTCGATGGAAACGTCGAGTTCGCCCTCGCCACCCCGTAGCCGCGCGTGCTCCGCGCGCGCCACCGCGCGGCCGATGCGGAAGGCGGTGGCGGTGGCGGTGGCGGCGGTCGTCCCGTCCGTGGCGGGGAGCAGGCCGGAAGCCGCGCCGAGATCCTCGACCGCCTTCTCGAGCAGCTCCGGATCGGCGTTCGTGGCGGCGGTGTCGTGCACCACGACGAGCGCCAGGACCCCCGTGATGTGCGCCTGCCATTGCGGGTCCGGCACGGTCCGCGCCGCCGCCGCCAGCTCCTGCGCCTGCTCGAGGGTGCAACAGGGTCCGCTCTGCCGCATCAGCGGTACGAGCTGAAGCAGATAGCCGGCGAAGCCCGGGTGGCGCGGGTCGGTGCCGGGCATGCTCCGCCAGTGGGCGTAATAGAGCTCGAAGGCCGCCGCGGCATCGGCCGTGGCCGCGTGCTCCGCGACCACCGTGCCGAGTTGCCCGATCGCCGTGCTCCACGGCCGGTCACCGATCACCGCCTTCACCGACCTCATCAGGGACTCGAGGTCGAAGCGATCAGTCATCCCTGACCGCCGCCCTCCTCAGCACCGCGGCACCTCGGTACGCACCTGGACCGTCTGTGTGGCCCACTGCCCCGGGCCGCCCGCTTCCTCCGGATGAGCGTCCCTGCTGTTCCGCGCGGGTGCGTCGAACCGGAGCAGCCCGTCCGCGTGCCGGAGTGCGGTGCCCCGGCTGCCGAGGGGTGCGAGCGGGTCCCAGCGGTCGAGATGGAAGGGCACGGTGTTCAACTCGCCCTCGCAGACGATCAGCTTCAGCCAGTCCCGGACGAACGCGCCGGGCCTCGGCGTCCTGTGCGCCGGCAGGGACAACTGCACGGGCCGGTTGTCGAGGGCGTACCCGGTGTGGCCCGGTCCGACGAACCGGCCGTCGTCGAAGAGCCCGGTGTGGGAGGCGTAGCTGTCGGTGAGGTCGAGCAGGACGCACCACAGCCGGCGCCCCGCGGTGGCCAGGTGGCGGATCCGTACCGAGACCAGGGGCGGCACGGGGCCGGCGGGCCCGAGGCCGTACCGGCAGGCGATCTCTCCGTTGCCGTCGGGCACCAACGGAGTGTCGCTGCCCCAGGGCGTGATCTCCAGGCGGATCCGTCCCGTCAGCGGGGAGGGAGGCGCCTCGAGGTCGCGGAGCTGGTGCCAGCGGGTCAGATGAACGAGACAGGCCGCGACCCGGTCCGCGTCCCCGGGCCCGTCCAGCGGCAACGGGGCGACGAACGGAGAGCCGTCGCGCCGCAGCACGTGCGCCTGCCCTCCGCGGGCCTCGATCCGGAACAGCAGGGCACCGGCGTCCTCCGGCCGTCCGACGCGGTGCAGCAGCGGGGAGGGCCCGCCACCGGGCCCGGCCTCGGCGATCGCCCGTGCCAGCGCCCGCGCCGCGGCGGGGTCGTCGGGTGCGGTCAGCGCGACCGAGGCGGGCGGCACGGCCAGTGCGGAGAGAGCCACCGGGTAGACCTCCGCCGGCTTCGGCGACCAGCACACCGGCTCGACGACGGTGCGCTCCAAGCCCACCGCCGCGGCCCTGACCGTGCGGCCCACGTCCGCCGTCCGCTCAGGAGCCCGCCGGGGCGTGTCCGGCCGGGTCACCCGGAACTCGGTGCCCGGTCCCGGTGGCAGGCCGTGGCCGCTCCCGCAGTCGACCTGCCAGCCGTCCTGCCGGTCCTCCCACAACAGGTACGGGCTGGGAACGCGGGCCCCGGCGCCGCCGAGGAAGGGCTGGTCGGCGATTCCGCCCGGTTCCGCGGGCGCCAGCGTCGGCCGCTGGTACGTGCAGGAGACCTGCAGCCGGGACCGTGCGGCGGCGTGCACCTCGCGGTACGTCGCGGTCGGGCTCGCCGTCCTCAGCGCGCCCAACAGGGCGTAGCTGAACAGGCCGTGGGTCCGGCCCTTGAACCGTCCCTCGTAGGAGGGCTGGTCGAGCCGGGTGGCGGCGAGCAGTACGTGCTGCGCAGGCTGCTCGGGAAGGCGAGCGTCGCGTGCGGCCGCCGCGAACCAGGCGGCGTCGGGGGACGCGAAGCGCTCGGTGAGGTGCCGACCGCGGGTGGCGCCGCCGGCGTAGCAGCAGTCCAGCACCGCCACCGTGTGGATGCCGCCCGCGGCCACCTCGTTGAGGAGCACGCCGAGGCGCTTGTCGACGAGCAGGCCGTCCACGCATACGAGTGCCTGACAGCGGCCGGTGGCCTCGATGTCGAGGTGCGCCCGTTCGGTGGCCGGCTGCTCGGTGCCGTGGCCGGAGAACCAGAACAGCGCCGTGTCCCCGGGTCTCGCCCGTCCGAGGCGGTGTCGGATACCCGCCGCGACAGCGCTCACGGTGGCGTCGCCGTTCAGCAGCTTCGTCAGCTCGAGCCGCCCACCGGTGCGTCGTACCAGCAGTTCCTCGGCGGCCTCCACGTCGTTGAGACATCCGGTGAGCGGTGTGCAACGGTCGGCGGGGTAGGCGTTGATTCCCGTGAGGAGGGCGTGGACGGTTCCCATCCGGCCGCCGTTCACCGCTCGGTGTGAACGCGGACCTGTTGCGGTCGCACGATGCGCTCGTCCATCCGGTAGCCGTGCCGCACCACTTCGGCGATCCGGCCGTTCTGCTCGGGGGAGGGCGCAGCGATCGTTCCGACGGCTTCCTGCAGTTCGGGGTCGAACGGGCCGTGGGCGACGGGCATGCGGGTCATGCCGTACTTCTCCAGGACACCCAGCAGTTCCGCGGCGACGGAGCCGGCGAAGACGTCGCCCTGCGCGGCCTGTCGCTCGACCCGGTCGACGACGAGGACGAGATCGTAGAGCAGCGGCTGCACGATACGGCCCTCAGCGGCCTTGCGCGCCTGGTCGAGCTCCGACAGCAGACCGTCGAGGCTGCGGCGGGCCTCCCGGTCGTTGAGCAGCCGACGGCGGAACTGGTCACCGAGCGAGGCCAGTTCGGCACGCATGCCGTCGACCGCGTCCGCCACGACGGCGAACGGGTCGGACCCCGGCGCGGAGGCCGGGGGAGCGGGCACGGGGCCGAGGCCGGGCCGCGGGTCCGGCGCCGGTGGGGTCGGCTCAGCGGGGTGCGGTACGGCCGGGTCCCCCGGCTGGGGCGGTGGCGGCGGAGTGGTCATGAAACTCTCCCGGTCGGCGGCCGTTGGTGTGAAGGCAGCTCGTTGTAGGTGTGCTGCCAACGCGGCTTGATGCCCATCGCGATCGGCAGTCCGAAGAACCCGGCGAGGGGCAGCACGACAAGCGGAAGCGGCAGCACGAGCGCCAGCGCCGCGCAGACGCCCATGACCGAGCCCATGCTCTTGTACCAGCGCCAGGTCCTGCCGAGCGCCTCGCTCGCGTGCACCCGGTACGTGGTCAGCTGGTCGCGGAGTGCGCCGTCCGAGGCACCGACGGCCAGCCCCTGGTCCACGCAGTGCGTGACCGTCGGGGCGCTGTCGGCGGCGGCGATGACGTACCGCTGCCTGGCCGGGTGCCAGACCATGGCACTCTCGGCGCGCCGCAACCAGATCCAGCCGATCTGGTTGCGGACGCCGTCGTGGCCGGGCCGCTCCGTCAGGGCACGTTCGTAGTTGCTGAGCGCCTCGTCGTAGCGGTCGACCCGGTAGAGGCTGTCGGCGGCGGCGATCCGGAGACCGACGTCGGCAGGTGCGAGCTCAACCGCCTTCAGGTGCCAGGGGACGGCTTTGACGTGATCGCCGCGCTGCTCCCACACCTGGGCCGTCAGAGAGTGGGTGAGCGCGTCGTGGGGGAGCAGCGCGCGGGCCCGCTGGAGCTCCTGGAGGGCGTCGCTCAGCTGTCCTTGCTTGGCGTGCAGGGCACCGAGCAGACGCCAGGCCTCGCCGTTGCGCTCGTCGTGGTGCACGGCCTGCCGCAGCTCGTACAGAGCGCCTTCGTCGTCACCCCCGTTCATCAGCCTGCGGGCGTGCCACACCCAATTCCGGACCTGCAGGGTGGGCTGTGGCTGTGGCTGTGGCTGTGGCTGTGGCTGGGATTGGGATTGGGATTGGGATTGGGACTTGGGCGCGGGGGCCGGCACGCGGGCACTCCGGCGCGCCTGCTCCAGTCTGCGGTCGTAGGCGTGGCGCCGGTCGGCGTCGAGGAGTTCCCTCCGCGCCTGGGAGACCAGCTCGACCTTGTCCTCGGCCTCCCGCCGCCTCTTGGCGTCGGGGGCCCGGCTTGCCCGGCTCGACCAGGTGCGGAAGGCCCGGTCGAGCTGCCGGGAGACCTGGTCCGCGCTCGCGGCACGGTCGATGTCGAACTCCGCGTAGTAGTCGGGGACTTCGTCGGTCGTCATCGCTGTCGGCTCCGGCTGCAGAGTCGGGACCTAGAGGGTCGAGACGCGGGCGACACGGTCACTGAACTCGCTCAGCTCGGTCTGACTCAGATTGCCGGGGCGTTCGAGCTCGAACTCGCCGAGCCACTTGCCCGTCGTGCCGTCCTTCACCTCGACGTGGATGATGCCGTCGACGTCGTAGGAGTAAACCACCTCGAACGGCGCGCCCTTCGGGTACTGCGGGATCTCGATGGTGCTCTCCCCGACCGTCTTCACGTACGCCAAGTCCTTGTCGTCGCCCTCGGTCACCTGTACCCGGAACCGTCGCTGCCGGTCGTAGAGGGTCAGGAAGATGTCGCTCCTCTTGGCCGGCACGGGCGTGTTGTGCGGGATGATCACCGTGTTGAACTGATGGTCGTGGTTGTCCAGGTCGGTCGTGACCATGCCGAGGGACTGCGAGGTGACGTCCTTGATGGACTTCACCCTGCCCTTGGTCAGGCGGGCCAGACCGTCGCCTGGGGAGGACTCGACGCTCGCTCCGCTGCCGACGTACTTCCGCTTCTCCTCCGCCTCCTCGGCGCGGACCGAGGCGTCCAGCGCGACCAGTGCGGCGCCGAGCGCGACCACCTCGTCCTGGGCGATGCCGCGCTCCGGCTCCCTGCCGGAGAGCCGCTGTATCAGCTTCGGCACCATGGGCATCCGGGTGGAACCGCCGACGAGCAGTATCCGGTCGATGTCGTCCCAGCCGAGCCGCGCCTCCTCCAGCACGCCCTCCGTGATGATGCGGGTGCGGTCGAGCAGTTCTGCGGTGATCTCCTCGTACTTCTCGCGGGTCACCCGGATCTGCTCGTGGCGCTCGCCCACGGAGAACATCACGACGGCCTGCGGGGCATGGGAAAGGGTGCGCTTGGCGATCTCCGCCTTGTCGCGCAGTTCGGCCTGCTGGACGTTGTCCTCGTTGAGGTCGGGACCGCCCGAGGCCATGAACGCGCCGTTGAGGTGGTTCATCAGCGCGCCGTCCCAGTCGAAGCCGCCGAGGTTGCGGTCCCCGTCGGTGGCGATCACCGTGTAGTCGCCGTTCTCGACCCGCATGACGGTGACGTCGAAGGTGCCACCGCCGAGGTCGTACACGAGCACCGTGCCGATCGCCTCACCATCGTCCCCGTCCTCCCCGCCGCCGTCCGCCAAGGACTGATCGAGGCCGTAGGCGAGCGCGGCCGCGGTGGGTTCGTTGACGATGCGCAGCACTTCGAGTCCGGCGATCCGCCCGGCGTCCTGCGTCGCCTTGCGCCGGGCATCGTCGAAGTACGCGGGTACGGTGATCACCGCCTGCTCGACGGGCTCGTCCAGCATGAGTTCGGCGTCTTCCTTGAGACGCTTGAGCAGCAGAGCCGAGATCTCCTCGGGCCGGTACGGCGTGCCGGACTCCGAGTGATAGATCGGGTTGGTCTCCCCCATGTAGCGCTTGGCGAACTGCACCACGTGGTCGGGAGCCGTGGCCGCGGACCGCTTCGCCTGGGATCCGACGACCACGGTGTCGCCCTGGAACATCACTACGGACGGTGTGATGTTCTCGCCCTCCCGGTTGCGGACGATGGACGGAGTTCCCGCCCGGTCCGCGACGGCCACGGCGCAGTACGTCGTCCCGAGGTCTATGCCCACCACACGCGCCACCGCTGAATCCCCCTTTTGCACGTGACCCTGCCAACAAACTCATCATGCCCATTCCAAGGCCGCTTGACCGGCGTTCGGTGAGAGCCGGCTGAGGTTTCGGCCGGCCCGCGGCGCGTCCGAAACACATGCCGGCGCCGGCACGACCAGTGCTCCGGCACCGACCCTGAGCGACATGCCGTGCTCGTCGAACGGACCGGCGCGGAGGACACCTCGGCAGACCAGACCGAGGAACAGGACGATCAGTGAGGCGCGCTATGCGGGTACCACCCGCATCCCCAGGCCCCGTACCCGGTAGATGCACGTGTCGTCGCCCCACAGCGTCGCGTCCGCCACGGCATAGGGCCCGCATGCGTCCGTACCGGTCTCCACGATGTCCATGTCCACCCGGATCAGCCGGTTGGCGGGGGTGATCTGGCCCCGGTACGTCCACACCGTCTCCCGGCCGGGCAGCACCGGATCGAACCGGGGGTGGACGATCCCGTCCGCCGCGCCGCCCTCGATCAGGTGGTACTGGAGCAGCTGGCACATGGCCTCGACCCCCAGCGAGCCGGGCTGTACCGGGTCCTGGAAGAAGTGGGCCCGGAAGAACCAGGCGTCCGGGCGTACGTCCTTCTCCGACCGCAGCCGGCCGAGCCCCGCGCTTCCGCCCCTCGGCCAGGAGCCCGTGACCCGGTCCAGCATCAGCAGCATGCGGCCCGGCAGGCGCGGCTCCCCGGCGCAGTAGCGGGCGGGCCGGGCGGCCAGGTCCACCACTCGGTCGCAGGGCTCGTCGAGACGGGCGCGCTCCTCGGCCCGGACCGGGAGACCTTGCTGGTCGTCGAACGCCGACCGGGGGAAGTAGCCGAAGCCCGTGGTGAGTTCGGCGAGCGGCGCGTCGTCGGCCGTGCACACCACCCGGAACGACTCGATGATCATGTCCCCGCTGCGCGAGAGACGGGTCAGTTCGGCCCGGGTGCGGATCGTGCGCGTCCCGGCGGTGACCTCGCCGGTGAGCGTCTTCGCTCCGTCCAGATTGCGAAACAGCAGATCCTGCTCGCTGGTCGTCGCGCTGCCGATGTACGAGGCCAGCCACCCGCAGGGCTGCAGCGCGACCTCCATCAGGACCGCGAGCGGCATGCACCCGGAAGGGTTCTGCTCGAAGTACCACGCCCGGTCCGGTACGTCGTACTCGGCGACGACGACGCTGCCCTCCCGCATCCCGCCCTGCACGCCGTCCACCGAGACGATCCGGCTCATGAAGTGGTACGGCGGCCCGGGCAGCCTGGCGACCCTGCGGGTGCCGTCGAAGGGCTCGTACATGGTGCCGAACGCCTCGCTGGGCCTGCCCCAGGCGCATGCCAGCAACGACGCGTAGTCGAAGCGGAACCCGTCGGCCGCGACGGCCACCGCCCTTTCCTCCCGGTGCCCGGACAGCCCGCCGAGCCGTGGCGGCGGCACCGGTGCTCCGTCCTCCTGCACGGCGGGCGGACCCGAGCCCCGCCACTGCGACAACGGCCAGTCGGGTACCAGCCGGAGCGCCATACCGCGCCCCAGGAACGCCTTCCTGCCGTCCACCGACCCGAGGACATCGGCGTGGAGCGTCGGCACCGGCCCGGCCGAGACGCCCCGGACGAACACCTCGTAGACGACCCTCTGTGACTCCGGGGTCGCCTGGCCCCGGCACATGGCCCGGGACGGCTGTGTGTCGACCGGCTCGAAACGCCAGCCGTCCCGGTCGACGGTGTGGCCCGAGGCCGTCAGATAGAAGGCCATCGCCTGGAGACCGCCCTGGAGCATCAGGGTGCCCGGCATACAGGGGTCGTTCTTGAAGTGGCCGGTGAAGAACCAGTCGTCCGGCGACACCGGCGTCTCGGCACGCAGATACCCCCGGCCCCACGGCCCGCCGACGGGGTCGAACACGGTGACCTCGTCCAGCAGGCGCAGCGTCTCCCCGTCGAGCAGGGGCGTGCGCACATGGGCTGCCGTCGCCTCCCAGCCCGGCCCGAAGCACTCCGCGGGCGACCCCTGCGCCAGGGCCCGCACCCGGTCCGTGCCGAAGCGGGTCCGCTCGCAGCGTACGGCCGGAGGGTCGAACGGCAGGTCGTCGCCGGGAGCGTGCTCGGCCGGGTCCCAGCGCACCCCGCCACTGGTGGCCAGCTCGGCGGCGGTGAAGAACCCGGCCTGGCCCTCGCGGACGCTGAGCCGCAACTCACCGTCCACGTAGCAGTCGTAGTGGAAGAAGGCCAGCCGGACCCCGTCCGCCTCCGCGTGGCCGTCCACATGGATCTCGAAGCGCAGGGTGTCGCCGGGGCGGGGCGGGCCGCCGTGGAACGTCACCTCGCAGCCGAGCAGGCGGTAGGCGCGCTCGCCCCGGTTGAGCAGGTCCGCCCCCAGCCAGCTGAGCAGCAGCAGATCGGCCTGCCCCGCCTCGATCAGCACGCCGGCCGGCATGCGTCCCGTCGCGTCCAGGTACCAGCTGTCGGTCAGGACGTCGGTCTCCGTCCAGATCCGCCCGTCCGTACGGACCGGCCCCGGCAGGACGAGCGCCGCGGGCACCGCGTCGATGGCGGTGACCCGGTCGGCGAAGAGCATGGGCGGTCCGGGCATCCGGGTCTGCACCGCGTACCGGTCCTGCTCGGCGAAGCGCGGACCGAACAGGGCGGAGATCTCCCCGGAGGCGAGGTACTCCAACTGCGCCCGGTCGAACAGCGGCCTCGCCCCCGGAACGGGCGGCGCGCACGGCGGTCGTACGGGGAGGGCGCCGGACGGCGGTGCGGAGGCAACACCTCCCGACTGCAGGGACGCGACGCCTCCCGACTGTAGGGACGCGACGCCTCCCGACTGCACGGATGCGACGCCTCCCGGAGACACCGGGGCAACGTCTCCCGGGGGGAGGGGAACCGCCGCGCGTCCGGCGTCCGCCCGGCCGCCCGCCGCCAGCGCCGTGACGGCCAGCGCGGACACGTGCAGGAACCGCCGGTGGGCCTCCGCGTGCGCGGCCATGATCTCCTCGTGCACCAGGGCGGCCCGCCGGCTCTGCCGGGCGAACGCGCCCGCGACCGCCGTCGTCCCCGGCGCCCGGGACGACGGGTCGGACAGCCGGGCCACCGGCCCCACCGCGGCGGCGGGTACGGCGGCGACCGGGGCGCCGGGCCGTTCCGCGGGAGCGGGCTGCTCCGGCACCGGCACCAGCTCGGGGGCCCGGGGCAGAACGGTCACGGCGGGCTCCAGGGGCGGCAGGCAGGGCGTGGGAGGCACGGCGACGGTGACGGTCGGTCCGGGGGCCGGGAGACCGGTGGCGGCCTCGGCGAGCCGGGCGGTCAACGCGTCGGCCCGCACCGGCACTCCGGCCACCACGAGTTCGCCGACGGCCAGGCACAGGTTCCGCAGCCCGGTGTCGTCCGGGGTGTCCAGCGCGACGGCCACATGCTCCCGGTCCCCGAGGATCCGCTTGATCCAGCCGGTGCACAGCCTCCGGGGGCCGTGCTCCACGAAGACGCGGACACCGTCCGCCCACGCCCGCTCGATCGTCGCAGCGAAGTCGATCGTGCCCAGCCCCTGAGCGGTGAGCGCTTCGGCGGCCCGCTCGGTCGTCGGACGGTACGCCCGGCCGGTGGCCCCGCTGTAGAACCGGACCCCCGGCACGTCGACCGTGGGGCGGCGGTGGGCCTCGCGCCACACCTCGCGAACCTCCGCCAACTCCGGGGCGTGGGCGGCCATGTCGTAGTCCAGCTCGATCGCCCGGTCCACGCCCAGCCGGGTGACCACGGCCGCGCACGCCCCGGACTCGCCGCCGACGACGCAGACCCCCGGCGCGTTCACCGCCATCAGATGGACCGCCCGCTCCCCGGCGAGCTCCGCGCGGACGGCCTCCAGCGGCGCGGCGACCAGATAGCTCGACCAACGGTCGCCGCCGATGCCGCGCTGCCGCCAGTAGCGCCGCACCGCCCGCAGCTCACCGGTGAGTTCCGTGGTGAACAGCCCGCTCTCCCGCGTCGCCTCGTACAGCCCCGAGGCGTCCGGCCACGCGCCCAGCGCGACCAGTGCCGTCGACTCGCCGGAGGAGTAGCCGATCGCGGCGTCCGGCCGCAGGCCCAGCACCTCACGGCTGAACATGGTGTGGAAGACCGCCAGTTCGGCGACGGACCAGATCTGGTCGAGCACCCCGGGCCCCGCCCCGGAGCGCAGCCGCGTCCCGATCGCCCGGTGCCTCGCACGAACGCTCTCGCCCAGCGACGGGCACGCCAGCGTCAGCGCGTGGCCCATCCCGGGGTACGCGGCCGAGCCGTTCGTGTACACGAAGGCGGTCTCTCCGCCGACCGGCGCGTCCCGGTACAGGACATCCGCCGGCCGGGTCCCGCCCTCCGCCAGCCAGCGACGGGCCGCTTCGCGGCGCTCCGCCCAGGCGGTGCCGCCGTCCGCCACGAGAGCGAGGCGGGCCGGTCCCGCCGAGGACTCGGTCCCCGCCTCCAGTGCGGCCAGCACCTCCGCGCGGTCCGCTCCGGAGAAGACGCGCAGGCGCGGGGCGGACCCCGGCAGCCACGGCCGGGGGTCCCCGGCGCGCAGCCGGACGCTCATAACCGGCCCCTGCGCCGGTACGGCGACGGCCCGCGCGGTGTGGGCGACGGCCGCCGTGTCGGCGGGCGCGTCGGGGCGGGGGACCGCGCGGTGCTGGAGCGAGAGCGCCGCGACGGCGACGGACACCAGCCCGGATGCCGCATGGGCGCGCCCGAAGGCGGACGCCGGATCGAACCCCGCGTCCGGGCCGTCGCCGACGACCATGTCGGGTTCGTCGCCGGCTTCCTCGTCCAGCACGGCGACAACGGTGTCCCCGTCCCGGCGGGCGGCCTCCAGCGGCTTGAGGACCAGGACGACCGCCGCGTCACCGGGCTCCACACCGGGAGCGGTCTCCCGCAGGGCGGCCCGGTGGACCGCCTCGCAGGACAGGTCGGTGGCGCCGACGAGCGCCGCGTCGACCTCCCCCGACCGCAGGGCGCGGGCCGCGGTCTCCAGCGCCACCAGCCCGGACGCCTCCTCGGCGGACACCGTGAAACTCGGTCCCGCCAGGTCCAGTTGGGTGCTGATGCGGTTCGCCGCCAGGTTCGGCATGCTGCCCACCACCCCCTCCGCCGTCATGGGCGTGGTGAAGGCGTCCCGGGCGAGTTCCGCCGACGCCGCGGTGACGGGCACACCCGACTCCTGCAACCAGTGGGGAATCCGCCAGCGCGCGCCCGCCCGGGCCACCTCCGGGTCCACGCCGGTACCGATGACCACCATGGTCCGCTCCCGGGGCAGGCTCACCGACCGGGCGGCCTCCCGGGCGGCCTCCAGCACCAGGAGCTGATGGCGTACGGTCCGCTCCAGGGCCAGCGGGGGGAAGCACAGGCCCGTCAGCCGCACGGCGATCTCCGCGACCGGGCCGCGCCGTTCACCGCCCAGCACCGCCCGGCGCAGGTCCTCGATCGACGTTCCCTGCCCGACCCGCGCCCCGATGGCGACAATCGCCACGGGTACCGCGCATGCCCCGGGCGTACGGTCTCCCGGCGCACCGCTGTCGGCTGCCGCGGCCGGGGTGTCCGGCGCGTCGGGTCCCGGAACCGGGGCCTGCGGTGCCCCGTCCGCCGGTGCGGCCCGCCGCGCCGTGGACCGCGGTCCGTACGCCGGCCGGGGCACGGAGGGCGGGGGAGCGTCGTCCGGGTCGTCGAGGAGCAGGTGGGCGTTGGTCCCGCCGAACCCGAACGCGCTCACCGCCGCCCTGCGGGGCCCCGCCCACTCCTCCGGCGTGTCCAGCACGCGCAACGGCGTGCCCGACAGGGCGTCCAGCGGGTGACGCGCGCCGAGCGTCGCCGGGCGCACCCCGGCGCGCATCGCGCCCAGCACCTTCAGCAGCCCCGCCACGCCCGCCGAGGCCAGCAGATGCCCGATGTTCGACTTCGCCGAACCGATCGGCAGGTCGTCGGCGGCCCCGAAGACCCGGGCCATGCCCCGCGCCTCCACCGCGTCGCCGACCGGCGTTCCCGTCGCATGGCACTCGACGAGCGACACCGACTCGGGAGCGACGCCCGCCGCCTCGTACGCCAGGCGCATCGCCCGCACCTGGCCCTCCTCGGACGGGCTGATCAGACCGGACCCCCGCCCGTCGTTGGACAGCCCCACCCCGCGGATCACACCGAACACGGGGAGCCCCGCCGCGCGGGCGTCGGAGAGCCGCGCCAGGGCGACGAACCCGGCGCCCTCGCCGTGCACCAGGCCGTCCGCGTCCCGGTCGAAGGGGCGGCTGCGCCCCGTACGGCTCGTCGCCGACAGCCCGCAGAACCCCACGTGCAGGTAGAGAGGGTCGGGCCGGCTGACCGCACCGGCCACCATCAGGTCGGCCGTGCCGTCGTGCAGGCGGTCGCACGCCAGCTTGACCGCGTACAGCGAGGAGGCGCAGGCCGCGTCGAGGGACCACGCCCCGGCCCCGAGCCCCAGCGCGCGGGCCGCGAGCAGGGCCGGGAGGCCGGAGGAGAAGCGGTTGCGGGCATCGGGGCGGGGGTGGCGTCCACCCGCCAGCAGCGCGTCGCGGAGCGCCGGGCGCTGCGCCGACAGCCAGACGTGTTCGGCGAAGGCTGCCCCGGTGGGGGTGGGGTACGACAGGTTGCCCAGGATCAGCCCGCCGCGCCGCAGCGGTGTGGTGCGGCCCGCTTCCGCGAGCGCCTGCCGTACCCCGTACAGCACCCAGTGGAAGAGCGGGTCCAGCGTCGCGATCCGCTCCGGGGGGAGGAGGAAGCCTTCCGGGTCGAAGACGGATTCGAACCCCTCGACGTACCCCCCGATGTCGGTCCAGGTGCGGTCGAGGTGGTCGTCCACCGTGCCCATGACCCGGTGGCGCGGCAGCCGCCACCGGCCCTCCGGGGCCGCCGTCAGACTCGTACGTCCGGCGGCGACGTTCTCCCAGAACCCGTCCGGGTCCAGTGCGCCGGGCAGGACACAGCCCCGGCCGACGACGGCGATCGGTTCGAAACGCATGCGGGTCTCACTTCACGGCGGGGTGGAGAGGGCGGGTTCGGACGGGGAGGGAGAGTGCCCGGTCAGGAGGGGCGGCTGACGAGTTCGACGCCGGTCAGCTCCAGCAGGACCGACCCGCCGGGGCCGATCAGCGCGGCGTCGCAGCGTGCCCCGGTGTCGTGCGCCTTCCGTCCGCGCACCACACAGCGCACGGCGTCGTCCACCGGGCCGCGCCGATACACCCGGCACTCCGCGACGGCCATCGGCAGGGTCGCAGTGCCGAGAACCTTCTCGCCCCAGAGCAGCGCGAGTTGCAGCGCGCCGTCCACGGCGGCCGGATCCAGCGGACCGTGCCCGCCCGGCCAGCCCAGGGACCGCATCCCCGCGACCGTCGCCTCCGCCCCGTCCTCCGACACACCGCGCACTTCGCGCAGGGCGTGGAACCGGGGGCCGTGGAAGAGGACGCCCCCGTCGTACGGCGCGGTCACGTCGAGCGGCTTCAGGTCCGCCGGAGTGTCCCAGGAGGACGGGCCGGGCGCACCGTCGCCGCTGTCCACGACGGCACGGAAGTACGCCGGGCCCTCCTCGCCCCGCAGCTCCGCCTCCAGCCCGGCCGGGGAGCCGGGCGCGCCCCGGCTGCCGAGCACGGTGAGCCGGTGGCCCACGCCTTCCAGGTCCGGCAGGTCGTACTTCCGGTACACCCGCAGATCACGCAGGACGAGCCGCCCCTCGGCCGGCAGCCAGGCCGCCGCGGCGCCCGCGAACCAGTTCAGGACCAGCGCCACGGGCAGCACCGGGACACCGGCGGGAGCGTGGTCGGCCAGCTGCGGCAGGGTCTCCGAGCTGACCAGCACCTGTGCGCGCAACCGCTCGTCCGCGGCGGCCGGCCCGTCGCCCGCCGTGAGCACGACACGGGCCTCGCCGGCCGCACCGTCCAGTTCGGCGGTGCAGGCAGCGGCCCCCTGGGCCGGGGGGATGAGCGGCACCCCGGACCGGCCGAAGTGCGCGGCCAGGGCCGGGGTGACCATGCCGCCCCGCCAGGGTCCCCAGGCCACGCAGCGCACCAGGCAGCCGGGGCGGCGGGCCTGCTCCGCCGACGCGACCTGCTGAAGGACCTCGTTGGCCATGGCGTAGTCGCTCTGGCCCGCGTTGCCGAACACGGCGGCCACCGAGGAGAACAGCAGAATCGTGTCCAGGGGATCGTCCGCCGTCGCCGTCAGCAGCGCCCGCAGGCCGTCCACCTTCGTGGCCATGACCAGCTCGGCCTGCTCGTCGGTCTTGTCCGCGATCCGCTTGTCGGCGAGCACACCGGCCCCGTGCACGATGCCGGTCACAGGCCCCCACGTCGCGCGCACCTCGCGCAGTGCCGCGGTGAGGGCTTCGGCGTCGCGGACATCCACCCTGACGTACCGGGCGGGCGAACCGGCGGCCTCCAGCCCGGCCAGCGTCGCCCGTACTTCGCGGGCGGCGAGAATCCTCCGGGCCTCCTCCGCGATCCGGGCGGGCGAGGACCCCTCCGCATCGCGGGCCCGCTCCGCGAGCAGCCGGGTGAGGGCCCGTTCGTCGGTGGCGGATGCCAGGCCGTCGGGCTCGGCGGCGGCCTCCGTCCGTCCGAGCAGGACGATCCGCGGCCGGTGGGTCCTGGCCAGGTCGAGCAGCGCGGCGGCGGTCACCCCGCGGGCGCCGCCGGTGGCCACGATCACGGAGTCCTCGCCGACGCGCGGGGCGCCGCCGGGTGTGAGCGGGCCGGGCACCATCCGCAGCAGGGCGCGGGTGCCGTCCGCGCGAAGGCCGACCTCCGTGTCGGCTCCGCCTTCGAGCAGTTCGGACACGATCGCGTCGGCGACCTCTTCGTCGTCCCGCCCGCCCCGCTCGCAGTCGAGGACCCTCACCCGGGTGTCCGGCCACTCCTTCGCGGCGGTCCTGGCCAGTCCGGCCGTCCCGCCCAGCCACGCACGGCCGGGCGTGTGTCCGCCGAGCCCGAAGTCGCCGCCGGTGTCCTGGACGGTGACGAACAGGCCGCCGCCCCCCGCCGCCCGCGGTGCCATCGCGCGCGCCGCGCGGAGCGCCGAGCGGTGGACCTCCCGGGCCTCGTCCGGTGTGCCGTTCGAGGAGAGGCCGCCGAGGTGGATGACGCCGCGCGCTCCCTCCGGCACCTCCACCACGGCGGTGGCGTCCACACCGCGCTCCGCCAGCTTCCGGGCCACGAGGCCGACGACCGGGCACCCCGCCACGTCCTCACCGCTCACCACGACCGGTCCGTCCAGCAGTCCCGCCGTGGCCAGCCCGGACGCAGGGGACTCCACCATGCGCGGCACCAGCCGGGTCAAGGGTGTCCACCCGTCCGCCGCCGCGTCCTCGGCGGCCCGCCCTGATCCACCGCCCCGGACGGCGGGGGCATCGACGGTCGTGGAGATCGGGGCGTCCTCGCGAGCCTTTGCCGGGGAGGGCTCGAACGCGTCCGCGCGGGGCGCGGGCACGGCAGGGACGTCCGGCTCCGGCGCGGGCCCGGCGGTCCGGGCGCCGGAGGCGAGTGCCTCGGTGATCTCGCGCAGGGTACGGAGCTTGCCGAGCCGTCCGGCGTCCCCGACCGCCACGTCGCCCACCCGGCGGCGCACGGCCGACAGAATCTCGACCCGCTTGATGGAGTCGACGCCCAGGTCCGCCTCCAGGTCCATGTCCACGTGCAGCATGGCGGTCGGATAGCCGGTGAGCTCGGCCACCACCGACAGGAGCAACTCCTCCAGCTCCGAGGGAGACAGCTCCGAGGGAGACAGCTGGGAGGGAGACAGCTCCGGCGGAGACAGCTCCGACGCTGTTCGGCGCGGTGCCGACGCGTCCCGTGCCGGCGGTTCGGGCGGTAGCGCCGGCTCCGGAGCCGAGGGGCGCACCGCGTCGCCCGCCGGAGGGGCGCCCGCCTCCGGCACGCGCCACGGCGTCGCGGACCCGGGGACCGCCGCAGGAGCCACCGGGGCGGCGGGAGCGACGGCGGGAGCCGGCGCCGCCACCGCGGCCGGTACGTCGAGCGGGCCGGCGGAGCGGGGGAGCGGCAGCGGAGCGGGGGCTGCCATGTCCGGGACCGCGCCCGGGACCGGCGCACCGAGCAGCGCGGCCAGGGTCGTCTCGGTCATCCTCAGGAAGGCCATGTGGCTGTCCGTCAGCAGGCGTTGACAGGCGAGGTGGGTCTCGGCCGTCTGCCGGTGGATACTCTCGACGGCGGGCTGCCGGTCGTCGCCGATGACCGGGCGGGAGTCCACCGGCGTCCTTGCAGGGTGCGACGGTGCGAACTCCTGCTGCGAGGCCGCGGCAGCCGGCACGTACACCGGTGGCAGTGGCACGTCGACGGGGGGCCGCGGGGGCAGGGCGGCCTCCGGTGCCGGGGCGGCCTCCGGTGCCGGGGCGGCAGCCGGTACGGCGTCGGGGCGCGGCCCGTGGTCCGGGGCGTGCGTCGGTTCGACGCGCGGGGTTCCGGAGGGCGGGAGCTGACCGTAGTTGGCTCCACTGATCTTCACGGTCATTCGGGGCTCGCGCTCCTTCGCTGGTGTTCCGGGCGATGCGTAGGGGGTCCAGAGGGGGGTGAGGTCGAGGGGTACGCCCCGTACGGCGAGTTCGCCGAGTGCGGCGTGGAAGGTGTCGGTGCCCGCCCCGGCCGGCCGGTCCATGGGCACTGCCGCATGCTCACGGTCGCCGAGGATCTGCCCGACCAGGCCCGTGAGCGTGGCGCCCGCGCCGACCTCCACGAAGGTCCGCACCCCCGCCGCGTACATCGCCTCGATCTGGTCCTGGAAGAGGACCGGCGAGGCGAGGTGATCGGCCACTCGGCGGCGCACCGCGTCGGGGCAGGAGGGGTAGGGCGCCGCGTCCGTGTTGCCGTAGACCTCGATCCGGGGTTCCGAGAACGTCACCGTGCGCAGGTGGGCGGCGAGCGGCTCGACAGCCGGGGCGACCAGCGGGCTGTGGAAGGCGGTCGACGCGGACAGCCCGCGCGCGGCGATCCCCGCGGCCGAGAAGGCGCTCCTCGCCCTTTCGACCGCCGCCGCCGAACCCGAGAGCACCGTCTGGCGGGGCGAGTTGTGGTTGGCCGGCCAGATGTCGTCGAAGTCCCCGTCGGCCAGTACCTCCGCCACGCGTACGCGGTCCGCCGCCACCGCCAGCATCGCGCCCGGGGTGGCTGACGCCTCCCGCATCAGCTCGCCGCGGCGACGCGCCAGCCCCACCAGCGACTCCGCGTCCAGGGCGCCCGCGCAGTGCAGCGCCACCAGTTCGCCGAAGCTGTGGCCCGCCACGCAGTCCGGTTGCAGCCCCAGTTCCCGCACCACGGCCAGCAGCGCGAGCGCGTGCACCGCCAGCGCCGGCTGAGCCCACTCGGTGGCGTCCAGCAGGGCCGCTCGGGCGGCGCGCTCCTCCTCGGTGAAGGCGGGCGGCGGGAACACGGCCCGGTGCAGGGGCCTTCCGTCGAAGCGGGTGGAGCCCAGCCGGTCCCACACGGCCTGCGCGGCCGGGGCCAGCATCGCGAGCCCGGCCCCCATCCCGACGTACTGGGAGCCCTGCCCGGGGAACAGGAAGCCGATGCGGCCGGGTGCGGGCTCCCCGTACGCGTACCGGATTCCGGAAGGGGCCGAGAACGACACCTCGGGGCGCCGCCGGATGAGCGCGAGCGCCTGCGCGTACTTCTCCCGCAGGTCATCGGTGCCGGTGGCGACGACGGCCAGCCGCACCCGGGCGGTGGGCGAGAACGCGGCGTGGCTCTCCCTCGCCAGCTCGGCCAGCGGCCGCCCGTCCTCCGGCAGTCGCTCCACCAGGGCGGACGGCGAAGCGGCGCCGAACAGGACCAGCTCGCTCGACGCCGTGCGGTGGCGCAGGGCAGGGCGGCCGGCGGACTTCGGCGCGGGGCGCGCAAGGGGGTCGGCGTGCGCGCTCGACGACGGAGCGGGCACGGCCGGCGGGGTGTATTCCTCCAGCGTGACGTGGAAGTTGCTGCCGCCGAAGCCGAAACTCGACACCGCCGCCCGGCGCGGATGACCGGCCGGCCGCACCCATGGCCGGGCCTTCGTGTTCACGTAGAACGGGCCGTCAGGGGCGGCGGCCGCCGGGTTCGGCCGTTCGACCTTGACCGTGGGCGGGAGCACCTTGTGGTGGAGGGCCATCACCGCCTTGAGCAGCCCCGCCGCACCCGCCGCGCACTTGGTGTGCCCGATCTGCGACTTCACCGAGCCGATCGCGCACCACTGGCCGTCCGGACGTCCCGAAGCGCCGAACACCGCGTTGAGCGCGGCCAGTTCCGCGGTGTCCCCGGCCTTCGTACCGGTGCCGTGCGCCTCGACCAGCTCCACGGTCTCCGGCCCGTAGCCGGCCTCCTCGTACGCGCGCCGCAGGGCCCGTTCCTGTCCCTCGGGCAGCGGGGCGTAGATCGCTGTGCTCCGGCCGTCCGACGAGGTGCCGATGCCCCGGATCACGGCGTGGATCCGGTCGCCGTCGCGCTCCGCGTCGGACAAACGCTTCAGGGCGTACATCACGACCGCCTCGCCCAGCATCGTGCCGTCCGCCGCCTCCGCGAACGGGCGGCAGTCGCCGCTGGGGGAGAGCGCGGGCGTCTTGGAGAAGCACAGGAACATGCCGACGTCGTTCCCGGTGTCCACGCCGCCGCTGACGACCAGGTCTGCCCGGCCGAGGGACAGTTCCCCGACCGCCGTCGACAGAGCGGCCAGCGAGCTTGCGCAGGCGGCGTCGGTGGTGTGGTTGACCCCGTGCAGATCGAACCGGTTGGCGATCCGCCCCGCGACGACGTTGCCCAGCAGCCCCGGGAAGGTCGACTCGCGCCACGGCTCGAAGCGGGCGGCGATGCGGTCGCACACCGCCTGCGCCTCGGCCTCGTCGAGCCCGCTCTCACGCAGCCCCGCCAGCCACGCGGGGCGCTGGGAACGCCCGTACATGTGCGGCAGCAGTTCGAGGGCGGCCGCCCCGAGGACGACGCCGGTCCGGTCCCGGTCGATCCCGGACGTCCCGCCGGCGTCCTTCAGCACCTGGTCGGCGACCATGAGGGCGAGCAGCTGGGAGGTGTCCGTGGCCGGCAGATTGGCGGGAGGCACCCCGTAGGCCATCGGGTCGAAGTCCACCTCGGGAAGGAAGGCGCCCCGGCGGGCGTACGTCTTGTCGGGGGCGGCCGGGTCCGGATCGTAGTGGTCCTCCACCCGCCAGCGGGAGGCGGGGACCTCGGTGATCAGGTCGCGGCCGCCGGTCACGATCCGCCAGTAGCCGGCCGCGTCCGTGGCGCCCGGAACCAGCGCCCCCACGCCGACCACGGCGACGGGGACCTGGCGGGGGGTGGAGCCGGACATGGTCTCTCCTCGGGGGCGGGCGGCGGCGGACGGTGCTGCGGCGGCGCCGCTCATGCCAGCTCGCGCGGCGTGCAGGTGAACGCCTCGGAGGGCAACGGAACGCCGTATGTGCGCAGTTGATGGGCGCGAGTGAGCGTCGCGGCCCCTTCCAGCAGGTTGAGGGCGATCTGCGTCACGGACCGGTGGGCCGGTTCCGCCAGGAAAGTGCCGGCCACCCACCGGTTGAACGCGCCCATGGCCGGTCCGCACCAGATCTGGTAGTCGGCCCGCCGAGCGCTCTCCCCGGTGATCGCCCACCGGCTGGAACTGCCCAGGTACCAGCGGAAGACCAGGGCCATGCGGTGCCGCGGGTCGGCCTCCGCACGGACGGTCTCCGCCGGATCGCGCTCGTCCCAGAAAGCGCGCGTGCGCTGCCAGACCTCCTCGAACGGGGCGCCCAGCACGTCGCGTTCGATGACGGTACGCAGCGGGGGCGGGATCTCCTCCAGCGAGCCGTGGTCGCGGTAGGCCGTGTACAGGCGGCCGGCCCGCCGGGCGAACATCGTGCCTCGCGACAGCACTTGCAACTGCACGCCCAGCTCGAACATGTCGGCCGACGGCGCCATGGCGACATCGGCGACGTCCGCGTCGCACAGCATCGCCTTGGCCTCGTCGGACAGACCGGCCTCGACCGCCGTCTGGTTCACCGAACCGGTGACCACGTAGGACGCGCCGAGAGCGAAGGCGGCGGCCACCGCGTCCGGGGTGCCGAGGCCCCCGGCCGCGCCGAGGCGGACCGGTCGCCGGTACCCGAACCGCCGGCAGACCGTGTCGCGCAGGGCGGCGATACGCGGCAGCAGGACCGGTAACGGCCGGTTGTCGGTGTGCCCGCCGCTGTCCGCCTCGACGGTGATGTCCTCGGCCACCGGCACCAGGGCCGCCAGGGCCGCCTCCTCGCGGGTCAGGCTCCCGCGCGCCACAAGAAGGTCCAGCAGAGCGGGCGGAGCGGGGGCGAGGAACCTCTCGGCCACCTCGGGACGGGAGAGTTTCGCGAGCAGCCGCGTACGCCGGACGACGGCGCCGTCCGCACCCCGGCGCAGGCCCTTCGCCGAGCACAGGACGACCGCCGGGGTCAGCTCCATGAAGGCCGACACCGAGATCCGGGGGACACCGCACCGCAGCAGAAGCTCCGCGACCCGCCACTCCAGCTCCGGTTCGGCCGGTGAGTGGATGAGATTGACTCCCCAGTTCGTACGGGACCCCAGCTCCTGCGTCAGGGAGCGCACAGCCCGCTCCACCTCCGGGAGGGGCAGGCCGCCCGCGCCGAAGAAGCCGATCATCTCCGCCCGCGCCATCGCCGCGACCATGCCGGTGGTCGCGATGCCGTTCGCCATCTCCCCCGCCACATAGGGGAAGCGGACGCCGTGCGCCTCGCAGAAGGTCCGGCCGCCGAGCCACTCGGGGTACAGCGGCGGCAGCGTGCCGAGCACCGGGCCGGCGGGCGGGGACCCGGTCGCCAGGCCCAACTCCCGGCCGTCCGGGCCGCTGACGACGTGCACGGGTTCCCGGATCAGCCGGACACGGGCGGCGATCCCCTCGGCGGAGAAGACCGGCGGGCGCGCGGCAGGGGCGCTGGGAGCGGCGAGAACGGACACGGAAGCTCCAACGGGACGGGACGGTTGCTGCTGGTCGGGCGGGTGCCGACGGCGAGGTACGGGACGCTCAGGCGCAGGGGACGGGCGGAGGGGCGGGTGCGGTGTCCGGGGGCCGGGGGAGCACCTCGCCCCTCGGGGACAGTCCGGCCCACAGCCGATCGGGACCGACCGGAGCGCAGACCGCCGCCGGACCGAGCCGGGTCCGCACTCGGGTGTCGTCGAACCGCCGCCGGTGGGCGAGGTAGGCCGTGATGCCCGGGTAGAAGTCGATCAGGGTCTCCAACGCCGAGGGGTCCTCCGGCTTGGTGTCGACCAGGTCGATCGAGAGGGGGACGAGCCGTTCCAGCAGGGCGACGAGGGTGGGCACGGGGACGTCGCGGTCATGGACGACGTGGTACGTGTCGACCCCGCGTGAGGACGGCAGTTCGGACAGCCGGACCATGACGTCGGCCGCGTGCTCCACCGGCAGCAGGTTCAGCCGGCCGTGCGGGTGCCCCACCGTCCGTACCCGGGGCCGGTCCCCGGGGCCCGGGGACCCGGGAGCGCCGCGGGCAGGACCGCCCGGAGCCCCGGCGGCAGGGCTCGTGGCGGTGGGTGGCGCGGCGACGGCCGCACGTCGGGCGTCGCGCAGGATGCGCTCGACGACCTGCAGCGGGTGCGACGGCAGCTCCGGGTGCGGGGGCACGTCCGTGACCAGGACGCTCGGCCGCAGCACCAGGGCCGGTCGCCCGTGCTCGCGGGACCAGGCGTGAACCAGCAGCTCCGCCTCGTACTTGGACTGTTCGTAGGCGTTCTCGAAACCGGCGCCGTCGTCCAGTTCGTCCTCGTAGGCCACCCCGGTGCGCCGCGCGCCGGCCACGAACGCGGTGCTCACATGGCGCACCACCGGTTCCGCCCGCCCGGCGGCCGCCAGTTCCAGTACGTGGCGGGTGCCATCGACGTTGGTCCGCCGCAGCTCCGGAAGGTCCCCCTCCAGATGGATGCTTCCCGCGCTGTGCCAGATCCCGCCGAGGCCGTCGGCCAGCTCCCGGAACGCCCGTGCGGACAGGCCCAGCCGGGGCAGGGCCAGATCGGTCTCCACCACCCTCAGCCGCTCCGGCAGCCGTGCGAGGAACGCGCTCGGCGCACCCGTCAGTTCGAGGGAACGGGTGATGCGGTGCAGCGCGTCGCCCGAACCCGCGTGGGCCAGGACCGTCACCGACGCGTGCGTGTCGAGCAGACGACGTAACAGGCGCAGTCCGAGGAATCCGGTGGCGCCGGTGAGTGCGACGTGCACGAGCGTGGCTCCCAGAGCGGTGAGAAGGGCGGTCCCCTGCCGTGCGGGGCGTGCGGAGGCGGAGCACCGGCGGGCGGTGGACCGGAAGCGGGATCGACGGCACGGCGGCGACCGTCCCGCGGCGCGGGTCGTCGTCGACGATCGCGCCGAGCACGGTCGGGGACGATCGCACCGCGCACGGTCCGGATCGTCCCGCCGGTCCGGTGCTGCCGGTGCCCACCGGCTCTCCCGACGCCCGTCCTGGACGGGTTCACCGGGCCTTCGAACCCTGGTGATCTCCGGCGCTCGCCACACAATGGCAGACGGCGGACGGAACATGCCCGTCGATCCGCCCTGGTCACCCGAACGGAGGATGTCGCTCCACCGTCGGTGCCGCCGCAGCACGCCGCTCGGGGACCGGTCCCTCTTCCGGTCCCTCTTTCGGGGGAACTCGTCACGGTACGCCGGGTTCACGCCCTCGCGGGCCGCGCCCCGGGACACGGCTGCGCGCGCCGGGCGCTCGGGCCCGCCGGGGCACGGAAAACCGAGGCCGGGAGGTGCGGAGAACAGGCGCCGGCGACCGCCGCGGAACCGTCCGGCAACCCACCCGCGGAGCCGGGCCGGTCCGCCGCGGCCGTCCGGCGCCGTCCCGCTCGCCGGGCATCCTGGTGGGCCGCCGGTCCCGGCAGCGCGACCGGCCCGGGTGGGTTGGGGTGGCCCGGCCCGCCGGCTTCCCCGCCCTTCGCGCGCTGCCGTACCTCCGTCCCACCACCGGTGGTCACCGCGACCGCCGTCGGCCCGAACGGGAGCCCGCACCCGCATGCCCGATTCCGAGCAGTCCACCGTGTCCGCCCCGCCCACCGCGCCCGCGGACCCCTCCACGGGTTCCGCCCGGCCGAAGCGGTCCGTCCCCCTGCCCCGTCATCCCACCCACTCGGTCGACCGCGCGTTCCTCGACCTGGAGCGCCGCCGCCCCGAGGTCCGCTGGGACGCGGGCGGTGTCGCGTATCTCAGCGGTCCGCCCCCGAGCCTGGCCGATCTCCGCGCGTACGTGGCGTTCCGGCTCGGAGAACTGCCCCTGCTCACCAGCCGGGTGACGGAAGGCAGGCGGCCCGGGTGGCAGCCGTCCGAGGACTTCTCCGTCGACCGGCATGTGCACGAGGTGGTGGCCGACGGACCCGCCGGCTGGGACGCCGCCCTGCACAGCGCGCTCAACGCCCCGTTCGCGCCCGGCGCCTACTGGGGGGTCTGGCTGATCCACGGCCACGAACCCGACGCCTACGCTCTCTGCTACCGGTTCCTCCACGCCTGCCAGGACGGCTCGGCCGCCGCCATGACGTTCCGGGCGATGCTCGGCGACGGGGAGCCGTCGGCCCGTCCGCTGCCGGGCGGGAGCGGCGTGGCCGGCGTGCCCCGGCGGTTCGGCGCGGCCGTCGCGCTGGCCACGAGGTTCCTGGCGCGTACCTTCGCCGTGCGCGCTCACCGCCCGGACCCGGCCTTCGCCCTTACCGGTGAGCGGCGGCTGTGGCGGGGGCGGGTCCCCGTGGACACCCTGCGGCTGATCGGCGCCGGACGCGGAGGCTCGGCCCACGACGCGCATCTCGCCGCGCTGGCCGGGGCGTTGTCGGTGTGGGCGGCCCGCTCCGGTGTGCCACTGCCCCGGGTGACGGCCGTACTGCCCGTCGACGCGCGGCGGTCCGTCGAGGAGCAGACCTGGGGCAACCGGTGCTTCGCCCTTCCGGTCGACCTGCCGGTGGGCCCCGTCCCGGACCGCCCGGACGGCTCCCCGGACGAGGAGGCGCCGCTGCGACGGCTGGACCAGGTCGTGGCGGTGACCCGGAAGCTGCGGGGCGACACCTGGCGACAGGCCGTTCAGGACCTGGTCCGCTTCATGCCGGACCGTCCCACCGCGTGGTACCTGCGCAGGATGCTGTCCCCGCGCGTCACCAACGTCATGGCCACGTCCATGCCGCTGGCCGAAAAGGGCAGCCTGGGGGAGACCCGGGTGACGGGGACGGCCCTGCTGCCGCTCCTCGTGCCGGGACACCTCTGCGGAGTGGGGCTGTCGTTCTTCGGCGACTGGGCGGAGGTGTCCTTCGTCGCGGACCGCGCCCTGCCGCTGGGCGAGCTGCTGCCGGAGCTGTGGGAACAGGCCGTGCGAGAGCTGGAGAAGAGCGTGCAGCGGGGCTGAGCGGGTGTACGGGCCGGGGCGCGGGCTCAGTGCCGCCCCGCTCCCGTACGCGACCAGCCCTCCGCCCCGGTACCGGGGCGGAGGGCTCGTCACACCGTGTCGGACACCGGAGCGGGACGAGGCGCCTCGGGGCGGGGAGCGGCTGCCCGGCGCGCTCGGCGCCTGCCCGCCCGCAGCTCCCGGCGAAGGGCTCGCCGGTAGGTGCGGATGTCGATCTCGATCCCGTGCCGGTAGGTCTGTGCGTAGACCTTGTCGTGCCGCTCCCGCGCGCGGGCGATCGACCGGGTCATCTCCGCGGGCGTCGGCAGGAGGACCTCCCCTTCGATCAGGTCGGCGATCCATTCGGCCTGCGGTTCGAGCAACGGGAAGGCCGCTCCCGCCGGTTGTGCGAGCCCCATGAAGAAGAGCCCGGGGAGCCGGGGCGGCACCGTGCGCAGATACAGCTCGGTGCGGCCCTCCGGCGCGGCGAAGACGGCGGGGTCCAGGAAGGGGAAGGACAGCGAGTACCCGGTGGCGTACACCACGTCGTCCACGCTCTCGCGGCTGCCGTCCGTGAAGGACGCCGAGTCCCGGCCGAAGGAGCGGACGCCGGGCTTCACGGTGACCGCGCCCCGGGCCAGCTGGACGAGGAGCTCGTCCGAGGTGGAGGGATGGGCGGCGAGAGGCCGCCGCACCGGTGCGGGAAGCCCGTAGAGCGCGGGGGCGCCACGGACCAGCCGCAGCATGAGTGCCATCGCCGGGTCCTGGAGGAAGCGGGGCAGGGCGGCCGCTCTGCTCACCGCCCAGTGGTCCGCGGGCCGCCCGAGCAGCATCTTCGGGAACACGTGCGCCACGGCGCGGGCCGAGAGGAAGGTCCGCGCCGCCGTACGGGAGATCTCCGCCGCGATCTCGCACCCGGAGTTGCCCATCCCGACCACGAGTACCCGCCGCCCGGCGTACGGCTCGGGGGAGCGGTAGGCGTGTGCGTGGACGGCGGAGCCCTCGAACTCCCCGGCCCCGGGCACGGCGGGGTCCGGAAGACGCGGGTCCCAGTGGTGCCCGTTGGCCACCACCACCTCGGTGTACCGGCCGGTCTCCGACTCCGGCGCTCCTCGGCTCCGGCGGGTGACCTCCCAGCCGCCGCCCTCCAGGGGGCGCACGGAGGTGACCTCCGTGCGCAGCCCGATGTGGCCGTGCAGCCCGAAGGTCTCCGCGTAGCTCTCCAGGTAGGCGAGGACCTGGGTGTGGTGCGGGAAGACCGGGTAGGACTCCGGCATCGGCAGCGAGGAGAAGGACATGCTCTCCTTGGAGATGTTCGCGTGCAGCGACGCGTACACCCCCGACATGCCGTTGTCGTTGCCGTAGCGCCAGAGCCCGCCGATGCCCGAGCCCGCCTCACAGCAGTCGAACGGGATGCCGCGCGAGGCGAGGACTCTGCTCGCGGCCAGGCCGGACGGGCCGGCTCCGATCACGCACGTTCTCCGCATGGCCGACCGGCCTTTCACGTCAGATGGGTACGACCGCTCCGGGAGCCCGGTCACCGTAGCCACCGCCACGGCAGCCGAGGCGGTTTCGGGCAGGCTTCCCGCCGCACGCGTGACGGACCGGCGCCAGGTTGACGCCGTAGGGCGGCAGCTCTTCCCGGCTGCCGTTTCCCCCGCCCGGCCGACTCGTTGGGCACGCGCGGACGGGTTCCGCGGACCGCAGGCAGTTCAGGTACGACGGAGCGAAGCGATGGACGTCCACGATGTGCACCACTCCTACCGGCAGCACGCCGTCCTGCGGGGCGTCGGCCTCCGGCTGAGGCCCGGCACCCTGGCCGGGATCGTCGGCGAGAACGGTGCGGGCAAGACGACCCTGCTGAAGATCCTCTCCGGCGAACTCCGGCCGGACCGGGGGGCCGTGCACCACAGCGGCAGGTTCGGCTACTGCCCGCAGACCGTGGTGCTGGACGACTCCTTCACCGTCCGCCAGCATCTCGACTTCTTCAGGAGCGCGTTCGGCCTCACCGGCCTCGAACGGGCCGAGGAGGTGATGGAGACCCTGGCCTTCACCGAGTACCTCGACCAGCGCGCGGGCCGGCTCAGCGGCGGCTCGCGGCAGAAGCTCAACCTGACCCTGGCCCTCATGCACGACCCGGACGTACTCCTGCTGGACGAGCCCTACCAGGGCTTCGACTGGGAGACCTACCTGCGCTTCTGGGAACTGGCGACCAGGCTGCGCGACGCCGGGCGTTCGGTGCTGGTCGTCTCGCACCTCGCGTACGACATCGACCGGCTGGACCAGCTCTGGCGCCTGGAGGGCGGGCGCCTGCACCTCCAGGAACGGCGTACGGAGGCCGCGGCGTGAGGAGGCATCTGTCCCTGTTCGTCACGGCATCGCGGTACGCGCTGATCGGACACGCCCGCAACCGTTTCGCGATGCTGCTCGTGGTCGTGTACATCCCGGTGTGGATCGCCCTCGCCTATGTGACCATCCCCGATCAGCCCGCCCCGTTCCGGCTCCGGGCGACCGGCGAGGTGCTCTCCCCGCCCGGCAACCACCTCACCCAGATCACCGGCGCGCTGAACGCGGTCACTCTCATCGCCGGCTTCATGATGTTCGCGGCCACGTTCACCGGGGGCGCCTTCGACCGCCGGCTCGCGATGGCGGGCTACCCCCGGTACCACCTCGTCCTCGCCAAACTGTCCGCGCTCACGCTGGTCTGCGTCGCGATCTCCGTGTACGCCACCGCCGTCGCCGGGTTCGCCTGGACTCCGCGACAGCCCCTGCTGCTCACCGCCGCGCTGTTCGGCGCGGCCCTCACCTACGGGGCGCTCGGCGTGGTCTTCGGGTCGGTGCTCCGGCGCGAGGTCGAGGGGATGTTCGCGATCCTGATGATCAGCGTCCTCGACGTCGCCCTGCAGAACCCCCTCTCCAGCTCCGGGTCCGACAGCGCCGTCGTGCGCTTCCTCCCGACCTACGGAGCGGTTCAGGCCAGCATGTCCGCCGCCTTCTCCGACGCGTCGGGCGGCCGGGCGCTCCTGACCCAGTGCCTCTGGCTCACCGGCGCGTCGGCGGCGGCATTCCTGGTCTTCCGCCGACGTACCCGGAACGCGCTCGTGCGGCACGGGACACCACCGCTTCCGGCCCCCCGCGGCGCTGGAGCGAACGGGGGCCCCGGCGTTCACCGGCCCCCGGCAGAGCCGCCCCCGGCGGAGCCCCGCCCGGCGCCGGAAAGGGCGGGACCCGCCTGACCGCCCGGCTGCCCCCGGGGCCGCTCGGGGGACTCGTCCCTCGCACGGACGGCCGTCGACTCCGTGTTCGCCCCCTGCCCCGCAGATATGCCCGTGACCTGGTCACGCGGTGATCGTTCTGTAGCCGTCGGGCGCTGAATCGGTGCCCGGAACGACCCGTTCACCCGTGCAAGGAGCACCCCCCATGTCTCTCTCGCGTACCGCCCGGCGCGCCGTCCTCACCGCGGCCCTGGTCTCCGTCTCCACGCTGGCCGTTCCCTCCACCGCACAGGCCGCGGCGCTGCCGCCCGCGTGTCAGGAAGCGCTGCTCGAAACCCTCGACAAGTTCCCCGTCGTGGACTTCACGGTCCCCGACAAGGCCAAGAACACCATGATGGGCCAGGCGCTGGGGCTGAGCGAGGCCGACCAGGCAGTGTTCACCGAGGTGGCGTGCGCGGCCTGGAACACCTGGGCGACCCAGAACGGCCAGGCGGTCGCGACGGACCTGGACACCCGCTACCGGAACGCCGCCGGACCCGTGTGCAACAAGTTCGCCAGGTCCGCACTGGCGACGATCAAGAAGCACGCCCCGAACGTCCCGGCCGAGACCCGGGAGATGGAAAGGGTCGCCAAGACGGTCTGGCGCGACTCCATGGAGAAACTGGCCACGGACGCCACCAACGCCGACTGCCGTACGGCCTACAACGCGGTGAAGGCCGGCTGGTAGCCGGACGGCGCCTCTCCTCCTGATCCGGGCAGGCCACAGGACCCGCGAGAGCGGCACTCGGTGCCGGTACCGCGGGCCTTGTCTCAGGTCGTGACGCCCTGACCGGTGACGCCGGTGACGTGCTCCCGGATGGATGCCGCTGACGCGGAGGGGAACCGCTGGGCCGCGCCGTAGGAGCGGAGCCTGTCGGCGACGATCACCCGCGGCACCGCACCGGTGTTCCTCGACGGGCCCGAGCGGCGGTGGAGACGGGGTCACGTCACGCGACGGCGGTGCCCTCCAGCTCGACCATCTGACCGGGGATCGCCAGCCGTGTCACACCGAGCATGGTGGTGGTCGGAGCGACCGCGGCGGCTCCCAGACGGCCCGCCAGCACGCCGTAGTGCTGGAAGAGCAGATCGACGTCGGTCGTGTAGACGTTCAGCCGGACGAGGTTCGCGAGGGTCATGCCCGCCTCGCCGAGCACCGCCTCGATGTTGTCGACGGCCAGCGCCAACTGCGCCGCCATGTCGCCGTCGTGCTCGGGCTTGCCCGCCTTGCTCATCGCCGTCTGGCCCGAGATGTACAGGGTGCGCGAGTGCCCGGAGACGACCTCGCCCTGATTGAAGCCCATCTCGACCGACCACGACACCGGGTTGACCGCGTTGCGTTGCATCGCCGCACCTGCTCCATTCGGTTCATGACACTGCGCACGCCCATCGCTTCGGCAGCCGCCGGGCTCTGACGTCGTGCGATGAAGCCTGGCAGGAATACATGACACCCTTGGTCATGTATTTCGCTACGGTTTGCCCATGCGCGCCGACCGATTGGTTTCCCTGGTCCTGTTGCTGCGGCAGCGAGGCCGGACGACCGCGGAGACGCTCGCCCGTGAGCTGGGGGTGTCGACCCGGACGGTGCTGCGCGACATGGAGGCACTCTCCGCGGCGGGGGTCCCGGTCTACGCGGAGCGCGGCCGGCACGGCGGGTTCGCGCTGCTGCCGGACTTCCGGACGGCGCTCACCGGTCTGAACCACGACGAGGCACTCGCTCTCGTGGTCGCCGGATCACGGCGCGGCGTGCAGCTGTTCGGTCTGGGATCGGCGCTCGCCTCAGCCGTACTGAAAGTGGTCGACGTGCTGCCGGAGGGGCTGCGGGACACCGCCGCCGGAGCGGCCCAGCGGCTGCTCATCGACCCGGAGACCGATCTCCTCTCGCGCCGCGTGGCCCCCGAGGAGGTCTCGGACTCCATCGCCGCAGCGGTCCGGCGGTCGGTGTTCGCCGGGCACAGACTGCGCATCCACTACGAGGCCGTGGGCCGGCCCCCGAAGTGGCGCACGGTGGACCCGATCGGCCTGGTCACCGTCAGGGATCAGGGATACCTGCTGGCCAAGCGGGGCACCGAGGACCGCACCTACCGGTTGAGCCGAATCCTGGCGGCCGAGGAGCTCGACGAACCCGCGCAGCGTTCGGACACGGTGGACCTGGACCGGGCCTGGCACGAACGCAACGTGCGGTTCCGGACCGGCGGCGACACCGCCGTCGTGGTGGTCCGCGTGGATCCCGACCGCCGGGAGCACCTGGTCGCCACCGCCCTGGCGGTCCGCTCCGAGGAGACCGGCGAGGACGGCCGGCTCCGGCTGCACGTCGTCTTCCAGGACGCGCGGCACGCGGAATGGGCGCTGTGGCAGCACGCCGAGTACACCGAGGTGGAGGCCCCGCAGTGGCTGCGCGCCTCCCTGCACGACCGCGCGACGGCGATCGCGGCCCGCTATGGGCCACCGACCTGAAAGCTCCGTCCACTCCCGCGAGTTCGAGCTGAAGGCCCTGCTCGGCGGCGCGACCTGCGTGGGCGCCCTGCGCCGGCGAAGGGCGGTCAGGCCTGTTCGAAGTGGAACGACTTGATGAAGCAGTCCCGGGGCTGGGCGACGGCGAAGAGGATGCACTCCACGAGCGACCGCGCGGTGAGGGCGTCCTCGGCTCTGCGCGAAGTGGTCTCCCACTCCGCGGAGAGCGGGTCGGTGTTGTCGAAGTCGGGCGGGTAGAGCGAGATCACCCGGACTCCCTGGGAGCGCAGGCGCTTGGAGAGGATCTCGGTGAACCCTGCCTGGGCGCTCTTGGCGGCGTAGAAGGCGTCGTGCGCGTCCGAGCGGTGGTGGCCCGGGGTTCCGCAGGCGGAGACCATCGTCACGACATCGGGTGTGTCCGAGTTGAGCAGGAGGGGCAGGAAGTTCTTCGTGGTCAGGACCGTGCCGGTGGCGCCGGAGGCGAGGGTGTCGACGACGTCGGCGTCGGTTGCCGACAGGAGGTCCGGCCCCGCGAGGTAGCGGGAGCCGTTGTTGACGAGTACGTCGACGCGGTCGGTGTGTTCCGCGACGCCGGAGGCGAAGTCGCGGATCGAGGCGGGATCGGTCAGGTCGCAGGCGAAGGCGTGCACCCTGTGGTGTCCGCGGTCGCGGATCTCGTCGCCGACCCGTTGGGCGGCGGCGAGTTGGCGGGCCGAGAGGAAGACCTCGGCGCCGAGGTCCGCGAGGCGGATGGCCAGGGTTCGTCCGAAGTCCCGGCCGGCGGCCGTGATGACGACGCGGTGGTTGTCCCATCTCATGGTGTCGTTCCCCAGTCGCCGGTTCGTGGAGCGGGTGGCGCCGTGCGCCGCGGCTCTACGCTATCGGCCATGGTCGCTCACGAACGGTCGTTCACAGTCAATGATGATGTCGAGGTGCCCAGCCCTGGTGCGGACGAGGTCTGGACCGTGGGCGCGGTTGTCCTCGATCGGGAGGGCCGTGCCTTTGCCCAGAAGAGGAGCCGGGACCGTCGCCTGTTCCCCGGGGCCTGGGACATCGTGGGCGGTCATGTCGAGGAGGGCGAGACGCTTCTGGAGGCACTCGCACGTGAGGTCGAGGAGGAGACCGGCTGGCGCCTCACCCGCGTGCGACGGTTCCTCGGCACCACGACCTGGACGGGGGACGACGGCGGTGGCCTGCGTCACGAGGCCGACTACCTGGTCGAGGTGCACGGCGACCTGGACCACCCGAGGCTGGAACGGTCCAAGCACTCCGCCTACGACTGGTTCGGCCCCGGCGATCTCACCCGCCTCAAGGAGAACCGCGGACCAGGGGAGTACCTGATCCACGACCTCATAGCGAGTGCCGTTGCCGACTCGCTCTTCGACTTCCTCCGGGCGGACGCCCTCACCAGCACGGACCAGCTGCGTGAGCTCTACCCGCAGCCGAACCCGAACTCGCTGCGCAAGGAGACCGACCGCCTGACCGAGGAGACCCGGGCGCTGATCGGCTGTTCCTCACTGGTGTTCATCGGCAGTGCGGACCGCGAGGGCCGGGCGGACGTGACGCCACGTGGCGGGCCGGCCGGGTTCGTCTCGGTACTGGACGAGCAGACCCTGGTGATCCCCGACGCGACCGGCAACAAACGGCTCGACACCGTGCGCAACGTGCTGGAGACCGGACGCCTCGGGCTGCTCTTTCTCGTCCCCGGGCGCCCGACCACGCTGCGGGTCAACGGACGCGCCTGTGTCTCGGCG
Organism: Streptomyces sp. NPDC001599; assembly: GCF_042893535.1. NCBI lineage: Bacteria > Bacillati > Actinomycetota > Actinomycetes > Kitasatosporales > Streptomycetaceae > Streptomyces > Streptomyces sp. NPDC001599. The sequence continues at coordinate 73,743 of NZ_JBIAVA010000006.1, forward strand.
CGCCCGGAGCTGCTCTCCCACCTCACTCCCGTCGGAAAGCCGCCGGTCACCGCCCTGGTGGTGCAGGTCGAGCAGGTCTATCCGCACTGCCCGAAGTCACTGATGCGCGCCAACGCCTGGCGACCGGAACGGTGGCCGTCCGCCGACGCCCAGCCGACCAGCGCAGAGGTGACCCTGGCGCAGCTGAACCTGCCCGGCCTGACCCTGGACCAGATCGAGGAGGCCGAACGGGAGTCGCTGCGCCTGCGCTACGAATGACGACGACGAGTCGACGAGCGCCGATGAGCCGACGGGATGTCGGCTCCGCACGCAGGGGCGGGGTTCGCGGCGAGCAGACCGATCGCGAGGGTCGCCGCCGGCACGGCGGCGACCCGGGACCGTCAGTACTGTCCGGTCAGGTGCGGGTCCAGCGTTGGTTGCTGCCGTTGGTGCAGGTGTAGAGCTGGATCAGGGTGCCGTTGGCCGTGCCGTTCCCGACGGCGTCGAGGCAGAGGCCGGACTGGACGCCGACGACGGAACCGTCGGAGTTGAGGCGCCATTTCTGGTTGTCGCCGCCCCAGCAGCCGTAGATCTGGACCTTGGTGCCGTTGCCGGTGCCGGCGGCGTCCAGGCACTTGTCGCCGTAGACCCTGAGCTCTCCGGCGTCGGTGTACGTCCACTGCTGGTTGGTGCCGCTGTGGCAGTCCCACAGCTGGAGCTGGGTGCCGTCGGAGGTACTGGCGTCGGGCACGTCGAGGCAGCGGCCCGAACCGACGCCCTTGATCTGTCCCCCTTCCGCAGGGGGCTCCGAGGAGTCGCCGCCGTTGAGTGCGTCGAGGACGGCGGTGTACGCGGCCTTCTTGCTGCCGTCGTTGTTGAACAGCAACGGCGTCTGCTCCGATCGCCAGGAGTCGCTGTCGCGCACACCCCAGACGGTGATGCCGAGGCAGCGCGAGACGGCCAGGCAGTCGTTGGTCACGTTGGCGTAGGTCGAGGCCGGGGCGCCCTGGATGTCGAGTTCGGTGATGGCCACGTCGACCCCGAGGGCGGCGAAGTTCTGCAGGGTGGTGCGGAAGTTGCTGTTGTAGGGGCTGCCGCTGTTGAAGTGCGACTGGAAACCGACGCAGTCGATCGGCACGCCGCGCTGCTTGAAGTCCCGCACCATGTTGTACATGGCCTGGGTCTTGGCCCAGGTCCAGTTCTCGACGTTGTAGTCGTTGTAGCAGAGCTTGGCGGACGGGTCGGCGGCACGCGCGGTGCGGAAGGCGACCTCGATCCAGTCGTTGCCGCTGCGTTGCAGGTTGGAGTCCCGCCGGGCTCCCGAACTGCCGTCTGCGAAGGCCTCGTTCACGACGTCCCACTGGACGATCTTGCCCTTGTAGTGGGCCATCACGCCGTTGATGTGGTCGATCATCGCCTGGCGCAGTGCGCTGCCGCTGAGGCTCTGCATCCAGCCGGGCTGCTGGGAGTGCCAGGCCAGGGTGTGGCCGCGTACCTGTTTGCCGTTCTGCACCGCCCAGTTGTAGACGCGGTCGGCTGAGCTGAAGTTGAACTGGCCCCGCTGCGGTTCGGTGGCGTCGATCTTCATCTCGTTCTCGGCCGTCACCATGTTGAACTCACGGCCCGCGATCGACGTGTACGTCGAGTCGCTCAGCCTGCCCGAGGCGATGGCGGTGCCGAAGTAGCGGCCGCTCTGCGCCGCCGCGGCTCCGAGCGTGCTCTCGGCGGCGTGTGCTCTCGGCGGCGCGATCAGTGCGGTGGCCGTGCCGAGGACGCCGACGACCAGCGCCAACAGCAGGACGCGAATGCTCCTGCGGACACCGGATCTGGGAAGGGCGTAGGAGCCCATGACTGTGCCTCCAAAGTAGTGGTCGCGGAAGGACTGGAGCGCAGGGAAGTCAGACAGGAATGATTGAGGTGTTGACGATGCTCGGTCAATACTTGGCACCGGAAAAGTTTCAGTTCTTCTGCGAAAGTTTCGAAGCCGAGTGAGCCAGGCCTGATCTGCGAGGTTTTGAGCCACCGCTGGGCGACGTGCCAGGTGACGTGCGATATCGGGTGGGTCGCTTCTCTTGAAAGTTTCGAGGTGGCGGCGATGCATGCGAGGGGTATTGACGGCGTTCGCCGGTTCTCTATGATGCGGAGCGCTCGACTCTTCGACCGATGTTCGAAATTACGAACATGCTGTGTCGCTCTCCAGCCCGGCAAGGAACCGCCCACCCAAGTTGAGGGAGTTCCCATGCACAGAGGAAGTTTCCGCCGCGGGCATACGTCCGCGGTGCTCGCCGCCGTGGTCGCGGCCCTGTCCGCGCTGGCGGCGCTGCTCGTCGCCACCGCCCCCGCCCAGGCGGCCGGCAGCGGCGCCCTGCGCGGTGTCGGTTCGAACCGGTGTCTCGACGTGCTGGGCGGCAGCCAGACCGACGGCGCGCTCCTGCAGATGTACGACTGCTGGGGCGGCACCAACCAGCAGTGGACGTCGACGGACACCAATCAGCTCACCGTGTACGGCAACAAGTGCCTGGATGTTCCGGGGCACGCCACCGCGCCCGGCACCCGGGTGCAGATCTGGTCCTGCACCGGCGGAGCGAACCAGCAGTGGCGGGTGAATTCCGACGGCACGGTCGTCGGCGTGGAGTCCGGGCTGTGCCTGGAGGCCGCGGGCGCCGGCACGGCCAACGGCACGGCGGTGCAGCTCTGGACGTGCAACGGCGGCGGCAACCAGAAGTGGACCGGTCTGACCGGTACGCCGCCGACGGACGGCACGTGTGCTCTTCCGTCGACGTACCGGTGGTCCTCGACCGGGGTCCTGGCACAGCCGAGGAGCGGGTGGGTCGCGCTGAAGGACTTCACCACGGTGACGCACAACGGCAGGCACCTGGTCTACGGGTCGACCTCGTCGGGGTCGTCGTACGGCTCGATGGTGTTCAGCCCCTTCACCAACTGGTCGGACATGGCGTCGGCCGGCCAGAACGCGATGAACCAGGCCGCGGTGGCGCCCACGCTGTTCTACTTCGCGCCCAAGAACATCTGGGTGCTCGCGTACCAGTGGGGCTCCTGGCCCTTCATCTACCGCACGTCGAGCGACCCCACCGACCCCAACGGCTGGTCCGCTCCGCAGCCGCTGTTCACCGGGAGCATCTCCGGCTCCGACACCGGCCCGATCGACCAGACCCTGATCGCCGACGGGCAGAACATGTACCTGTTCTTCGCCGGTGACAACGGCAAGATCTACCGGGCGAGCATGCCGATCGGAAACTTCCCGGGCAACTTCGGTTCCTCGTACACGACGATCATGAGCGACACGAAGGCCAACCTGTTCGAGGGCGTGCAGGTCTACAAGGTCCAGGGCCAGAACCAGTACCTCATGATCGTCGAGGCGATGGGGGCGAACGGGCGCTACTTCCGTTCCTTCACGGCCTCCAGTCTGAACGGGTCGTGGACGCCGCAGGCCGCCAGTGAGAGCAACCCCTTCGCGGGCAAGGCCAACAGCGGGGCCACCTGGACCAACGACATCAGCCACGGTGACCTGGTCCGCGACAACCCCGACCAGACCATGACCATCGACCCCTGCAACCTGCAATTCCTCTACCAGGGCAAGTCCCCGAACGCGGGTGGGGACTACAACTCGCTGCCGTGGCGGCCGGGTGTCCTCACCCTCCGGCGCTGATCTTCGCGATGGACGGTGACGCCGTGCGCTGCGGTGAGCGGCGTACGGCGAGTACCGCCAAGTCGTCCTGCTGCGCGCCCTCGGTGTAGGCGTGGACGTCGTCGACGAGTGCGTGGGTGAGCCGGCCCGCGGTGATGTCGACGTGGCCGGCGAGGCGTGTCTCCAGCGGGTAGAAGGTGCCGGCGGGGGAGCGGGCCTCGGTGAGTCCGTCGGTGCACAGCAGCAGCGTCGCCCCGGCGGGGAAGGGGAACCAGGACACCGTGCGCGGCTCGTCGACGAGGTCTGCCAGGCCGAGCGGCGCATGCTCCGTCCCGCCGCCCACGGCGGTGACGGTCCCGTCGTGCAGCAGATACGGCGGGATGTGGCCGCACGTGACCAGCTGGGTCTCGGCGCCGGTGTCCACTCCCAGGACGACGGCGGTGACGAACCGTTCCGGCTCACCGCGCTGTTCCGCGTAGCCGTTGTGCCGGACCACCGCGGCCTCCAGCGCGTCCACGAGCGCGGTGACCGTCGGTTCGCGGTGGGCGGCTTCGCGGAAGGCACCGACCACGTCGATGGCCATGCCGATGGCGGGGAGCCCCTTGCCCTGGACGTCGCCGATCAATACCCGGGTGCCCCAGGGGGTGGCCGCCACGTCGTAGATGTCGCCGCCGACGAGTTTGTCCTGCTGCACCGGCTCGTACACGCCGTCCACGAGTACGTCGTCGGTGAGCAGCGGCAGCGGACGCAGGATCTGCCGCTGCATCGCGGCGGCGGTCGACCGCAGACGCACCAGCGTCCCCTCGCGCGTGATGCGCAGCCAGGATCCGTAGACGGCCAGTGCGCCGAAGCCGAGGGCGAACAGGGCCAGGGTCACCCGGTCGGCGAGCTGCTCCGTGGACAGGGCCACGGGCACGATGACGACGATGCTCACCCAGGCGGAGACGAACGTGGTCTGGCGTGGGGTGCACAGCGCGGAGGCGAAGGCGGGGAGAAACACGAGCAGCCCGATCAGGAGCACGGCGGTCTCGGTCACCGCGCCGAGGACGACCGTCACGACCGTCGCCGCGACCGTCACCAGGGCGACGACACGCGTGGGAGGCGTGCGGATCGAGGTGCCGTCGTCCAGGTCCGCGCCGCCCTCCGCAGGGGCCGGGGCCGCACGCGACGGACGGAACATGCGCGCAACCTCCGGTGGCGGTGTGATCGGCCGGTGTGATCGGCCGGTGTGATCGGGTGGTGTGATCAGGCGGTGTGATCGGGTGGTGTGATCAGGCGGTGTGATCGGGTGGTGTGATCAGGCGGTGTGATCGGGCGGTGGAGTGCCGCATGCGGCGACAGACGGGCGTCCTCGATCATCCAATCCGGTTGAAGTGCTGGAAGGAGGCTGGCCGTACCCGTGCCGAAGTGCGTCCACCCGGGTGATTCCGGCGGGAACCTTCGGCCGGCTGCCGGACATGGACAGGGTATGGAACTGAACGACGCCGGTCCTGCCGTACCGGTCGGCCGGGTGTCCGACCGGGAGCTGTGGGCGAGGGCCGTCGACGGCGATCGCGAGGCCTTCGGCCGGATCTTCGACCGTCACGGGAAGGCCGTCTACAACCATCTGTTCCGGCGGACGGCCGACTGGTCCGAGGCCGAGGACCTCACGTCCACGGTGTTCCTGCACGCCTGGCGACGGCGGTCGGAGACGGTGCTCGACCGCGACTCGGCGCTGCCGTGGCTGCTCGGCATAGCCAACGGCCAGTTGTCGAACACCAGGAGGCGGCTGAGACGGGCCGAGGCGTTGCTGCACCGGCTCGTCTCCCACGAGGAGTCGGTGGGCGACCACGCGGACCGGGTCGCCGGGCTGGTCGACGACGAGCGCCGTATGTCGGAGATCCACCGGGCGCTGGCCCGGCTGCCGCGGCACGAGCGCGAGGTCGTCGAACTCTGTGTCTGGTCGGGCCTCGACCAGCAGGCGGCCGCGGCGGTGCTGAAGGTGGCGGTGGGAACCGTGAAGTCCCGGCTGCACCGGGCGCGGCGCAGGCTGGGGGCCGACCTCGGCGGAGCCGCGGCCCCACCGCCGTGCAGTTCCAGGAATCCCGTCAACGAGAAGGAGGTCGCACGATGAACGACCCGCAGGGCGTTCCCGCGGCTCCTTCCGATCGTGATCTGCCGAACCACCGGCGGACCCGAGAGGAACTACTCATGAAGATCGGTCCACAGGACAACGGGGCCTCGCCGCAGCGCAGATGGGGACTCGGGTGGGGCGTGCCGCTCGGTGTCGCCACCGGTGTGACGGCGGTGAGCGTCGCGGCCGTGGTCGTCCTCGGCGGATCGGGGAGCGCCGGACCGGGTGCCGCCGACCCCGCGCACGGCGGCGGAGGCCCGGCCAACTCCACTCCGGCGCCGAGGCCGAGCGCATCGTCCTCGCCCGGCGGGACCTCGCCCGAGGCCGACTTCACCGTCACCGACGCGACCACGACCCCGATCGACGCCGGGACGGCCACCCGGATCCTCTCCTCCTGCCTGGGGCCGGACGCGTCGCGCTACCACGCCGTCGTCGCGGTCCGCACGCCCCTCGCCACCCAGGACTGGGACGGCGTGGTCGTCGCCGTCGACTCCGCCGGCCAGTACGTGCAGTGCCAGTCGAAGGGCGACAAGGGCACCAGCCAGGACTCCCCGCCCACCTTCATCAACGACCGACTGTGGGGCACCGGTCGGATCGTCGAGTACTTCGACTCCATGCTCGTGCCCGCAGGAGAGGGGAAGTACCTCACGCTGGGCGCCGGGCACTACTCGTCCGACGTCGCCAAGATCACCATCAGCTACGGGGAGGACCCGAAGCAGTACCCGGCCCGCATGGCCGGCGGCGCGTTCGTCTACGGGGCCGCGCTCTCCCCGGACACGCCACCCGGCCCGCGCTACACGGGCCCGAGCCCCTACGTCCATGCCTACGACGCGTCGGGCAGGGAGATCTACAACCAGGCCGAGGATCCGAAGTTCACCGACCGGGAGTAGGGCCGCCGTCCTGGCCCCGGGGGGAGATCCGGCGGAGGAACTCCAGTGTCCAGGCGTGCTGTTCCTCGGTGTCCGGCACCTTGGCGCGCCGAGCGCGTCGCACGGCGGCCCAGGCGGTCTCCGGTGCCGAGCCCTCCAGCATCATCAGGCAGACCGCGATCAGGGAGGATCTGCCGATGCCGCAGCGGCAGTGCGCGACGACATGGGCGCCGGTCCGCAACCCCTCGGTCAGCTCCCGCAGCGGCGGCAGTACCGCGGGCGCGGACGGGACCGTGAAGTCGGGGACGGGCAGGGCGACGAACCGCAGTCCGGCGGCCTCGGCGAGGCGGGGCTCGTCGGCGAGTCCCAGTTCGGCGCGCTCCGCCTCGGGGAGGGCGCAGACGAGCACGTCGACGCCGGCGTCGCGCAGGGCCGCCATGTCGCCGGCCAGGTGCGCGCCGCCGCGCGGCCGCGCCATGGTGCTCAGTCGGCCCGGCCGGTGCGGACGGTCGACGGTGTAAAGGAGGGGGCCGGACGGCTCGGGCGTCACGCGGACGCACCCGGCGCGAGCCAGCGGTAGCGACTGCCGCACTCGTCGGTGAGCCAGCCGTTCAGGCTGCTCAGGCCGCGCTCGTTGACCTGCCCGTCGTGGATGCCGAAGGCCCGTTCCGGGGCGGCGGCGCGGACGAAGTCGATGGCCTCGTCCGTCTTCATCCACGACCCCTGAAGGGGCACCAGCAGGGTCTCCACCGGCCGGTCGGGCAGGTGGAGGGAGTCCCCGGGGTGGTAGAGGCGGTCGTCCACGAGGTAGCCCAGGTTCGCGCAGTCCGGGCGATCGCCGTAGATGCGCGCGTGCCGCCCGCCCCGGGGGGTCACCCGGAACCCGGCCGCGGTGAATTCCTCGCCGGCGACGACACCGTTGAAGTCCAGTCCCGGGAGCCGCGCCGACTCGGGGGCGTAGACGGGCACGTCCAGTCCCTTCAGCCGCAACAGGTCGACATGGTCGTTGTGTTCATGCGTGACCAGGATCGCGTCCGCACCGGCGAGCGCCTCGGGCTCGCTCCACACACCGGGATCGACGACCAGCGTGCCGCCCTCGTGCTCCAGGCGGACGCAGGAATGGACGTATTTGATAATCCGCACCCAGGTGAGCATAGCCCGGGGCATACGCGGGGCACCTTCGGTCAGTGGCCGGAAACGTCCTCCGCGGTGGCCCCGAAGAGCCCAGGCCGAGCAGTGCGTTTCCGGGAGCGCCCGGCGTTCCGCGGGAGCGACATCGCGTCAACTTGACTGCGTGTCCCCAGAGTTCACCTTGTGGCAAGAGTGGCTTGCGGTTAGCTTCATCTCATGGACACATCAAACGAGAAAACCGAGGAACTGGCCGACCTGGCCGAGCTGGAATTCTCTCCGATCACCCCGGAGGAAGCCGCTGACCTGGATGACCGGGTGTACCTGCTCGGTGTCCGCCCGGAGTTCGTGAACCGTTAGGGTCCGGGGATTCGGTACGTGGTCACGCATCATCCGCCGGACGGCCTCCCCGCTGCCTCAGTGCGGTGGCTGCCGGTCGATGCCGCCGACGACGCCCTCCGCGAGGCGATCGCGGAACTCGATCCCGACCGTCGCCTCGGCAGTGCGGAGCACCCCGTCTTCCTGACCGCCTGGCTGCCCTGCCTGAAGGGCGGCTGCCTGTCGTTCGTCGGGATGAGCCCTGCCGGCCGGCGATGGCTGGCAGGGCTCGCCGGCGACGACTTCGCCGCACGGCGCAGGGCCGACCTCGAAGCGACGCTCGCCGCCGCGCGCCCCGGCACCCCGCTGCCGGACGACCCGGTCGAGCAAGTCATCACCCTGATACGGGCGTTGACAGGAGACGAGCCGAGCCCGTCCCGGTTCGCGCTCGCCCGGCAGCCGCTGTGGTGCGGCCCCGACGGCGGCAGCGGACTCGCTCACTCCTGCGATCCCGCCACCGGCCGGCCCGGCCTGACCGGTTCCTTCCTCGCCGGTGCACCGGCGGCCCGGCTGCTGACCGAGGGCGGGACGGATCTCGCCGGACTCCTCGGCACCCGGCCCTGGGGCCCGCATCTGCGGGCGGCGGTCGATGCCGCCGAGGCCGCACTCGAGTGGCCGGTGAGAGTGGAGTTCGTCGTCGAACGGGGCAGCCTCACCGTCGTCAGGACCACCCGCGCCGTCCTGCACGGCGCCGCCCTCCTGCGCGTCGTCGCCGACCGCCGCGCAAGCGGCCGGCTGACCCCCGCCCAGGCGGTACGGCTGGTCGAGCCCCTGGACGTCGAACAGGCGGCTGCCGCCGGCGTCCTCGCCCTCGGACTGCCCGTGGCCGCGCGCGGCCAGGGAGTGTCCCCCGGCCTCGCCTGCGGCCACGTCGTCTTCAGCGCGGCCGAGGCCGTCACCGCGCAGGCCGACGGGGAACGGCCGGTCCTGGTCCTCACCGAGTCCAGACCGCAGGACCTTCCCGGCCTGCTGGCCGCCACGGCCGTCGTCACCGAGCGGGGCGGACAGACGTCCCACGCCGCGGTCGTGGCGCGCGGGCTCGGACTGCCGGCCGTCGCCGCCCTCGCCGACGGCGTCCTCGACGCCGACGCCCGGGTGCTGCGCACCGCCCGCGGGGACACCGTCCGGGCCGGCGACCTGATCACCGTGGACGGACACACCGGACTGGTCCACCTCGGCGGCCACCAGGGGCCCTCCGCCCGGCGGCGCGCCCCGGCGGCGCTTCCCGGCTGGCTGGACGACGCGCTGTCCGCACTGCCCGCACCGTCCACCTTGCCGTCCCTCGCCGTGCGGGTGAACGCCGACACCGGAGCCGACGCCGCCGCCGGGCGGGCGCTGGGCGCGAGCGGGGTGGGACTGTGCCGCCTGGAGCACATGTTCCTCGGCGAACACCACCAGGTGCTCCAGCGGGTGCTGACGGCGCGGCCCGGCCCCGACCTGACGGAGGGCCTCGCCACGGTCCACGCCTTCCTGCGGGCGGAGATCACGGCGGTCCTCGCGGCGATGGACGGGCTGCCCGTCACCGTCCGCCTGCTCGACCCGCCCCGCCACGAATTCCTCCCCGACCTCACCGAGGCCGCCCTCACCGCGGCCGCCACCGGCGCGCCCGCCGACGGGGACCGGCTCGACCTCACCCGTCGGCTGCACGAACACAACCCCATGCTCGGCGTGCGCGGCGTACGGACCGGCATCCTGCTGCCGGCGCTGACCGCCGTACAGGTCAAGGCGCTGGCGGAGGCGACGCAGGCGCTGCGCCGCTCGGGCCACGACCCCCGGCCCGAACTCCTCGTCCCCATGGTGAGCACGCCCAGGGAGCTGGACTTCGTCCGCGGCGTCCTCGACGACGTCTCGGCCCGCCTTGGCACCACGCGGGCCGAGACGGGCATCTCGCTGGGGGCCATGGTCGAAACGCCCCGGGCCGCGCTGCTGGCCCGGTCCCTCGCCCGCCGGGCGGACTTCCTGTCCCTGGGCACCAACGACCTCACCGCGCTCGTGTGGGGTCTGTCCCGCGACGACGCCGAACACCACCTGCTGCCCGCGTACCAGGACCTGGGCCTGCTCGACACGTCGCCCTTCGCCCGGCTCGACGTCGAGGCCGTCGGACTCCTCGCCCGCCGGGTCGCCGACGACGCCCGGGCGGTGCGCCCCGGCATCACGCTCGGCGTCTGCGGCGAACAGGCGGCCGACGAGGCGGCCGTGCGGTTCTTCGCCGAGGCGGGATACGACCACGTCTCGTGCGCGCCGCCGCGGGTCCCCCTGGCCCGGCTCGCCGCGGCCCGTGCCGCCCTTCCCCCTGAGGCGGCGGACAACCGGCCCACGGAGGCGGGACGTTGAGCGAACCGGCGATCCTCGTGGAGCGGCTCGGCCGCACCTTCACCGACCGCGGACGCGACATAGTGGCCCTGCGCGACGTCAGCTTCCAGGTCGGGGCGGGCGAGATCGTGGGCCTGCTGGGCAGCAACGGGGCGGGCAAGACCACGCTCACCAAGATCCTCGCCACCCTGCTGCTGCCCACCACCGGCACCGCCCGGCTCTTCGGCCACGACGTCACCCGCGACCTGCGTGCGGTACGCCGCATGACCGGCGTCGTCCTGGGCGGCGACCGCGGTTTCTACGCCAAGCTGGGCGCCCGGGACAACCTGCGGTTCTTCGCCGTGCTCGCCGGTGTGGGCCGACGCGGCCTGGACGCCAAGCTGGACGCCGCCCTGGAGCAGGTCGGCCTGGCCGGCGCGGCCGACCGCGCGGTCGAGACGTACTCCAAGGGGATGCGCCAGCGCCTGCACATCGCCATCGGCATGATCGCCGAACCGCGCGTGCTGCTGCTCGACGAACCGACCGTGGGCCTGGACCCGGTCGAAGCCGAACGTCTGCGCGGCACCGTCGCCGCACTGCGCGACACCGGTGTCTCCGTCCTGCTCACGAGCCATCACCTGCTCGACATCGAACGGCTCGCGAGCCGGGTGATCATCCTCGCCGACGGCACCCTGGCCGCGGACCTGCCGGTCGACGAGTTCGCCCGACAGGCCGGCTACACCGCCACGGTCGTCGTGCGCGGCACCGGCGCCCCGCCCGACGCCGTGGCCCTCGCGTCCTCCGACATCGCCGTCGGCGGCGTCGACACCGCCGAGGGGGCCTGGACCCTGCGACTCCACGTGCGGGACTGGAACGTCGGCTCCTTCGGCCTGCTGGAGAAGGCACTGGCGCACGTCAGCGTCCTGGACGTGCGCATCGAGCCGGTGCGGCTGGAGGACGTCTACTCGCACGTCGCCGCGCGCCTGGCCGCCGGCAGCCGGGTCGGCGGAGCACGATGAGCGGTGCCCTGTGGATGTTCGCGACCGCGTTCGGCATGGAACAGCGCGCCATGCGGCGCAACCCCCTGCTGCTGGTCAACTCCGGCATGCTCCCGGCCGTGTTCCTCGTCATCGCCGTGGAGACCGGCCGCCCCGGACCCGGAGACGCGACCGAACTCGTCGTGGCGGTGATGCTGACCGCGCTGTGGGGCTCCACGGTCTGGATGAGCGGCGGAGTCCTGCGCCGCGAGCGCAGCTTCGGCACGCTCGCCCGCTGCGTCTCGGGAGTCTGGTCGCCCTACCTGGTCCTGCTGGGCAAGAGCCTCGGCGCGACCGTCACCAGCGTCGCCGCGATCCTCGTCAGCACCGGCGTCACCGCCGCGGCCCTGGGCCTGCCGCTGAGCATGGCGCACCCGGCATGGATCGCCGTGTCCCTCCTGGTCCTGGTGTGCTCCGGCACGGCCCTCGGCGTGCTGGTGTCCTGCCTCTTCCTGGTGACCCGCAACGGGCTGGTGTGGTCCCACGCGCTGATGTACCCGGTCTTCGCCGTGGGCGGGCTGCTCATCCCCACCGACGCCCTGCCCGGGTGGCTGCGCTGGGCGCCCGAACTGCTCAGCCTGCACTGGATCAAGGACTGCCTGGTCGACGGGGCCACCGGCGGCATCACGGTCCTCCCGCTGGCCGCCGCCGTGCTGCTGACGCTCGGCTACGCCGCCGTCGCGGGCCTCGCCTACCACCGGTCCGTCCGGAGGTCCCGGAAGGAGGGGACGCTTGACCTCGCCTGACACCGCCACGCCCCGCGCCCTGCCGCTCTGGCGGGCGGCCGAGGCGGCCCGCATGGGCTGGCTCGAGTACCGCGCGGTCCAGACGCCGGCCGGTCTGCTCGGTGCCACCCTGCCGCGCGGGGTCCTCCAGATCCTGTTCTTCACCACGCTCGCCGGCGTCCTCGCGGGCCCCGGACACCGCGAGTACGCCTTCGCCGGGTCGCTCGTCCTGGCACTGAGCGGCACCAACGTCAACGGCGTGGTCGCCGTGCCCGTCCTGGACAAGCAGTACGCCACCTTCGCGCGGGTGCGCACCGGCGCCCTGTCGCCCACCGTCACCCAGATCGCCCGGGCGCTGCCCTACCCCGTCATGGGCTCGCTCCTCCTCGTCGTCCAGGGCGCGATCGCGGCGCCGCTGCTCGGCATGACGGACTTCGCGCTGCGCCTGCTCCCCTGGGCCTGGGTGTACGCGCTGATGGCGCTGACCCTCAGCGTGCTGGGCCTTGCCGGAGCCACCATGACGGTCGGCAGACGGGCCGACGTGGTGGCCCCGAACGTCCTGGTCTACCTGGTCATGCTGTGCAGCGGCGCGATCGTCCCGCCCGGGAGGGTGGGATGGGTGGACGCCGTCGGCCAGGTCCTGCCCGCCCGGCACGGCCTGGACGCCGTACGCGCGGGGACGGCAGGCCGGCCCTGGCTCGGGGACCTGGGCCTGGAGGTCGCCGCCGGTGCCGGGTTCACCGTCCTGGCGGCCGTGTCGATCCTCGTCCAGGCCCGGCGCGCGAGCCGGCACGGCCACGACGACTTCGAGTGACCACTGTGCCCACACCCGAGGGGGAACCGATGAGCGTCATCCGCCTGCCCCTGGCCGTGCGGACCGAGGCGGACCACGCGGTGTCCGCCGGACCGCCGGGCAGAGCGCTGCGCGTCGCCCTGGTGAACATGCCCTGGGCGCGCATCCACGCGCCCTCCATCCAGTGCGGACTGCTGCAGTCGATCACCCGCCGGGCCGGTCACGCCTGCGACAGCCACTACCTCAACGTCGAGTTCGCCTCCGTCTTCGGCAGCGAGGCGTACGACGCGGTGGCCAACATCGCCTCGGAGCGGCTCCACCTGATGGGGGAGTGGCTCTTCTCCTACGCCGCGTTCGGCGAGGTGACCCCCGACGACGACTACTTCGCGGCCTACCCCGAGGTGAAGTCCCTCTGGGAGGAACTCACCGGCGAGGGCCTCGACGGCCTGGTGGAACTGCGCCGGGAGAAGCTGCCGGAGTGGATCACCGCATGCGCGGCCCGGGCGGAGTGGGGGGAGTACGACGTCGTCGGGTTCACCTCCACCTTCCTGCAGAACACGGCGTCGCTCGCCCTGGGAAGGAAGATCAAGGAGTTCCACCCGGGTGTGCGGCTGGTCTACGGGGGCGCCAACTTCGACGGCGAGATGGGAGCGGAGTACGCGCGGAAGCTGCCCTGGCTCGACCACGTGGTGACGGGTGAGGGCGACGTCGCCTTCCCCGCGCTGCTGAAGAACATCGCCGACGGCACCGGCACCCCCGTCCCCGGCGTCCTGGACCACGCCGCCACGGACGCGCCGCCGACCGGTGACGCACAACGCCCGCAGTCCCTCGACGACCTCCCCACCCCCGACTACCGGGACTACTTCGCCTGGCTGGACCGCTTCGACCGCACCCGGCTGCTGGGCCGCACACCCGTACGGCTCCCGGTCGAGTTCTCCCGGGGATGCTGGTGGGGCCAGAAGCACCACTGCACCTTCTGCGGCCTCAACGCGCTCGGCATGGCCTACCGCTCCAAGTCCGGCGAGCGGGCCTTCGCCGAACTCGGCGCGCTGCTGCGCGACTACCCGGCGGTGCACGTCGACACCGTCGACAACATCCTCGACATGGGGTACTTCTCGACCCTGTGCGCACGGCTGGCCGAGGAGCACTGGGACGTCAACCTGTTCTTCGAGGTGAAGGCCAATCTCACCCGCGACCAGCTCGCCACCCTGAAGGACGCCGGGATCCTGCGCATCCAGCCCGGCATCGAAAGCCTCAGCACCCACGTCCTGAAACTCATGCGCAAGGGCGCGAGCAAGCTGATCAACATCCGGCTGCTGAAATGGGCCGCTTACTACGGAATCGACGTGGCGTGGAACATCCTGGCGGGATTCCCCGGGGAGACCGAGGAGGACTACGCCGAGCAACTGCGCCTGCTCCCCCTGCTGCACCACCTCCAGCCGCCCGGCGGCTGCGGACGGATCTGGCTGGAGCGCTTCAGCCCCTACTTCACCGACCCGTCCTTCCCCATCGGCAACGTCCGGCCCCGGGCCAGCTACAGCCACGTCTACCCACCCTCGCTGGACCGGGAGAAGATCGCGTACTTCTTCGACTACGAGGCGTCCGGCACCGTGTCCCACGAGAAGGTCGCCGCGCTCAACGAAGCCGTCGCGCACTGGCGGACCCGCTTCGGCGAGGCCCGGCCGAGCCTCGTCTACCAACGGCTGCCCGGGAAACTGACGCTCGTCGACCGCAGGACCGACCGGCCCTCACGGGCCGTCCTCACGGGCTGGACGGCACCGGCCTACGAGATCTGCGGTGACGCCCCCCGCACCCCGGCGGCGGTCTCCCGGCGGCTGGCGGAACGGGACCTGTCCGTCCCCGAGGACGAGGTCGAAGCCTTCCTCGAACGCTGCTGCCGCGCGGGCGTGATGGTCTCGGACGACGGAAAGTACCTCGGGCTCGCACTGCCGGAGAACCCCGGCTGGTAGCCGCCCCGCGCCAAGGAGCGCCGAGGAGCGCCAAGGAGCGCCACAAAGTGCCACGAAGTGCCGAGTAGTGCCGAGTAGTGCCGAGGAATGTCGAGGAGTGTCGAGGAGGGAGAGCACATGACCGCCGTGCCGTCGGCCGGGGACCGGGTGCGCCTGGGCAGGCGCATCGCCTCGCGCCTCGCCGCGTCGACGGACGCCGACGCCGCGTTCGTCGCCGGCAGTTCGCTGGTCGGCCTGGGCAGCGCCACCAGCGACATCGACGTCTACCTGGTCGGCTCGTCGGTGGACGAGGTGCGCAGGCAGATGTTCGCCGACACCGTCCGTGTCGACGTACAGCAACTCCGCCTCGGCACCCTCCAGTCGCTGGTCGACCGGGTCCTCGCCCCGGGGCTGCGCTCGGACCACCCCGGGCCGCCGCTGTCGGACCGGGAGGTCGCGCTGGCCGTCCGGCTGCGCACCGGCGACGTCGTGACCGACTCCGGCGCCCTGGCCGCACTGCGCGAACGGCTGGACGAGCACCCCAGGCGGCTGGCCCGGCTGGTCATGAACAACGGGATGCTCGCCGCGTTCTTCGCGGCCGAGGACTGCCTCGGACTGCGCCGGTCGGACGACCCGAACGACCTGGACGCGGCCGCGCTGGCCGGACGGCGTGCCCTGCTGTGTGCCGGGAAGGCGCTGGCGGCGGCCTGCGGCGATCTCTACTTCGGCGAGAAGTGGGTGTGGCGGCAGCTCGCCCGCAGCGGCCCCGCGGACTTCCCCTTCGCCCACTTCCAGCAACTGCTGCGCGAGAACCCGTTGGCCGACGACCCGCACAGGGGCCTGGCCGCGCTCACGGCATTCGCCCAGACCTGCCTCATCGCCACCGCCACTTTCGGCTGGCAGGGCGTCGACCTCTCCCACTGGCCCCTCTGGCGGCAGGGAAGCGGACCGCTGCGCAGATCCCCGCAGTACTTCCCGCGCGTTTACGACGACATGGTGACGCTGGTCGAGCCCGCCGGCCGGCACTTCCGGCTGCCGCACGACGCGGCGCTGGTGTGGGGACTGAGCCACGGGCTCGACCCGGAGGCCGTCGTCGAGTACGCGGGCGCCCTGTCGACGAGGGCGCCCGGGTACGCCGCACTCACCGCGAAGAGGTGCCGGCGGCTCGTCACCGAGCTGCGGAAAGCGGGTCTGCTCACCGAGCAGTGCGGACAGCGGGAGGCGAGGTGAGGTTCCGGCACCGGCGCAGCGACACGCTCGACCTCGCCCTCGCGCTCCAGCGCGAGCTGATCGGGCGCACGGGCTCCTGGGAACCCACCTTCCTGCCCAGACCGGTCGTCCCGGAGGCAGACCTGTACCGCGACGGTCTGCGGTCCTGGGCGGGGGCCCTCGGCTCCGGGATCCCCGCGTTCCTGGCCGCCGCCCGGCGGCCGGAGGACCTCGCCGCCCTCGTCGACGACGACCGCCTCCGGCCCGGAACGGAACTCGTCACCACCGCGCTGACCGCTGCCGCCCCCACCCTCGCCGAGGCCCTCCCCGCGTTCGAGGAGCTCCGCAAGCAGGCCGTCGCGGCGGTCGACGACTTCCTCGGGGACGGGCGTTGCCTGGCTCCCCTCCGCGCGGCCCTGGGCACCGCCGAGTCCGGGCGGACGCTGGACCTCCACCTGGTGCCGCTCGCCCCGGCCCCGCCCGCCACCGGCTTCCTGACCGACGCGGGCACGGTCACGGGCCTGTACGCCGACTGCCGCCGCTTCCGCGGATCGACGCTCGCGGACGCCGTACTGACCATGCTGGGCTGGGCGCAGCTGAAGTCCGGCGCGCTTCCGGACGGCCATCTGTCCACCGAACTGGTGCGGCGACTGCCGGGCAGCGCTCCGTACCAGCGCCGGCTGCGCATCGTCCTCACGAAGATCCTCGTGGAGCTGACGGCCGGTCACCTGGTCCGCGCGCGGGATCCCGCCCACCGTCCCTGCGCCGACGTGCTCGGCACCAAGTGGCGTTACACGCGGCTGTACTCCGTGGCCGAACGGCACTGGCCCCGCCACCTGGACGGCGACATCGGCCGCGACGAGGCACTGACCATGATCGCCGCGGAGCTCCGCGCCCACAGCCCGCGCTGGTTCGTCGACTCCGTCGACCCGTCCTCGCTCGCCGCGGACTTCTACCTGCTGGAGTGGCTGTCCGCGGCGGGGGACCGCAGGGCCGGAGTACGGCTGTCCTCATGGCTGCCCCACCTGTGCGCCGAGCTGGCGGGGCACCTGGACAACGTGATCGGCAACGAACTCGGCCACTACGAGCGGGCCAGGACCCGGCACCACCCGCGGGAACTGGCCGACTTCATCACGGAGATCAACCAGGGCGACAGCCGCGTCACCTGGCAGCGGGTGCGCCGCGAGCGGGGACACGGCCCGGCACTGCGGCTCGCCACCGACGCCTTCGCCGGTCCGGGCGTCGAGTTCGGCGGCGAGGCGTGGGCCCCGGTGGCCGCCATGATGCGGCGCTACGTCCAGTACGAGCTGCCCGACCGGGTCTTCGTCGACCAGTGCTTCACCCTCGAGCACAACAACGGCTCGCTCTTCGACAAGTACCACGACACGACGACCATGCGCGCGGTGCTCGACGCGCAGGCGGCGACCGACCTCGACACGCTGCTGGCCCACGCCTCGGCGGAGGTCCGCGAGCTGTGGCGGGCCCACCGCCTGGAGTCGCTGGAGGGCCACCCGGTGTGGCTCGGTTCGTCGCCCCCGTCGCCCCCGTCGCCCTCGTCGTCGTCCCCGTCGCCCTCGCCCTCGCCCTCGCCCTCGTCCCCGTCGTCCTCGTCGTCCCTGTCGCTCCCGTCGGCCCCGGCCAACGGCGCCCCGGGCACGGTCGGATGCGGGGACCGCAGCGACCCGACCGCGTTCGACCCCCAGGGCGACCCGTTGCGCGACGCCCCGGTCCGGGTCCGCCGGACACCCGCCCGCCGTCCCTTCTCCGCCTCCTTGCGGACCTACCGGACCCTGGCCGCGGTCCTCCACACCGGGTGCGGCGACATCCGCCTCGCCCTGCGTCCCGACGAAACCCCCTACACCGCGGACAACTTCGTGGGCCTGGCGACCGGGAGCCGCGCCTGGACCGACCCCCTGACCGGAACCACCGGCCGCGGCGGCTTCTACGACGGCACGGTCTTCCACCGCCGAGTGCCCGGGTTCGTCGTCCAGGGCGGCGACCGGCTGGGGACCGGGCACGGCAGCGCCGGATACCGGATACCGGACGAGATCCGCCCCGACCGGGGATTCGAGCAGCCCTTCCAGCTCGCCATGGCGAACCTCGGCCGGGACAGCACCGGTTCGCAGTTCTTCATCACGCTCGCGCCGACGCCCCGGCTCAACGGGCAGTACACGATCTTCGGGCAGGTGGCGGACGAGCGGTCCCAGGACGTGGTCCGCTCCATCGCCGCGGCACCGACGGCGGTCCGGCTGGACCGGGTGACGATCGCGGCCGACTAGCGTCTCGACGCCGCCGGGCATTGTGGCCGGGCGGTGGGACGGCTATGGTCACTCTTATCTGAGATGACTACCTCATTTAAGAGGTGCGTCATGAGAAGGGAGTGTCATCGTGTTCATTGCTGCGGCGACGGACGGCGTGTCCGTCGCTCCGAGCTGGGACCGCGCCGCCGCGGCCGGGACGCGCCGTCTGGGGGAGGTGCCGGCCGCCCACGTCGGCGACGCGCTGGAGCGGATGACGGTCATGGACGGCGGCATCCGGCTGCTCACCGAACGCGCCGCCCTCCTGGGCAACGCCCTCACGGTGGACGTGCGCTCGGGCGACAACCTCGCCGTCCACCGGGCACTCGACGAGGCCCGGCCCGGCGACGTCCTGGTCGTCAACGGCCACGGGGACACGACCCGCGCGCTGGTCGGCGACCTCATCGGCGAGATCATGGTGAACACCGGGGTCACCGGCGCCGTGGTCGACGGCGCGGTCCGCGACGTACGGGCCCTGTCCGAGATGGGCCTGACCGTGTACGCGCGGGCGATCACCCCCGCCGGACCCTTCAAGGACGGGCCCGGTGCCGTCGGCGCTCCGGTGGCGGTCGGCGGCATGGTCGTGGAGGCCGGCGACGTGCTCGTCGGTGACGCCGACGGCGTCGTCGTCGTTCCCCGGCGGCGGGTGGCGGAGGTCGTGGAAGCGGTCGACGGGGTCGCCGAGAAGGAGGACGCGCTCCGCGGGCGCATCCTCGCCGCGCGCCCCGACCGCGCGGTGGTGGCCCGATGATCGCCACCCCGCCCGCCTCCCGGATCGCGGAACTGCGCCGCCGTTCGCGCCGCCCGGCCCTCGCCCCGGCCCCGCCGGGGGCCGTCTCCCTGGCCATGGGGGAGCCGGACTTCCCGACGCCGCCGACGGTGGTTCAGGCGGCGGTGTCCGCCCTGCGCGAGGGGCACACCCACTACGCCGACCAGCGTGGCCTGCGGGAGCTGCGTGCCGCGCTCGCGGCGAGGCTGCCGGAGCGTCCCGGCGGGGCGTGGGACGCGGACGACGTCCTGGTCACCCACGGCGCCACCGCCGCGCTGGCGGCGGTCGTGCTCGCGACGATCGGCCCCGGCGACCGAGTGGTCGTCCCGGAGCCCGCCTACTCGCTCTACGCCGACCTGGTCGTCCTCGCCGGCGGCACCGTGGACTTCGTCCCGCTCGCCCCGGACCTGCACTGGGACCTCGACGCGCTGGCCGCCGCGCTCCCCGGCGCCAAGATGATGATCTTCTCCAACCCGTCGAACCCGACCGGCATCGTGCACCGCGGGGAGGAACTCGAGGTCCTCGGCAAGCTCCTCGACGGCACCGACGTCCTGGTCGTCAGCGACGAGGCGTACCACCGGCTGACCTACCCGGGCCACGAACCGACCTCGGCGCTGGAGATCGAGTCGCTGCGCGAGCGGACGGTGTACGTGCAGACGTTCTCCAAGACGTACGCGATGACCGGCTGGCGGGTGGGATACCTGACCGGGCCGCGTGAGGTGCTGGACGCGGCGGCCCAGGTGCACCGGACCTGGAACGGCTCGTTGAACACGGCGGTCCAGCACGCGGCCCTGGCCGCCCTGGACCTGCCGGACGGCGTCGTCGGGGCCATGGCCGACCGGTACCGGCAGCGTCGCGACCTGGTCGTCGGGCGGCTGTCCGGCGTGCCCGGACTGCACCTGGTGCCGCCGGAGGGCGCGTTCTACGGGTTCCTGCGCTACGACGCGGACCTGCCCTCGGAGGTGGTCGCGCGCGAACTCGCCGCGTGCCAGGTGCTCGTCCGGGCCGGTGCCGAGTACGGGCCCTCGGGCGAGGGGCACCTCCGGATCTCCTTCGCGGCCTCCGAGGACGACCTGTGGGTCGGGCTGGAGCGGATCGTCCGCTACTTCGCCCAGGCGCGCTCCTGAGGGCCGCGCACGACACCTCGGCCGGGGCCGGCACACCGAGGCGATACCCTTTGCCTGCACTTCTGTGAGGCGGAGGAGGCCCGTGACCGACCAGCAGGCCGCCCCGCGCGGGCGGCGCAAGCCGCGCAGCGACACCCGGCGCAACCACCGCCGCCTCCTCCAGGCCGTCGGTGAGCTGGCCCGGGAGGCGCCCGACCGGCTCACCATGCAGGCGGTCGCGTCCCGCGCGGAGATCGGTCCGGCCACCGCGTACCGCTACTACTCCTCGGTGGACGACGTGCTGGCGGCCTATGTGCTCAGCGTCGTCGAGGAGCTCCGCGACTTCAGCCTCGCCTCGGCCGCGCAGGGGCGGCCGCTGTTCGACGCCCTCGTGGACAAGTGGGTGGACCTGCTGGCCGAGCACGGCCCGGCGCTGGTGCAACTGCGGTCCCGCCGGGGCTACCTGGAGCGGCTGCACGACGGCAACGAGATCATCGTCGCGCTGCGGGACGCCTGGAGCGAGCCCGTGCGCGGACTGCTCGACGACATCGGCCTGCCGGACGGGATGCTCGAACACGCCCTGTTCCTCAGCAACATGATCTTCGACCCCCGGGAGATCCAGGACCTGCTGCGGGAGACGGGTCTGTCCCGCCGTGAGGTCATCGCCCGGCTGACCGAGGCGTACTGCGGCGCGCTGCGCGGGTGGGTGCGGGCGGGCTGACCGCCCCTCCCCCTACTCCGGTATCACTCCAGATTGGCTCCCGGGTATGACGCCCGGCCCGTAGCCGTCCACCCACGCTGCACCTCGTCGCCAGGCACCAAACGCACCCGCGTCGGAGCCTTCCTTCAGGCGGCCCATGAAGTGATAGAAGAATCTCGAATAAGAAAATTATCTCTCTAGTGGAGGTCAGTGATGACCAAGCAGCAGCAAGAGACCGTACGAGCGGGTGAACTCGACGTCGGGTTCCTCGACAGCGGCGACGGTGTGCCGCTCCTGCTCGTCCACGGCGGGGAGAGCGACCGCACCCAGTTCGCCACGCTCCGCGCGGGACTGGGTGCGGGGATCAGGGCGATCTCGTACGACCAGCGCGACTCGGGGATCACCGTGAACCCGCCGGATCCCTACACGCCCGAGGTCCTCGCCGACGACCTCGTCGCGCTGCTCGACGCGCTGGGGCTCGCGCGGGCGCACCTGCTGGGCACCTCCTTCGGCGGCGCCGTCGCCCAGCACGCCGCACGCCGGCACCCCGAACGGGTGGCGTCGCTCGTCCTGGTCGCCACCACGCCGAGCTACGCGATGGGCAGCGCGGCGATCGACGAACTCCTGGAGATGTCCCACGAGGACCGGCAGAAGGCGGCCGCGGACTTCTTCTTCACGCCCGAGGGCCAGAGCGGGCAGCGTGCCCGGCCGGCCGGGACCCTCACCCGCCGCACCCCCGAGCAGAGCGTCCGCCGCCACGACGCCGCCCGCCGGCACGAGATACGGGACGGCCTCGGGGACATCACCGCACCCACCCTGATCGTGCACGGCACGCAGGACCGGCTGGCGCCCTACGAAGGCGCCCTCCTGATGGAACGACGCATCCCGGACGCCGAGCTGCGCCCGATCGAGGGCGGACGCCACGGGATCGCGGTGGAGTTCGCGGACACGGTCGCCCACTGGGTGCGCGAGTTCCTCGGGGTCGAGGGACGTGACTGACGCCGCCCGCGACGTCGCGGACCGGATGGCCGAGGCCGCCCGGGCGTGGCTGCACTCCCTGGACGCCGACCAGCGCGAGGCCGCGACCGGACCGGCACCGGCCCCGGGCGAGGCCGAGGGTGAACGCACCCGCTGGTACTACACGCCCACGGACCACGGCGGCCTGACCTTCCACCAGCAGCGCCCCGCCCAGCACCGCCTGGCCATGCGACTGGTCGCCGGCGGGCTGTCCGAAGCCGGATACGTCACCGTCGCCACCGTGCTCGGTCTGGAGAACGTGCTCGACCACGTCGAGGGCTTCTCGGTGAACTGGGGGAGGGAGCGGACCCGCGACCCCGGCATGTACTACCTGCGCGTCTTCGGCGAGCCCGGCGGGCCGCGGCCGTGGGGCTGGCGGTTCGGCGGCCACCACGTCTCGCTCAACAACCTCGTCGTGGGCGGGCGCGTCGTCGCCACCACCCCCTGCTTTCTGGGCGCCGACCCCGCCGCCTCGCCCCTCCTGGGCGGCTCGACGCTGCGCCCGCTGGGGACGGCCGAGGACACGGCGCGCGAACTGGTCCGTTCCCTGCGCCCCGAGGCCGCCGCCCGCGCGATCCTGCTGCCCCGCGCCCCGAACGACGTCGTGGCGGGCAACAGCGCCCGCGTCGGCGACCGCGTGATCAGGCGCGGCGAACTCTGGCGCCCCGGCACCCACACCCCGGACCGCGCCGAGCAGCCGTCCACCGGACTCGACGGTGACGAACGGCGGGCGCTGGCCCTCACCCCGGCGCCCAAGGGCGTGCCGGGCGCGGAACTCGACCAGGCGCAACGGGAGTTGCTGCGCGTCCTGCTCGGCGCCTACCTCGACCGCGTCCCGGACGGGGTCTCCCCCCTGCCCCGCTACGACGACCCCGCCGCACTGGACGCCGTACACCTCGCCTGGGCCGGCCCGACCGCGCCGGGCGAGCCGCACTACTACCGGCTTCAGGGCCCCCGGCTGCTCATCGAGTGGACCAACGTCCACCGCGGCGCCAACCACGCGCACGCCGTGTGGCGGGACCCGGAGACCGACTTCGGCGGCGACGTCCTGGCCGCCCATCACGCCGCCCACCACCCGAACGGATCGTGACTGACATGGCCGGTCGACCACCGTCACCGCCCGACGCCCCTGCGCACACCACCCGCCCCACCCTCCGCGGCTCCTTCGGCATGTGCGCGTCGACGCACTGGCTGGCGACCGCGACCGCCCAGTCCGTACTGGAGCGGGGCGGCAACGCCTTCGACGCCGCCGTGGCCGGTGCCTTCGTGCTGCACGTCGCCGAACCCCACCTCAACGGCCCGGGCGGTGACCTCGTCGCCGTGCTCGCGACCGCCGCGGACCCGTCGCCGCAGGTACTGGCGGGCCAGGGGCACGCCCCGCGCGGCGCCACCATCGAGCACTTCCGGGCCGAAGGGCTCGACCACGTCCCGGGCGCGGGAGCGCTCGCCGCCGCCGTCCCGGGCGCCGTCGACTCCTGGCTCTGGCTGCTCGCCGAGTTCGGCACCTGGGAACTCGCCGACGTCCTCGATTACGCCATCGACTACGCGGAACACGGAGTGCCGGTCGTACCGCAGTTGGCGCGCGTCCTGGCCACGGTCGAGGAGCTCTTCCGCACGCACTGGCCGACGTCGTACGCGCTGTGGATGCCCGAGGGCCGCGTCCCCGCGCCGTACGCCACTCTCGTCAATCCCGTCTACGCCCGCACCCTGCGCCGGCTGGGCACGGCGGGCACGGCGGCCTGGGGCGGGACGCGGACCGCCCGGATCGACGCCGCGCGGCGCGCCTGGCGCACCGGGTTCGTCGCGCAGGCCGTCGCCGGGTTCGCGGCCGTGCCCCACCGGCACTCCTCGGGCGGCGACCACGCCGGAGTCCTCACCGCCGCCGACTTCACCGACTTCCAGCCGTCCCTGGAGCCCGCGGTCACCGCGCGCTTCCGGGGGACCACGGTGGCCAAGGCGGGCCTGTGGTCCCAGGGGCCCGTGCTGCTCCAGGCCCTCACCATGCTGGACCACTTCGACGACGCGCGGCTCGATCCGTCGACCGCCGAGGGCATCCACACCCTCACCGAGGCCCTGAAGCTGGCCATGGCCGACCGGGAGGCGTACTACGGGCACCGCGATCCGGCGGAGGCGGAGGCCGTGCTGCGCCGGCTGCTGTCCCCCCGGTACGGCAAGGAGCGCGCGAGTCTGATCCGCCCGCTCGCCTCCACCGCCTTCCGGCCCGGCCACATCGGCGTCACCCCGTACATGCCGCCGCTCGTCACCCGGGGGCCCGACCGGCAGGCCGACGGCGTGGGCGAACCCACCGTGCAGCAGACCGGGGAGACCCGCGGCGACACCTGCCACATCGACGTCGTCGACCGCTGGGGGAACATCGTCTCCGCCACACCGTCGGGAGGGTGGCTCCAGTCCTCGCCCGCGGTGCCGGACCTGGGCTTCGCGCTGGGTACCAGGCTCCAGATGACCTGGCTGGACCCGGCCGCCCCCTCCCGCCTGACACCGGGCCGACGGCCGCGTACGACCCTGACGCCGACCCTGCTGCTGCGCGACGGCAACCCGGTGGCCGCCCTCGGCACACCCGGCGGCGACCAGCAGGACCAGTGGCAACTCATCTACCTGGTACGCACGCTGGCGCTGGGCATGGACCCGCAGGCGGCGATCGACGCACCCGCCTTCCACACCACCGCCGTACCGAGTTCGTTCTGGCCGCGGACCTGGACGCCCGGGGGACTGGTGATCGAGGAGCGCGCGGGCGGGGCGGTCGTCGAGGAACTGCGCGCACGCGGCCACGACGTGACCGTCTCCGGGCCGTGGAGCCAGGGCCGCCTGTCCGTCGTCACACGCGATCCGGACAGCGGCGTCCTCCGGGCGGCCGCGAACCCGCGCGGCGCCCAGGGCTACGCGGCCGGACGATGAACGTGAGTCTGCGGGTGACGCAGCCCGCTCTGATGCTCGCCCTCACCTTCGCGACCGGCGTCGTCGACGCCGTCGGCTACCTGCGCCTCGACCAGGTGTTCGCGGGCAACATGACGGGCAACGTGGTCATCCTCGGCATGGCGGCCACGGGCGGCGGTACGGGGCTGCCGGTGCTCGGGCCGGTCGTGGCGCTCGCGTCCTTCCTCGCCGGCGCGGCGACGGCCGGGCGGGTGCTGCGCACCGCCGCCCCGGGCTGGAGCGGCCGGTGCACGGTGCTGCTGGGCGGCGTCGGACTGGTCCTGACCGCGACGGCCCTCGGTCCGGCCGTCGTCGGCGCGGACACCTCCGGCGCCCGGGCGGGCATGGCGTCGTCACTCGCCCTGGCCATGGGGGCGCAGGCGGCGATCGCCCGCCACCTGGCCGTCAAGGACGTCACCACGGTGGTCGTGACCTCCACGCTGACCGGCCTCGCGGCCGACTCCCGACTGGGTGCGGCCCGCGGCCGGGGCGCCCTGCGCCGGACCGCCGCCGTCACGCTCATCGTCGCCGGAGCGGCGGCCGGCGCGCTGCTGTGCCAGGTGCACGAGGGCCTCGCGGTGGCGGTGGCGGCCTGCGTCGCGCTGGCCGTGACGGCTCTCGGCAGCCGGGCGGCCCCGGCCACGACCGGATCTGCCTCGACCGCTCCCGCACCGGCTCCGTCGACCGCTCCCGCACCGGCTTCCTCGACCGCTCCATCGACGGCCCTCCTGCGGCCATGACGGAAAGGACGCGCATGACCACAACCCTGGCTCCCCCGGTCCCCATCGGGAAGGCCGCTGTCGGCGCCCTCGGCATACTGGCACTGTCCACCGGCGCCCTGGAATCGGTGGTGTCACCGACGATCCCGCTCCTGGAACGCGAACTGGACATGAGCCAGTCCGAGGGAGCACTGCTCAGCATCGTCCTCCTCATCACCGGCGCGCTCATCACCCCGCTGGCGGGCAAGTTCGGCGACCGCTACGGCGGGAAAAAGGTCCTGATCCGCCTGATGGCGGTGGTCTCGCTCGGCGGCACGGTGTCCGCCCTGGCGCCGAACCTGCCCGTGCTGCTGGTCGGACAGGTGTTGCAGGGCGCCATGATCGGCGCACTGCCCCTGTCGTTCATCGTGGTCCGCAAACACCTCCCCGCCGGCGAGTCCAAGGTGGCCATCGGCGTGGTCAGCGGACTCTTCGTCGGCGGGTCGATGGTCGGCATGCTGTCGGCCGGCCCGGTGGCGGAACAGCTCTCCCGGCACTGGATGTTCGCGCTGCCGACGATCGCGGTCGTCGGGTCCACCCTGCTGGTGAACAGGCTGATGCCGGCCGATCCACCGGGCCGGTCGGACGACGCCGGGATCGACTGGCCCGGCCTGCTGCTCCTGAGCGGGATGCTGGTCACCCTCATGCTCGTCCTCGCGCTGGCGCCCGAAGCCGGCTCGGCGCCACTCGTGCTCGTCGCCCTCGTCGTACTGCTGGCCGTCTTCGTCACCGGATGGGTGCGGGTCGAACGGCGAGCGGCCGCACCGATGATCGACCTGAACATGCTGGCACGGCCCGCGATATGGAAGGCGTGCGTGCTGACCTTCGTGATCTGCCTCGGCACCACGATGGCGGTCTATCTCGTCCCGCAACTGCTCGACGAGCGCGGCGACGGCTACGGATTCCGGGCCAGCGCCACCGAGATCGGCTTCTACCTGCTGCCCGGCGCCATCGCCGCGACGCTGGCCGGGCCGCTCGGCGGGCTCGGGGACCGGCGCTTCGGCTCGCGCGCCGTCGTCAACACCGGCGTCGTCATGATGGCCGTCGGCCTGCTCGCCGTGGCGGCCGTGCACACCGAGATCTGGCACCTCGTCGTCGGCAAGGTGCTGATCGCGCTGGCCAACGGCCTGTGCGTCACGGCGATGATGACCAGCACCGCCACCGCCGTCGACCCGGACGACACCGGCATCGCCACCAGCCTGATCCTGGTGAGCCGCGTGCTCGGCTCCGCGGTCGGCGGCCAGCTCGGCGGCGCTCTCCTCACCGCCGGAACCCCCTCCGGGTCGGAGATCGCGGCCGAATCGTCCTACGTCACCGGATTCGTCATCGCCGGCATCGTCGTGCTGTCGGCCCTGTTCGTCACCCGCACCATGAGCAAAGGAGTCAAAGCATGACCCGCACCGCACCGAGGCGCAGCGTCCTGATCTCCGGGGCCAGCATCGCCGGACCCGCCCTGGCCTTCTGGCTCAACCGCCACGGCTACGAGGTCACCGTGGTGGAGAAGGCCGGGACCCTCCGCAGCGGCGGCTACCCCATCGACGTACGCGGCACCGCACTCGACGTCGTGGAGAAGATGGGAATCCTGCCGCGACTGCGCGACGCGCACATCGACCTGCGCCGGATCACCTTCCTCGACGGGGACGGCGACGAGGTGACCTCGCTCCACCCGCACGCCGTCACCGGCGGAGTGACCGGACGGGACCTGGAGATACGGCGAGGGGACCTGACCGACGCGCTGTACATGGCCGTCCGGGACGACGTGGAGTTCCTCTTCAACGACTCCGTCGACACGCTCGACCAGTCCGCCCACGGAGTCGACGTCACCTTCCACGGCGGCGGCAGCCGCACCTTCGACATGGTCTTCGGCGCGGACGGCATGCACTCGCGCACCCGCGAGACGCTGTTCGGCCCCGAGGAGCAGTTCCACCGCCATCTCGGCTACTGCTTCGCCGTGTTCACCATGCCCAACACCCTCGGCCTCTCCCACGAGACGGTCATGTGGAACACCCCGGGCAGGGCAGCGGCCGTCTACGCCGTGGGCGACGACGAGGAAGTCCACGCCTTCCTCAACTTCGCCCAGCCCGAGCCGCCCTACGACGCCTTCGGCGACCCGAAGGCCCAACGGGCCCTGCTCGCCGACGTCTTCGCCGACGCCGGGTGGGAGGTCCCGGGCATCCTGGGTGCCCTCCACGACGCGGACGACGTGTTCTTCGACGCGGTCGGCCAGATCCGGATGCCGCGCTGGACCGAGGGCAGGGTCGCGCTGCTGGGCGACGCCGCGTACGCGCCCTCGTTCCTCACCGGCCAGGGCACCAGCCTCGCCCTCGTCGGCGCCTACATGCTCGCCGGGTCACTCGCCGGCCGGGACCACGCCGAGGGCTTCGCCGCGTACGAGCACGCCACCCGTGACTTCGTGACCCTGAACCAGGACCTGGTCGGCGAGGGCGGCGCCACCCTCTTCCCGACCACCGCCCAGGCGCTGGAGCAGCGCAACGCCCGACTGCGCGCCCTCAGCGCCCTGCCCGCCCCGCAGCCCCGGCCGGCCCACTCGGCCCTGGTCCTGCCGTCCTTCGGCGGCCTCCCCGACGAACCCGGCCCGCGGTGAGGCGCCCGAAAACCGCTGGAAGACCGTCGCCGTGTGTCACTACCGTGCTGCCGGACCGAGTCGCCCAGGCAAGGACGTGCCGTTGTACACCGTGTGAGACCCCCCGAGTGCTGATCCGTCGCGCGCCGCTCATGTGCCACGCGCTCCTTTCTGCTGCGGTCTTCTCACTGAAACCGGTGTACCCCTGTGCTCGACAACTGGGTCGTCGTACCCACCTGCCTGCCCCTCGTCCTCCGCCGTTGCCACACGTGTGCGTCCAGACACTTCCGGGCAAGCGGCAAGTTCCGCGTCAACGCGCACCACAAGCTCCTCGACGCCTGGCTCCTCGTGCACTGCACCGCTTGCGGGGACACGGCGAAGCTCACGGTCCTGGAGCGGATGAACGTGCGCTCCGTACCGCCCGGGCTGCTGGACCGCCTGCATGCGAACGACCCCGGCCTGGCGGCCGAACTGCTGCAGGATCCGGTCGTGCGGCGCCGCAACCGCGTCGCCCTCGACTGGGACGACGCCTGGCGCCTCGACACCGGCGGAACAGTTCACCCGGATTGCGAGGTGATCGATGTCTCGGTTCGCTTCGCGGCGCGGATCCCTGTCCGGCCGGTGCGGCTGATCGCTGAAGGGTGCGGTCTTTCGCGGGCCGAGGCCGGGAGACTGATCACGGAGGGCAGACTCGTTTCGGCAGTCCGGCTGAGCGACAGGCTGTCCGACGACTTCACCTTCACGCTCAAACGCTGAGCCCTCCTCGGGACCGGGGCCGGTCACGACCGTGTCCGCGGCGCCGGCCGGCTTCCGCGGGGCGTCACCCCGGACGGCCGGTCGGCGCCGCCGCGCAGGAAGAGCGCGGCGACGGCGACGCCGAGGAGGACCAGGGCCGCGTTGACGGCGACGGCCGTCGTGACGCCCCGGTGGACGGCGGAGGCGGTGGCCGCCCCGGCGGTGCCGGCGGTGACGACGGCGGACATGACCGGAGTGCCCATGGTGATGCCGACCTGCTGGGACATCGAGGCCAGGCCGGTGGCCAGGCCCTGTTCGGCGTCCGGCAGTCCGCTGGTGGCCGTGACCATGAAACCGACGATGACCAGCATGTTGCCGACGCCGCCGAAGAAGGTGGCGGGCAGCAGCAGGGCGAGGGACGACCCGGTCGTCGTACCGAGGAGGAGCAGGGCCGCCGTGGACACCGCCTGGACGAGGCCGCCGAGGACGAGCACGGCCGGCGTGGACGTCCTGGCGAGCAATCGGGGGGCGACCAGCCCGCCGACGACGGTGCCCGCACCGAGGACGCCGAAGGAGACACCGGCCGCGAGGGCGGAGAAGCCCAGGGTCTTCTGGAGGTACAGGGTGAGCAGGTAGACCAGTGAGGTCTCGGTGGCGAAGGCGAGCAGACCCAGCACATTGCCCCAGGCCACGTTGCGCCGCCCCAGCGTCCCGAGCGGTACCAGCGGCGCCGCCACTCTGCGCTCGATCAGGACGAACACGGCGAGCAGGAGCGCGCCCCCGCCCAGCCCGGCCAGCGCGTGCGGGTGGGTCCAGCCGTACTCGCCGGCCCGGGTCATGCCGTAGACGAGACCGAGCAGACCGAGGGTGACGGTGAGCGCGCCGGGCAGGTCGAGGCCGGCCCGGGCGACGGGCCTGGACTCCTTGATGACGGCCGGGGCGACGAGTACGACCGCGAGCGCCACGGGCACGTTGACGAAGAAGGCCCAGCGCCAGGAGAGCAGATCGGTCAGGACACCGCCGAGGATCGCTCCGGTGGTGAAGCCGGCCGACATCAGGGCGCCGTTGATGCCGAGCGCCTTCTGCCGCAGGGGGCCTTCGGCGAACGAGGTCGTCAGCAGGGACAGTCCCGCCGGGGTGGCGGCGGCGGTGGCCAGGCCCTGGGCGACCCGGGCGACGAGCAATACCTCGGGGCTGGTGGTGAGGCCGCCGAGCAGGGAGGCGAGGCCCAGGAGGCCGATGCCGCCGATGAAGATCCTCTTGCGTCCGACCAGGTCGCCGATACGGCCGAGGAAGAGGGTGAAGCCCGCGGCCGACAGGGCGAACGAGGTGGCGACCCACTGAAGGTCGGACAGGGAGAAGCCGAGTCCGTCGCCGATCGCGGGCAGTGCGACGTTCAGGATCGAGAAGTCGACGGCCAGCATGAACTGAGCGACCAGCAGGACCGCGAGGACCAGCTTCGACCGGCCGGTGAGCCGCTGCGGATCGGCCCCTGCCCCGGCGGTGGCCCCTGCCCCGGCGGTGGCGGTGGTGGTGGGCATGGCGTTCCCTTCGGAATCGTTAATGGGTCTGAGGTTCCATTACGGTTCCGGAAGGTAGCACGATGCCGGGCGGTAAAGGAACTGTGGTTCCGATAAGGTGGAGGCCTGGCGTCGTGAGCGCGCCGTGAGAGAGACGAGGGAGTCGTGATGCCGGACCCAGCCGCCCCCGGGACCCTGCGCCCCGGAGGCCGCACCGCCCGTATCCGCGAGGCCGTCCTCCTGGCGGCGGGCGACGCGCTCGCCGCCGAGGGCTTCGACGCGCTCGACCTGGGGGAGATCGCCCGCCGCGCGGGCGTCGGCAAGACGACGGTCTACCGCCGCTGGGGGACCCCGGGCGGTCTCGCCGCCGACCTGCTGGCCGACATGGCGGACCAGTCGCTGCCCCGTGCCGACACGGGCGCACTGGAGGACGATCTCCGGGCGAACGCGCGCCTCGTCGTCAAGACGCTCGACGACCCCCGCCAAGGGCGGCTCTTCAAGGCGCTGATCGCGGCCTCCCTCTGCAACGAGCAGGCGGCCGAGGCCCTGCACCGCTTCTACGCCGTACGCGTCGACGAATGGGCCGGCTGTGTGCGGGACGCCGTCGCCCGGGGTGAAGTCCCGGACGGCACCGACCCGCACGGTGTCGTGGCGGCCGTCTCCGCTCCGCTCTACTACGCGCTGCTCAACACCGGCCGGCCCCTCACCGAGGCCGACGCCGACCGTGCGGCCCGCGCGGCGAGCACCGCCGCGCGCGCGGGTGTGTGGGTGACGGGCTGAACGGAACAAGGTGACGACGGCCCGGTCCGCGTCAAGTGCCCGGGCGCAAAGGTGTGTTGCCGCGACACCTCTGTCCCTCGCGGCCGGGCCGGAATCCCCGTGTTCGACTTCGCCCGGCCCCGCCGGGGCGATATCTTCTCCCCGTCCGGACATTCGAGGGGGGCGGGTGAGGAAGCTGTCTGTGCGGCCTGGTGACCGACCGCGCTGGGAGGTCAGAGTCGTCCGCCGGGCGGTGATCCGTCTGTTGCTGGCCTCGGTCACCGGCGGGATCGCCGGTCTGGTCCTCTACAGCCTCACCCGGGTGACCAGCCGCAGCCTCTTCGCCGTCACGGGAGCGCTCGCGGCCGTGGTGGCGCTGCTGGCCAGTGAGTGGTACCGGAAGGCGGCGCGCCTGACCGAGGTGAAGGTCACCATCCCGCAGCTGAGCGAGCTGACCTTCGCGGTCAACAACGACTCGCGACAGGTCGCCTGGCACATGTTCGTCGAAACGGTGACGCGGGTGTCCACCCAACCCCTCGCCGACGACGAGGGCGTCGTCCGCGAGGCCCTCACGTCGATGTACGGGCTGTTCGCGACGACGCGGGAGACGCTGAAGGTGACCCGCCCCTCTCCCGTCGTCCCCAGCGGCCAGACGGTGGAGTACCTGGCGATCACCATGCTCAACCGTGAGTTGAGGCCGTTTCTGTCGAAGTGGCACCCGCGGTTGCGCGAGTTCGAACTGGCCCATCCGGACGGCTCGGAATCCACCTGGTCGGACAACGCAGCCTGCCGGGCCGAACTCCAGCTCGTGCAGCAGCACATCCACGGCTACGCGGCCGGTTTCGCGCGCCTGGCCGGCGTCCGCGAGGCCGACGCGCTGATCGGGCAGGTACCCGGGCCACGCGACGACGCCGACGACCTGCGGCGCGACGCCGGGCGGACGGCCCGCCCGTAGGGATGGGCAGCGGTGACGGCAGGCGGATCGACGCCTTCGTGTCGTACAGCCGGGCGGCCGACTCCCGGCTCGCCCCGTCGATCCAGCGCGGACTCACCCGCCTCGCCAAGAAGTGGTACCGCATCCGGGCACTGAACGTCTTCCGGGACCAGACGGACCTGTCCGCCTCCCACGCCCTGGGCGCCTCGATCGAGCGCGCGCTCGCCGACGCGCGGTTCTTCGTGCTGCTCGCCTCGCCGGCCGCCGCGGAGTCGAAGTGGGTGGGCAAGGAGATCGAGTTCTGGCAGCGCAACAGGACGAGCGACACCTTCCTCATCGCGCTGACCGACGGGACCATCAGGTGGGACGACGAAGCGGGAGACTTCGACTGGTCGGTGACCGACGCCCTGCCGCGGAGTCTGTCGGGGTACTTCGAGGCGGAACCGCTGTGGCAGGACCTCACCTGGTCCCGTGACGCCGACCGCCTCTCCCTGTGGCACGCGGGTTTCCGCGACGCCGTGGCGACGCTGGCGGCTCCGATCCACGGATCCACGAAACGCGCACTGGACAACGCCGAGGTCAAGGAACACCGGGCACTGCTGCTCGTGGGCGCGCTGGCCATGGCACTGATCCTCACCCTGGCCGTTTCCTTCGGGATCCAGTACTGGTTCGCGACGGCCGAAAGGGACCGGGCGAACGCGAACGCCCGTGACGCCACGGTGATGAGCGCGATCCAGCGGGCGCAGGTCGAGTTGGCCAATGCCGAGACGGGCTACGACGTCAGAGCCTATGGACGGCTGATGGCGGCACGGTCCCTCGCCGGGAGACCGTCGGTGGAGGGCGCCGCCTACGACGCCGCGCTCGACGCCGCCTACTCCCGCCCCAACCTGCTGCGGGTCACCGAAGTCGACAGCGGTCCCGACGGCCGGGCCGCCATGACGGTCGACGGCGGGCGGGTCGCCTTCGGGGGGAAGGAGCGGCCGACGCTCTGGAGTACCGCCACCGGCCGCCCGTCCGGGCCCGCCCTGGAAGCCGCGGAAATGACGGATTCCAGGGTGCTCGCCCTCGCGTTCTCGCGCGACGGGAAACGTCTTGCCGCGGCCTTCGAAACGGCCGTCGTGCTCTGGGACGCGGCGTCCGGGAAGAAGATCAACGAATTCGCCACGGACCGCCGCACCACCACTTCCCTGGCGCTCAGTCCCGACGGGACGACCGTCGCCGTGGCCGGGGGAGGCCTGCGGATCTGGGACGCCGGCAGCGGAAGGCGCCTCGGAGAACCCCTGGGCGTGACGGGCGACCGGGTCGTCTTCAGCCCCGACGGCCGAAAGCTCGCCTTCGACGCGCTCAACAACGGGGGGTCCGAGGTCCACGTCCGGGACGTCGGCGCGGTGGGTGCCGATGGGGTCGTCATTCCGTACCCGCACGACGTGATCAGCGACATCGCCTTCGCGCCGGAGGGGGATGCCCTCGCCGTCGGTACCGAAGACGGCGGACTGCGCCTTTGGGACCCGGACTCCGGTGAGGCGGCGGGCCGGGCCGTGTCCGGTCACCGGGGCGCGATCCGGGCCATCGCCTTCGCCGCCGGCGGCTCCCGCATCGCCACGGCGGGGGCCGACAGGACGATCCGCCAGTGGAACCCGGCGACCGGGTCCCCGATCGGTTTTCCGCTCACCGGCCACGCGGGTCCCGTCGACTTCGTCGCGTTCTCGCGCGGCGGAAGTGAACTGGTCTCGCTCGGGGAGGACGCGACACTGCGCCGCTGGGACGCGCGGAACGCCCTCCTGCGAACCGGGCCCGACGACGCCAGCGCCCCGGACGCCCTCGCCGTCGACCCCCGCGGGGCCAAGGTGGCGGTCGGCGGCAGCGAAGGGGTGCGCGTCTTCGACCAGGAGACCGGCGTCCAAGTGGCGACACTGGACCTCCCGCAGGGTGTCCTGAGCCTGTCCTACTCGCCCGACGGCACCTCCCTGCTGATCGTGAGCCCCGACGCTCTGCGGCTGTGGGCGGAGGGGCCCGAGGCGCGCACGGTCGCCCTCGACTCCTCCGTCGGTCCGGTCAGCAGCGCGGCCTTCATGCCCTGGGGCCGGCAGATCGTGGTCGGCTCGTACGCGGGCAAGCTCCTCTTCGAAGATCTCGACGCCAAGGCCGCCGGTACGCCCAGCGCGTCGATCGACATCAGGTGCTCGGCGCAGCATCTGTCCGTCAGCCAGGACGGGATGCAGGTCGCGTACGCCTGCGACGACACCGGGGGCGTCGCCGACGCGAAGGCCGGAAGGGTCCGCACCTTCGACGCCCAGGACAGGGTCACCGCCCTGGTGATCAGCCCGGACGGGCGCACTCTGATCGTCGGAACCCGGGACGGCACGGTCTGGCGGCAGGAGCACGATGCCGAAGCGTTCGTAGGGGTGGGGGTGCACCGGGGCACGGTGCTTTCGGTCGCCTACAGCCCCGACGGCCGCTGGTTCGCCTCGGCGGGCGACGACGGCTCCGTCGTGATCCATCCGCACGGAGCCCGAGAGGTCTCCGCCCGCATCCCCGCCCACACCGGTCCCGCCGAGGCCGTCGCCTTCAGCCGGGACGGCGGTCGTCTCATCTCCCTGGGAGCCGACAAGGCGGCCCGGGTCTGGCACATGTTCCGGGACCCGGCGGGCGACCTGTGCGCGCGGATCACCTACAACATGTCCGAGTCCGACTGGAAGAAGTGGATCTCGGACAGCTTCGGCTACCGGGACCAGTGCGCGGGCAAGCCCCGAGCGCACGGTTGACGCATTGGTCCAGACCTTCTACGTTGTGGGCGCTCGACTCCCTCACGCGCGCACGGTTCACCTCACCCCTGTACCACCCCACCACCACAGGGAGAGCCATGTACCACAGGCGCAGACCACCGACCAGGATCAGAACGCGGATCGCCGCCCTGGTGACCGCGTTGCTGCTGCCGCTCGCGGCGCTCACCGCGCTCGCGGCACCCGCCCAGGCGGCCGGAACACTGACGGCGACCTTCACCTCCCAGAGCAACGGGTCCGGATGGACGGGCAAATACGTCGTCCACAACAACGGCACGGCCGCCTCCGACGGCTGGACCCTGGAGTTCGACCTGCCGCCGGGCGTGTCCGTGAGCGGGCACCTCTACGGCGAAGCCACGGTCTCCGGCCGGCACGTGACCGTCGAGAACGCCTACTACAACGGCAGGGTCCCGGCGGGCGGTACCACCGAGCCCTACAGCTACCAGTTCTCGGCGACCGGCCCGGTCGGCACCCCGACCGGCTGCACCGTCAACGGCGACAAGTGCGACGGCACCCCCGACGTGCCGCCGACCGCCCCCGGCGCACCGGAGGCGACCGCGGTCACCGCGCACAGGGTCACGCTGAAATGGGCCGCGGCCCGGCCCGGTGACCACCCCGTCACCTCCTACGAGGTCCTGAAGGGCACGGAGACCGTCGCCACCACGAGCGGCACCTCCGCGACCGTCACCGACCTGACCCCGGCGACGAGTTACACCTTCACCGTCCGGGCCATCGACAGGCGCGGCAACGTCGGACCGGCCAGTGAACCGCTCACCGTCGAGACGGTGGACCCGGCGACCGACCCGACGCCGCCGACCGCGCCGGGCAACCCGCGCGCCACCGGCAGGACGGCCACCACCGTCGGCCTGGCCTGGGACGAGTCCACCGACAACGTGGCCGTGGCCGCCTACGACATCTACCGCGGCGGCACCCTGGCGAAGACCGTCGGGGCGGACACCACCACCGTCACGGTGGACGGACTCTCCCCGGCCACCGCCTACACCTTCACCGTCAAGGCCCGGGACACCGCCGACAACTCCTCGGCGGCCTCCGCGGCCGTGAAGGCGACCACCGACGACGTGGCCGGCCAGGGCAAGCAGCTCAAGGTCGGGTACTTCGTGCAGTGGGGCATCTACGGGCGCCAGTACTTCGTGAAGAACCTCGACACCTCCGGCGCGGCGAAGCAGCTGGACGTCGTCAACTACGCCTTCGAGAACCTCGACCCGACCGGCCTCACCTGCCAGGCCGGCGTCACCAAGGGCACCTCCGGCAACCCGCAGGACCCGGACGAGGGCACCGGCGCCGGTGACGCGGACGCCGACTACGCGCGGCCCATGTCCGCCGCCCAGTCCGTCGACGGGGTCGCCGACGACGGCTGGGGCAAGCTGCGCGGCAACCTCAACCAGCTGAAGAAGCTCAAGGCCAAGTACCCGCACCTCAAGGTCGTCGTGTCGCTCGGCGGCTGGACGTACTCGAAGTTCTTCTCGGACGCCGCCGCGACGCCGGAGTCCCGGAAGAAGTTCGTCGAGTCCTGCATCGACGTGTGGATCAAGGGCAACCTGCCCGTCTACAACGGCGCGGGCGGTCCGGGCACCGCGGCCGGCATCTTCGACGGCATCGACATCGACTGGGAGTGGCCGGGCTCCGAGGGCCACCCGGGCAACCACTACGGCGCCCAGGACAAGGACAACCTGACCGCCCTGCTCGCCGAGTTCCGCGCCCAGCTCGACGCGCTCGGCGGCGAGCACAAGCTGCTCACGGCGTTCACCCCGGCCGACCCGGCGAAGATCGAGGCAGGCTGGGACCTGACCAGGATCTTCGACTCCCTCGACTACGCCAACGTGCAGGGGTACGACTTCCACGGCTCGGGCAGCGACAACTCCTGGGAGCCCAACCGCACCGGGCACGCCTCCAACCTCTACGCCGACGCGGAGGACCCCTACCCCTTCCACTTCAGCGTCGAGAACGCGATCCGGACGTATCTCGACGCCGGGGTCAACCCGCGCAAACTGACGGTCGGCTTCCCCTTCTACGGGCGCGGCTGGCAGGGCGTCAGCGAGGGCGGCGTCGCCGGTGAGTGGCAGGACGCGGGCGGCGCGGCACCCGGCCAGTTCCCCGCGGAGGCCGGGGTCCGCGGCTACAGCAACCTGATCGGCAGCTACCCGTCCATGGCCGTCCACCACGACGAGGAGTCGGTGTCCACCTTCGGCTACACCGGTCCGGGGGGCCAGTGGTGGTCCTTCGACGACACCTGGTCGATCGGGAAGAAGACCGACTGGGTCAAGTCCAAGGGGCTGCTGGGCGGTTTCGTCTGGGAGATGTCCGGCGACACCTCGGACGGCCGTCTGATGACCGCGCTGGACAACGGACTGAAGTGAGGCACGGCGCACCCGGCACGGCGCACCCGGCTCGCCGCCACTCCGCGCAGAAGCGGTGGCGAGCCGGGTGCGGCCGGGCCTCGTGCCCTCCGTGCCAGAATGGGAGCCCCGCACTCGTACCCGCACGCCGCACCGCCCCGAGGTTCCCGTGACCAAGCCCGTCGCCCGTGAGCCGCAGCGCCGCAACGCGCGGTCGAACCGGGCGCGCATCCTGGCCACCGCCCGCCGGGAGCTGGGGCGGAACCCGGACACCACGCTGGAGGAGCTGGCCCGGGCCGCCGGTGTCGTACGGCGTACCCTTTTCGGCCACTTCCCGGGGCGTGCGGCGCTCCTGGAGGCCCTCGCCGAGGAGGCGTCCGAGGTGCTGCGGGGCGCGATGGCCGACGCGGCGCAGCCGGACGAACCGGCCGACCGGGCGCTGGCGCACTTCACGCTGCTGATGTGGTCCGTGGGAGACCGCTACCGCATGCTGCTGGCCCTGGCCCGGCACGACCTGGGCGTGGAGCGCGTGGCCGAGATCCTGGCCCCGGCCCGCGCCGAGGTCACCGCCATCCTGGAGCGCGGCCAGCGGGACGGGGCCTTCCCGGCCCACCTGCCCCCCGCCGTGCTGAGCGCGGGGCTCGAGGCGATGGTCGTCGCGCTCCTGGAGCAGGTCAACACCGGTGCCCTGGAAGACGACGGCACCCGGACCGCCGCCGCCATGCTCATCGCGGCCGGTGTGCCGGAGCGGCGGGCGCGGGCCGTCGTCGAGGCCGTGCGCCCGGCGGTGCGCGCGAAGTCCGTCCCGGCCGAGTAGGCCGCCCCCCCGTTCGGCCGAGTAGGCCGCCCTCCCCGTTCGGCCGAGTAGGCCACTCTCCCCGTTCAGTAGGCGCCCCCGGTTGGCGGGCGCCTTATTTGCACGTCCATGTGCAACAAACTACGCTGCTCTTGTCTGCTCACTCATGGGCAATTAACTCGCCCTCGCTTGTCTCCGGGAGCCTCCATGCCCCTACTCGCCACCACCCCCGTCGAGAAGATGCCCGGGCCCTACGCCCGGCGCTGGTGGGCTCTCCTCGTGCTCTGCCTGAGCCTGCTGATCGTCGTCATGGCCAACACGTCCCTGATCGTGGCCGCCCCGGACATGACGACCGACCTGGGCCTGAGCAGCAGCGACCTCCAGTGGGTCATCGACGGCTACACCGTCCCGTACGCCGCGCTGATGCTGGTGCTCGGCGCGATCGGCGACAAGTACAGCCGACGCGGGGCCCTGGTCACCGGTCTGGTGATCTTCGCGGGCGGTTCGGTGATGGGCAGCCTGGTCCACGAGACGGGGCTGGTCATCGCGGCCCGCGCCGTCATGGGCGTCGGCGCCGCCGTCGTCATGCCGGCCACGCTGTCCCTGCTGGTCGCGGTCTTCCCGAGGGGCGAGCGCGCCCGCGCCATCACGGCCTGGACCGCCACCTCCGGACTCGCCATCGCGGTCGGGCCACTGGTCGCCGGGTGGCTCCTGGAGGACCACGCCTGGGGCTCGACCTTCCTGGTCAACGTCCCCGTCGCGGTCCTCGCCGTCATCGGCGCGCTGGTCCTCGTACCGCCGTCCCGGGCGGCCGGTGCGGGCCGCATCGACTACGTCGGCGGGCTGCTCTCCATCGTCTCCGTCGGCAGCCTGGTATACGCGACGATCGAGGGCCCGCACTTCGGCTGGGGCGCGGGACCGGTCGCCGCGGCGGTTGTTGCCGGGGCCGGTCTGATCGCCTTCGTGGCCTGGGAGCTGCGCCACCCGCACCCCATGCTGGACGTGCGCAGGTTCCTGCTGCGGCCCTTCAGCGGCTCGATGCTCGCGGTGCTGTTCTTCTTCTTCGGCACCTACGGCGCCATCTACTACGCCACGCAGTTCCTCCAGTTCGTCCTCGGCTACGGCGCGCTGGAGACCGGCGTACGGCTGCTGCCGCTGGCCGGGGCCGTGTTCGTCGGTGCCGCGGTGACCGGGCGGCTGACCCCGAAGCTGGGCGTACGGGCCATGGTCGGCTCCGGCATGGCCATCGGCACCGTCGGTGTCTTCCTGCTGGTCCTGATCGACCAGGGCTCCACCTACGCCGACTTCCTCGCCCCGATGCTGCTGCTCGGCCTCGCCATCGGCCTCAGCGTCTCCCCGGCGACCGACACCATCATGGGCTCCTTCCCGGAGAGCGAACTCGGCGTCGGCGGCGGCGCCAACGACACCGCGCTGGAACTCGGCGGCTCCCTCGGCATCGCCGTCCTGGGCTCCCTCCTCGGCACCTCCTACCGGGACGAACTGGCCGGCCTGGTGGGCGACCGGCTCCCGGCCGCCGCACTGGACACCGCCCAGGACTCGGTGGGCGGCGGACTCGCCGTCGCCGAGCGGCTCGCCACCAGCCCGGCCGCCGGACCCGAGCAGGCGCAGGCCCTCGCCGACGCCGTGAACCGGGCCTTCGCCCACGGCGTCTCGACGACCAGCCTCGTCGGCGGCGTCATCATGGCCGCGGGCACGTTGATCGTCCTCGCCGTCCTGCCCGGCCGCCGCGCCCGGCGGTCGGCCCAGGCCGAGGCCGACACGACGGAGGCCCGGGACACCGAACTCAGCCGTTCCGGGAGCTGAGCCGCCCCCGCCCCCGCCCTGCGCCGCCCGCACCCGCCCCCGCTCGGTCAGTCGGCCAGCGCCGCCAGCTCCTCCGCCGTCCGCGGACCCCTCGCCGAGTCCGCCAGCAGGCCCCGCGCCCGCAGCAGCCCGGCCGCCGCGACGCCCCAGGGGAGCCGCAGCCCGGCCTGCCGCAGCAGGTCGGCGCGGGCCAGCGTCGGGGCGGCCGGGCCGGTGCGCACACCGTCCGGGGTGAGCAGGGCGGCGTCGTTGGACCAGCGCAGGGCGAGGTCGACGTCGTGGGTGGCCATCACCACGGTGGTGCCGCCCGCGCGCAGCCGGTCCAGGGTGGCGAGCAACCGCTCCTGCCCGTCCGGGTCGAGACCGGCGGTCGGCTCGTCGAGGATCAGCACCCGGGGCCGCATCGCGACCGCCCCCGCGATCGCGGTCCGCTTGCGCTGCCCGTAGGACAGCAGGTGCGTGGGCCGCTCGGCCAGCGCCGCGATGTCCAGCGCGGCGAGCGCCTCCCCGACCCGGGAGCGCACCTCCGCGTCGGGCAGCCCCAGGTTCAGCGGGCCGAAGGACACGTCCTGGCCGACCGAGGCCGCGAAGAGCTGGTCGTCCGGGTCCTGGACCACCAACTGCACGGTGGTCCGCAGCCGGGTCAGCCCCTTGCGGTCGTAGGTCACCGGCTCCCCGTCGACCGTCAACGTCCCCGCACGCGGCCTCAGTCCGCCGCTGAGCAGCCGCATCAGCGTTGTCTTGCCACTGCCGTTGCGGCCGAGCAGCGCCAGTGCGCGCCCCTCGCGCACCGCGAAGTCCAGGCCCGTCAGCACGTCCGGCCCCTCCTCGTACGCGAACGACGCGCCCCGCAGGGCGACCAGGGGCAGGGCCGGTTCCGGTGACCGCGCCGGTTCGCTCACGACAGGGGTCCTTCCAGTACGAGGGTGAGAGCGGCCAGCACCGCAAGGAGCGCGACGCTCGCCGCCGTGAACGGCACCGACACCCGGGCCTCGGGCACCAGCACGCGCAGGGTGCCGTCGTAACCGCGCCCGGCGAGCCCGGTCTGCAGCCGGGCCGCCCGGTCGAAGGCCCGCACGAACGCGGTGGCGCCGAGCCCGCCGAGCGAACGCCAGGCCGCCGCCCGGCTGGTGTGCCCGAGCCGCGCGGCCTGCGCCTGACGGATCCGGCGCACCGAGTCCAGCAGCAGGAAACTCATCCGGTACGTCACCAGCGCCACGTCCACGACGGGCGCGGGCACCCCGGCCCGCACCAGGCGCGGCAGCAGGTCGGACATCGGCGTGGTGAACGCGAACAGCAGCACCCCCAGCGAGGCCGCCGAGGTGCGCAGCAGCAGCCCACCCGCGCGCACCGCGCCGCCGTCGGCCGCCGACAGGAACCCGTCCGGGCCCCCGACCTGCACCAGCAGCGGCAGCGCCCCCGTCACGCAGAAGCCCAGCGGTACCCGGTAGGCCCGCCACAGCCGACGCCCGGGCACGCCCGCCGGGCCGAGCAGCACCGCCAGCGCCGCCACCAGCACCAGCGCGGCACCCGGCCAGGGCGGCAGCGAGATCGCGAGCACGGTCAGGCCGAGACCGAGCACGGCTTTGTCCAGGGGATGGCGGCGGCGCCATCGACTGCTGTGCGCCGCCGCGTCGATCGGCAGCACTCAGTCCCCTTCGGGGGCGTCCCCCGCGGCCGCCGTGGCCTCGGAGGTGGCCAACGCCCGTTCCTCGCCCTGCCGTCGACCCCGGCGCAGGCCGAAGTAGTACGCCAGCACGCCCGCGCCGAGCGCGGCCTGCAGCGCGAACAGCGCCGACTCGACCTCCCCGGACGGCGGTTCGTACAGCGGGGAGAACCACGGTTCGTAGTCCGGCTCGATCTCGGTGATCGCCGTCTC
The DNA here is from genome assembly GCF_042893535.1 of Streptomyces sp. NPDC001599. Lineage (NCBI taxonomy): Bacteria > Bacillati > Actinomycetota > Actinomycetes > Kitasatosporales > Streptomycetaceae > Streptomyces > Streptomyces sp. NPDC001599. The sequence goes on from NZ_JBIAVA010000006.1 coordinate 115,613, forward strand.
CGCCTCCGCGTCGGACCCGGCGAACGGTTCCTCCTTGTGGTCGCCGAGGCCCAGCACCAGCGGCAGTACCGCCAGCGCGGCCACGGCGAGCAGCAGCAGGGTGTTGATCTTCGCGTTCCGGCTCATCGGGCCACCGCCTCCCGCTTCCGCTCGCCGGACCGGGTCAGCAGCACGCCCAGCCGGGTCAGTTCGCCCTTGCTGGACTGCACGAGCAGCCGCATCACGATCACGGTGAGCAGGCCCTCGCTGACCGCGAGCGGGATCTGCGTGACGGCGAAGATCGAGCCGAACTTGCCGAGCGCGCCCAGGAATCCGCTGCCCGGGTCGGGGAAGGCCAGCGCCAGCTGCACGCTGGTCACGCAGTAGGTCGACAGGTCGGCGACGAACGCGCCGAAGAACACGGTGACCATCAACGGCACGTCCCAGCGGCGCAGCAGCCGGTAGACGCCGTACCCGGCCCAGGGGCCGACGATCGCCATCGAGAAGACGTTGGCGCCGAGCGTGGTCAGCCCGCCGTGGGCGAGCAGGAGCGCCTGGAAGAGCAGGGTGATGGTGCCCAGGACCGCCATGATCGGCGGCCGGAACAGGATCGCGCCCAGACCGGTGCCGGTCGGATGGGAGCAACTCCCGGTGACCGACGGCAGCTTCAGGGCCGACAGGACGAACGTGAAGGCTCCGGAGGCGCCGAGGAGCAGCGTGCTCTCCGGGTGCTCCCTGACCTCACGGGTGAGTGACCGGACTCCGTGGACGACGAACGGCGCGGACGCGACACCCCAGGCGATCGCGTGCGCCGGTGGCAGAAAGCCCTCGGCTATGTGCATGGCTCAGCAGACCCTCTCCAGCACCTCGTGGATGGACGACGCGCCTTGGCCGGTCTCCTGGCTTACGGGTACCACCGCCCGTGCTCCGCCTTCCCGGATCGCAAGCGATCCAGTGGCTGCCCGCCAGGGCCGGAGCCGGACTTCCCGATTCACAGTGGCGAGGGCCGCACCGGCATCACACCGGATTTCCCGTTCACCAAGGCGTGGCGACAGTAGTGCTCCCACGGGGGCGGGCACAAGCGGGCCTCGGACCCGGCGGGCGCCCCGCCGGGCCGCCGAACAGGCCTCGGTGCTGCGCAAACGCCCGGCGCCGCCGTCAGCGGGACCGGCCGCCCCGCTCGGGCCGCCGGACCACCATGTCCCGCATCCGGGTGGTCAGCGCGGTCGCGGCGGCCGTGAGGAAGACGAAGCTGTAGGTGATCTGGAGGATGGCCACGACCCGTGCGGCCTGGCCGTGCGGGGTGATGTCCCCGTACCCGACGGTCGCGAGCGTCACCACGGTGAAGTACAGCGCGTCGATCCGGGTGTGCAGTCCGCTGAACTCGCCCGGCGACTTGGCGAGGGCGTAGTACGTGGCCGAGAAGACGTGCACGGACAGGACGATCAGCAGCGAGATGACCACCCCGGGCCGGCTGTCCGGACGGTCCAGGAGAACGTGCCGGATCTGCCGCAGCAGCAGTACGGCCACGACGGCCAGCAGCAGGGCGAACAGCACCCAGCTCAGCACCGGCCGCTGCGGCCCCAGGTGGTCGAGGGGGAGCAGGAAGTACGCCACGCCCACGGCGGCCGCGATCCCCGCCCGTACGAGCCAGGGCCGGACGGCGTCCCAGCCGGTACGGGGACGTGGGCGAGGTCGGGGGCGCGGGTGCGCGGTCCGGCGGTCCTTCACCGCGCCGCTCCCGCCGTCGGCGATCCGTCCGGCGCCCCGCCCGCTTCCGGCCGGGTCCGGCGCACCAGCTGGGCCACGACGAACGAGACGACCGAGGCCATGACGATCAGCGGCATCTGGTCGTGGGAGTCCCGGCCCATCAGCAGCACCGCCAGGACCGAGCTGGCCAGCGGCAGCCCCGTCACCGCGGCCGCCGCGGCGGCGATGCCGAGGGCGAGGGCCGGGGTGGCACCGAAGCCGGGCAGCCCGGAGCAGGCCAGGGCCGTCGCCGCGCCCAGCAGCACGGCCGGGAAGATCGGGCCGCCGCGCAGCGCGCCCAGCGCGACGCCCCAGGCCAGGCCCTTGCACACGACCAGCGCGACCAGCGCCCCCACGGACCAGGCGTGCGGATGCGCGGCGAGCTGGGCGAGGGTGGCCTGCCCGGACAGCGCGGCCTCGGCCGGGGAACGGCCGGTGATCAGCGCGTACGCGGCGACACAGACGCCGACCGCGGTGGCGCAGGCGACGGTGCGGGCGGCCGTGCGGCGCCGGGTCCAGGCGACGGTGCGACGGCCCAGCGCGCGGGCCAGCGTCACCAGTACGGCGATCAGGGCGGCGGTGGGCAGGCCCCACAGGAAGTCACCCGCGTCCGGATGGGCCTGCGGCGGCAGGTCGGGCAGGCCCAGCGCGCCGATCTCCAGCCCCGTCCACTGACCGAAGCCGGTGAAGACCAGGGCGCCGGTCGCGCTGGCCAGCAGGCAGGGCAGCAGCAGGGCGACCAGCTGGGTGCCGGCCAGCCCCGCCCCCTCGATGAGCAGGACCGCCGCCGCGATCGGGCCGCCGAGGATGGTGGAGATCGCGGCGGTGGAGCCGGCCGTGGCGAGGATCGCGCTCGCCCGCTGGTCGCCGCCCGCGCCCGCCCGCCGCACCGCCAGCAGGGCGAGCCCGCTGCCGACGGCCATGAGCGGGGCCTCGGGACCCAGCACCACGCCGAGCGGCAGCGTGGCCAGCGCGGCCAGCACCGCGCCGGGCAGCGCCCGGGGGCCGACGGGCGCGCCGCCCAGGCCGTTCACCGGCAGATGGCCGCCGCCGCCCGGCATCCGGGTCACGATCGGTGCCAGGATCAGCCCGGCGAGCACGAGCGCGGGCAGCGGCCACCACCACGGCGGGGTGTCGTATCCGGCCGCCTCGGGCAGCGACGTCCACACCCAGTGCTGCAACTCGTGCTGGAGCCCGACGAAGAAGAAGCAGGCCAGCGCGATGGGCACCCCCAGCAGCACGCACAGCAGCAACAGCCGCCGGTAGCCGGGGCTGAGCAGGGTCTGCCGCAGCGACCGCTCCGCCCGGTCCGGGACGGCGTTCGCCGGCGCGGTCACGGCACCCGTCCGCGCGGGCCCCGCCGGGGCAGCGGCCGACTCGTCACACGCCCTCCTTCTTCCGGCCCCGGGGTCCGCCGGTCACCGGGGCCGCGGGTGCCGCTCAGTTAACGCGAGGCCGGGGGCGCCCGCATGCGCACGCCCGGCGCGCGACTCACCCGTACGGCGGACCCGCGTGGCCGGGGAGCGCGAACGCCCGCAGGCTCTGAACGACCTGTCGGTGCCGTCGGCACCGGTGGGCAGCTGCCCCGTACGGGGGACACAGAAAGGACTTCGCTCATGAGCCAGCACGCCGAACCCTCTCCCGGCCGGCCGTCCCACGGCGGCGACGCCTCCTGGGCCCGGCGCTCGGGCGACCGCACCAGCGGCTGGGTGACCGGCGGGGTCGTCTTCGCGGGCGTACTGCTGCTGCTGAACGGCGCGCTCGCCGTCCTCCAGGGCATCGCGGCCATCGCCGAGGACGACGTGTACGCCCGTATCGGCACCTACGTCTACGAGATGAGCCTGACCGGTTGGGGGATCGTCCACGTCATTCTGGGCGCCCTCGTGTTCGTCACCGGGTTCGGTCTGCTCAAGGACATGGCCTGGGCACGGGTGGCGGGTATCGTCCTCGCCTCGCTGAGCCTGATCGCCCAGTTCCTGTTCCTGCCGTACGCGCCCGTGTGGTCCGTGATCATGATGGCGATCGACGTGTTCGTGATCTGGGCCCTGGCGAGCCGTCAGGACACCGCGTCCTCCCGGGCCTGAGACGCCACGCCCGGAACCGACGGACGGTCACCACCGCGGGTGCGGGGTGACCGTCCGTCGGGTCCGGGCTCAGTGGCGGCGCAGGCTCCGGGCCAGCGCCGTCGCCGCCGCCGCGGTGCCCACGGCGGCCGCCGCCGTGGCCGCGAGGGCCAGGGCCCGCGCCCGCGGACCGGGAGCGGCCGGACGGGCGCCCGGGGCGGTGCCGTACGCGCTGCCCGGAGCCCCCGGGCCGGTCGCGGGGCCGGGCGGCAGGGCCGAGGCCAGCAGTTCCGCCAGGTGGACGCCCTCGTGGCCGCCGCTGTCGAACTCGTGGATCTGGGTGCGGCAGCTGAACCCGTCGGCGAGGACGACGGTCGACTCGTCCTCCTCCCGCAGCCGCGGCAGCAGCACCCGCTCCGCGCACGCCTCGCTGACGTCCAGGTGCCCGCGCTCGAAGCCGAAGTTGCCGGCCAGCCCGCAGCAGCCGGAGTCCAGTCGTTCCGCGTCCACCCCGGCCCGGCGCAGCAGCTCCTGGTCGGCCTCCCAGCCCAGGACCGCGTGCTGGTGGCAGTGCACCTGGGCCAGCGCACGCGCGGACCGGTCGGGGACCCGCGGGGGCTCGTAACCGGGGGAGTGATCGGTGAGCAGCTCGGAGAGGGTCACCGTCTGCTCGGCCAGTCGCAGCACGTCCTGGTCGCCGGGGAACAGCTCGGCCGCGTCGGCCCGGAACACGGCCGTGCAGCTCGGCTCCAGTGCCACGACCAGGCCGCCCGCCCGGACATGGCCGGCCAGCGCGCGCACGGTCCGGGTGAGGACCTTCTCGGCGGTGCCGAGCTGCCCGGTGGAGATCCAGGTCAGCCCGCAGCACAGCGGCTCGTGCGGCAACTCCACCCGCCAGCCGGCCTGTTCGAGGACCCGTACCGCCGCCCGGCCGATGTGCGGGTGGAAGTGGTTGGTGAAGGTGTCCGGCCACAGCAGCACGGACCCGCGGCGGCCGTCACCCTCGGGCTCGTGGTCCGCGAACCACTGCGCGAAGGTCCGCTCCGCGAACAGCGGCACCTCCCGGTCGGCCACCCCGGCCACCAGCACCGCGGCCTTCGACAGCAGCGGCGCGTGCGTGAGCGCGTTGACCACCGGCGCGAGCCGGGCGCGGCCCACCACCTGCGCGAGCGCCGGCAGCCAGCCCATCGACCAGTCCGAACGCGGCCTGCGCCACGGCCGACCGGCGTAGTGGTGGGACAGGAACTCCGCCTTGTACGTGGCCATGTCCACGTCCGCCGGACAGTCCTTCTTGCACCCCTTGCAGGCCAGGCACAGATCGAGGGCGTCCTTCACCGCCTCCGAACGCCAGCCGTCCCGGATCGCGCCGTCCCCGTGCCCGTCGAGCATCTCGAACAGCAGCCGGGCCCGGCCCCGCGTCGAGTGCTCCTCCTCGCGGGTCACCTGGTACGACGGGCACATCACCGTGCCGTCGCTGGTGTGCTGCCGGCACTTTCCGACCCCGACGCAGCGATTGGCCGCCTGGGAGAACGAACCCCCGTCGTGCGGGAAGCGGAAGTGCAGGTCACGGGGCTCGAACGGAGCCCAGTCACCGCCGAGCCGCAGGTTGTCGTCCAGCCCGTACGGCGCGACGACCTTCCCCGGGTTCATCCGGTCCAGCGGGTCGAACACGGCCTTCAGCCGCCCGAACGCCTCCACGAGCCGGTCCCCGAACATCCGCCCCAGCAGCTCGCCCCGGCTCTGCCCGTCCCCGTGCTCGCCGGACAGCGAGCCGCCGAACTCGACGACGAGGTCGGCGGCCCGCTCCATGAACCTCCGGTACGTCGCCACCCCGTCCGCGGTGTACAGGTCGAACGGGATCCGGGTGTGCACGCAGCCCTGCCCGAAGTGGCCGTACAGGCTCGGTCCCGTGTCGCTCAGGTACCCGAACTCCTCGAACAGGCCGCGCAGCCGTCGCAGGTAGTCGCCCAGCTTCCCGGGGGAGACCGCCGAGTCCTCCCAGCCCTCGAAGGTGTCGGGCTTGCCCGGGATGTGCGCGGTGGCGCCGAGCCCGGCCTCGCGGACCTGCCACAGGTCCTCCTCGTGCGACGGGTCGTCCAGGAACGCGCAGTCGGCGTCCCGTTCGGAGCGGTGCACGGCCTCCAGCAGCCGGTGCGCCCGCGCGTCGGCCTCCTCGGCGGTGTCCCCGCCGAACTGCACCATCAGGTAGGCGTTGCCCTCGGGCATCTCGGCCAGCGCCTCGGGGTTCAGGTGCTTGATCCGCTCGTCGCGCACCAGCCGGGCGTCGACGCCCTCCAGGGCGATCGGCTCGTGCGGGAGGATGTCGGGCACCGCGTCGGCGGCCTTGTCGATGCTGTCGAAGCCGAGCACGAGCAGGGAGCGTTCCTTCACCACCGGCACCAGCTTCAGCTCCGCCCGCACCACCGTGACCAGCGTCGACTCGCTGCCCACCAGCAGCCCCGCCACGTCGAAGCCGAACTCCGGCAGCAGGGAGTCCAGGTTGTAGCCGGAGACCCGGCGCGGGACGTCCGGGAACCGGCGGCGGATCTCGTCCCCGTAGGTGTCGCGCAGCGCCCGCAGCCGCCGGTAGACGGTCGCCCGCAGATCGCCCTGCCGCTCGATCTCGGCGTACTCCTCGTCGTCCGTCCGGCCGCACCAGAAGCGGGTGCCGTCGTACAGCAGCACCTCCAGGCGGGCGATGTTGTCCACGACCTTGCCGTGCGCCTGTGCGGTGGCACCGCAGGAGTTGTTGCCGATCATGCCGCCGATGGTGCAGTTGGCGTGGGTGGCGGGCTCGGGCCCGTAGCGCAGGCCGTGCGGCGCGAGTTGCCGGTTCAGGTCGTCGAGCACGATCCCGGGCTGGACGACGCAGGTGCGGGCGCCGGGGTCCACCGACTCCACCCGGGTGCAGTACTTCGACCAGTCGAGGACCACGCCCGCGTTGGTGCACTGCCCGGCCAGGCTGGTCCCGCCGCCGCGCGAGAGCACGGGTGCGCCGAACTCCCGGGCCACGGCCACCGCTTCCACCCCGGCCTCCGGGGTACGCGGGACGACCACGCCGAGGGGGGTCTGCCGGAAGTTCGACGCGTCCGTGGAGTAGGCGGCCCGGCTTCCGGCGTCGAAGCGGACCTCACCGTCCACCCGCTCGCGCAGGGCGTCCTGGAGGGCGTCGGTGTCGACCTTCGGTGGTGCCCCCTCGCGCGTGACGGGTTCGGGCAGGTCCAGCGCACCCATGGGCTCTCCGTAAGTTGATCGGCGGCCCGGGAGGGCCGGACGTGGCCGTCGCTGAGTACCCTGCCCGCCCCGGGGCAATCACCGGACACGGAGCGTCGCCAACCGTGTCGCTGTTGGGCCGAACGGGTGACTTGGCGTAAGAATTGGCTGGTGCAGGCAATGAAGGCGAGTGAAATCGGGGGAGCCGGTGAACAGCCACGACGTCACCGATGAGCAGTGGGAAGGGCTCGCCCAGGTAGTTCCGCTGCGCGGGCGCGACGCCTGGCCGTCCGCGGTCGGTCACCGGGCGATGCCGGAGGCGGAGACGGAGCGGCGCCGCCGGTTCGTCGTCCTGAGGGTCAACGTGTTCGCGGACGCCCGCGAGGTCGCCGAGACCCTGATGGCGGGGATCCCGGTGCTCCTGGACCTGACCAGCGCCGAGGGCGAGGTCGCCAAGCGGGTCCTGGACTTCAGTACCGGCGTCGTCTTCGGCCTGGCCAGCGGGATGCACCGGGTGGACCGCAACGTCTTCCTGCTGACCCCGGCGGGCACCGAGGTGAACGGGCTGATGGAGAGCGCGGCGGGGGTGCCGGGAGTGTGACGGTCCGCTCCGGCCCTGACCGTCCGGTCCCTCGATCGTAGGAAAGCCGTCCGGGCAAAACGGTTCGCCGTCCGGCGGGGTCCTACGGTCCGCATATGGCAGCGTCACCTGCGTCCTCCGCGTCACCCGCGTCCTCCGCGTTACCGGCGTCCGGCGCGCCGATCCCCGACCGTCCCCGCGTCACCCAGCTGCGGCTGTCCGCCTTCGCCGGGCACCGGCGCGCCGTGCTGCGGCTCGGGCCGCTCACCGTGCTCGCCGGGCCCAGCGGCAGCGGCAAGACCAGTGCGCTCAGGGCGTACGACGCCCTGGCCCGGCTCGGCGGCGGCGCGGAACTCGGCGCGGTCTTCCCGGACCCGGGCGCCTGCGTGCCCGAGCGGGCCCGGCCCGACGCGCAGCACCGCCGGGGCTTTCGCATCGGCTGCACGGCCGACGGCGCCGAGGGGCCGGTGCACCTGGACGTCGCCGTGCAGGCCGAGCCCGAACTGCGCATCGTGGGGGAGCGGCTGACGGCGGACGGCGTGGTGCTGCTCGAGACGGCCCTGCGCGACCCCGGCCGCCGTGCCGTGCAGGCGGCCTGGCACACGGCCGGGTCGGCGCCCGTGACCCGCGCCCCGCTGCCCGACGACCGGCTCGGCACCCCGCTGCTGCCGCTGCGGGTGGCCGGCAAGACGGACGGGCAGCGCAGGGTGCTCGCGGCGGCCGAACAGATGGTGGTCGCGCTGCGCTCCGTCTTCGCCTGCGATCCGCGGCCGGGCCGGATGCGGGAGCCCGTACCCACCGGCTCGGGGCGCCTGCTCGGCGGCTGCGACAACCTCGCCGACGTGCTGTGGCGCACCCGCGCCGAGTGCGGCCGGCGGCACGCGCAGTTCGTCGCGGCGGTACGGGCCGGATGCGCGGGCCCCGTCGAGGACGTCCTGGCCGAACCGGCCCTCGGCGGGGTGGTCCGCGCGCTCCTCGACCGGGGCGACGGCGTCCGTACCGGCCTCGGCCGCCTCGGCTACGGCGAACTGCGCTACCTCGCCCTCGCCCTGGTGCTGTTCACCGGCCCCGGCGTGCTGGAGGTCGACCCGGCCGGCGAGGTCCCCGCCGCGCTGCAGACGCTCACCGTGCTCGCCGACGGCTTCGACCGCGGCCTCGACGTGCGCCAGCGCGCCGAACTGCTCCGGCTGGCCGCGCGGATGTGCGACCGGGGACACATCCGCCTCGTCGGAGCGGTCGCCGACGCGTCGTGGGCGGTCGAGGCGGTGGGGGAGGCGGGGCAGGCAGGGGCGGCCGGAGCGGGCGGCGTCACGGTGGTACACCTGAACCCGTGACCGATCATCCCCGCGACCTCGCGGCACTGCGGCGCAGGCTGGCCGAGTTCGCCGCCGCGCGCGACTGGCAGCCGTACCACACCCCGAAGAACCTGGCCGCCGCGCTGAGCGTGGAGGCCTCCGAACTCCTCGAGATCTTCCAGTGGTTGACGCCCGAGCAGTCGGCCCGCGTCATGACCGACCCGGACACCGCCCACCGGGTCCGGGACGAGGTCGCCGACGTCCTGGCGTACCTCCTCCAGTTCTGCGAGGTGCTCGGAGTCGACCCGCTGGCCGCGCTGGAGGAGAAGATCGAGCGCAACGAGTCCCGCTTCCCGGTGGCGGGCGAGGTGGGCCGACCGGAAGGCTGAACCCGGGGGAGTCAACCACTCCGTTATCACTCTCCGCAGTCAGATTCCGGCCAGAAATCGCGATGGTGTCCGAAGATTTCCGCCTTCCTCTGGCTTTTCGTCCCACACGCCTTCACTCTGGGTAGTGAACAACGGAGTTCGGGCGGACGCGTCGAGAGCGCGTCGGACAGACGGGGGCAGCGCATGGACGCTGTGCGGCTCATCGTGACGAGTGGGCGTGCCCTGGCCGCCGGCGGCGAGGTGCCGGAGGTCCTGACGGAGGTGTGGCAGGTGCAGGCCCTGGCCCAGGCGATCGGCAGCCGGCTGGCGGTCCACGGACCACCCGAACTGCGCGGCGAGGCCATCGGGTTGACCGAGCTGGCGGGCCGCGGCTGCGGGGTGCTGCACACTCCGGAGCTGGCCCCGGGCGAGCTGCGCGCCGCCCAGCTCACCGAACTGGGCGACGCCCGGCAGGCCCTGGTGCGCCTGGGCACCCTGCTCGGCGAGACCGGCATCGCCCTCGTGGGCGTCGCCTGCGCCGCCGACGACGAGGCGACGTACTGGCAGTGCATGGAGGCCATCGACGCGGCCGACGAGTCGCGCGACCGGGTCCTGGAGATGCTGCGCAAACTGGCGGACCGCGACGCGCACTTACCCGAGCGGGAGGCCGGGTAGGGGGTGTCGTTCGGATCGGGCCGGCTCCAGGCAACGGTGCCCTGCGGCCCACCCCAGGCAAGATCCGAGCGACACCCCTGGGACGGTCACCGGGGGCCGCGCGCCGCGCGCCGCGACGTGGAGCCTGTGCCGTACCCCCGCGCCGAGCAGGCAGGATGGGAGACATGGATCTCCGTATCTTCACCGAGCCCCAGCAGGGGGCCACCTACGACACCTTGCTCACCGTGGCCAAGGCCACCGAGGACCTCGGCTTCGACGCCTTCTTCCGCAGCGACCACTACCTGCGCATGGGCGCCGTGGACGGACTCCCCGGCCCCACCGACGCCTGGATCACCCTCGCCGGACTCGCCCGGGAGACGAAGCGCATCCGCCTCGGCACCCTCATGACCGCCGGCACCTTCCGCCTGCCCGGTGTCCTCGCCATCCAGGTCGCCCAGGTCGACCAGATGTCGGGCGGCCGCGTCGAGCTGGGCCTGGGCGCCGGCTGGTTCGAGGAGGAGCACAAGGCGTACGGCATCCCCTTCCCGAAGGAGAAGATGGGCCGCCTGGAGGAGCAGCTGGCGATCGTCACCGGCCTGTGGGCCACCGAGACCGGCAAGACCTTCGACTTCCACGGCAAGTTCTACGACCTCACCGACTCGCCCGCCCTGCCCAAGCCCGCGCAGGCCAAGGTCCCCGTGCTCATCGGCGGCCACGGCGCCACCCGCACCCCGCGGCTGGCCGGTCAGTACGCCGACGAGTTCAACATGCCGTTCGCCTCGATCGAGGACACCGAGCGCCAGTTCGGCCGGGTACGGGCCGCCGCCGAGGCGGCCGGCCGCGGCGCGGACGCGCTCACCTGCTCCAACGCCCTCGTCGCCTGCGTCGGCAAGGACGACGCCGAGGTCGCCCGGCGCGCCGCCGTCATCGGCCGCGAGGTGGAGGAGCTGAAGGCCAACGGCCTCGCGGGCTCTCCGGCCGAGGTCGTCGAGAAGATCGGCCGCTACGCCGAGGCCGGCGCCCAGCGCATCTACCTCCAGATTCTCGACCTCGACGACCTGGACCACCTGGAGCTGATCTCCTCCCAGGTCCAGTCGCAGCTGTCCTGAGACCGCACGCCTGTCGCACAGTCGAATATCCGAAGGCGCCGGTCACCCGCCCTGTGCGATGGTGTGACCGTCGTCCTGCCGGAGCCCCCGGGGAACACCCCCTGGGGGCTCTCGCGCGCACGGCACCGCAGTCGTCCGTTGCACCGCCGACCCGGCCGGAGAGGCCCATGTTCCTGACCATCACCACCACCGGTACCCCCCAGCACCCCGCGACCGACCTCGGTTTCCTGCTGCACAAGCATCCCGAGAAGGCGCAGGCGTTCTCCACCTCCTTCGGCACGGCCCACGTGCTCTACCCGGAGGCGGAGGAGCAGCGCTGCACGGCGGCGCTGCTGCTGGAGGTCGACGCGGTGGCGCTGGTCAGGCGGGGCAAGGGCAAGGGCCGCGGTGGCGCCCCCGACGCGGCCCTCGCCCAGTACGTCAACGACCGTCCGTACGCGGCCTCGTCCCTCCTCGCCGTCGCGTTGAGCAACGTCTTCTCCAGCGCGATGCGCGGCGTGTGCAAGGCCCGCCCCGAGCGCGCCGCCGAGCCGCTGCCGCTGCGCGTCGAGATCCCGGCCCTGCCCGCCCGCGGCGGCCCCGACCTGGTACGGCGCCTGTTCGAGCCGCTGGGCTGGGCGGTTGCCGTCGACGCGGTGCCGCTGGACACCGCGTTCCCCGAGTGGGGCGACTCGCGCTACGTCCGTCTCGTGCTGGAGTCCGAGACCCTCACCCTCGCGCACGCCCTGCGCCACCTGTACGTCCTGCTCCCGGTGCTCGACGACGCCAAGCACTACTGGGTGGCCCCGGACGAGGTCGACAAGCTGCTGCGGGCCGGTGAGGGCTGGCTGCCCGGCCACCCCGAGCACAAGCTCATCACCAGCCGCTACCTGTCCCGCCGCTGGTCCCTGACCCGCGAGGCGATGGACCGGCTGGAGCTGATCCGGCTGGCCGAGACCGACGACAGCGAGGTCGAGGAGATCGACAACGCGGTCGAGGCGGAGGCCGAGCAGGAGGAGAAGCCGACCCCGCTCGCCGTGCACCGCCGCGAGGCGATCCTCACCGCGCTGCGCGACCACGCCGCCGCCCGCGTCCTCGACCTGGGCTGCGGGGAGGGGCACCTGGTGCGCGAGTTGCTCAAGGAGCCGCGGTTCACCGAGATCGTCGGCGTGGACGTGTCGGTGCGCGCCCTCACCATCGCCTCCCGACGGCTCAAGCTGGACCGCATGGGCGAGCGGCAGGCCGCCCGCGTCCGGCTCTTCCAGGGTTCGCTCGCCTACACCGACAAGCGCCTCAAGGGGTACGACGCCGCCGTGCTCAGCGAGGTGATCGAGCACCTCGACCTGCCGAGGCTGCCCGCCCTGGAGTACGCCGTCTTCGGCTCCGCCCGCCCCCGCACCGTCGTCGTCACCACCCCCAACGTCGAGTACAACGTGCGCTGGGAGACCCTCCCCGCCGGTCACGCCCGCCACCGCGACCACCGCTTCGAGTGGACCCGTGAGGAGTTCCGCGCCTGGGCCGGGGCGGTCGCCGAACGGCACGGCTACGAGGTGGAGTTCCGCCCCGTCGGACCCGACGACCCCGAGGTGGGGCCGCCCACCCAGCTGGCCCTGTTCACCCTGACCGCTACTGAGAAGGAGGCGAAGGCCGCATGAGTACCACCGACGACACCACCGTGCGGGCCCGCGCCCTGCCCGTCACCGACCTCTCCCTCGTCGTGCTGATCGGCGCCTCCGGCTCCGGCAAGTCCACCTTCGCGCGGCGCCACTTCAAGCCGACCGAGGTCATCTCCTCCGACTTCTGCCGGGGCCTGGTCGCCGACGACGAGAACGACCAGAGCGCCAGCCGCGACGCCTTCGACGTCCTGCACTACATCGCCGGCAAGCGGCTCGCCGCGGGCCGCCGCACCGTCGTCGACGCCACCAACGTGCAGCAGGACGCCCGGCGTCAGCTGATCGACCTGGCCAGGAAGCACGATGTGCTGCCCATCGCCATCGTCCTCGACGTGCCCGAGCAGGTCTGCGCCGAGCGCAACGCGGGCCGCACCGACCGCGCCGACATGCCCCGCCGGGTCATCCAGCGCCACACCCGCGAACTCCGCCGCTCCCTGCGCCACCTGGAGCGCGAGGGCTTCCGCAAGGTGCACGTGCTGCGCGGCGTGGCGGAGGCCGAGCACGCCACCGTCGTCACCGAGAAGCGCTTCAACGACCTCACCCACCTCACCGGCCCGTTCGACATCGTCGGCGACATCCACGGCTGCGCCACCGAGCTGGAGACCCTGCTCGCCAAGCTCGGCTACACCGACGGTGTCCACCCCGACGGTCGCACCGCCGTCTTCGTCGGCGACCTGGTCGACCGCGGCCCGGACAGCCCCGGCGTGCTGCGCCGCGTGATGTCCATGGTCAAGTCGGGCAACGCCTTGTGCGTCCCCGGCAACCACGAGAACAAGTACGGCCGCTTCCTGAAGGGCCGCAAGGTCCAGCACACCCACGGACTGGCCGAGACGATCGAGCAGATGGACGGCGAGAGCGAGGAGTTCCGCGCCGAGGTGCGGGAGTTCATCGACGGCCTGGTCAGCCACTACGTCCTCGACGGCGGCAAGCTGGTGGTCTGCCACGCGGGCCTGCCCGAGAAGTACCACGGCCGCACCTCCGGCCGCGTCCGCAGCCACGCCCTGTACGGCGACACCACCGGCGAGACCGACGAGTTCGGCCTGCCCGTGCGCTATCCGTGGGCCGAGGACTACCGGGGCCGGGCGGCCGTCGTCTACGGCCACACCCCGGTCCCGGAGGCCACCTGGCTGAACAACACCATCTGCCTGGACACCGGCGCCGTCTTCGGCGGCAAGCTCACCGCGCTGCGCTGGCCGGAGCGGGAGATCGTCGACGTACCCGCCGAGCGCGTCTGGTACGAGCCGGCCAAGCCGCTGCGCACCGAGGCACCCGGCGGGCACGACGGCCGCCCGCTGGACCTGGCCGACGTCCAGGGCCGCCGCGTGGTGGAGACCCGGCACGCCGGGCGGATCACCGTGCGCGAGGAGAACGGCGCGGCCGCGCTGGAGGTCATGAGCCGCTTCGCCACCGACCCGCGGCTGCTGCCGTACCTCCCGCCGACCATGGCGCCGACCGCCACCTCCGGCGTGGACGGCTACCTGGAGCACCCGAAGGAGGCCTTCGCGCAGTACGCGGCGGACGGCGTCGCCCGGGTGGTGTGCGAGGAGAAGCACATGGGTTCGCGTGCGGTGGTCCTGGTCTGCCGCGACGCGGAGGCGGCCCGCGCCCGCTTCGGCGTGGAGGGCCCCACGGGCTCCCTCTACACCCGTACCGGCCGCCCCTTCCTCGACGACGCCTCGGTCACCGAGGAGATCCTGGACCGGCTGCGCACCGCGATCGGCGAGGCCGGCCTGTGGGACGAACTGGCCACCGACTGGCTGCTTCTGGACACCGAGCTGATGCCCTGGTCGCTCAAGGCCTCCGGGCTGCTGCGCTCCCAGTACGCCGCCGTGGGCGCCGCCTCCGGCGCGGTCTTCCCGGGCGTGCTGGCCGCACTCGAGGGCGCCGCGGCGCGCGGCGTCGGGGTGAAGGACCTCCTCGACCGCCAGCGCGACCGGTCCGCGGACGCGGCCGCGTTCACCGACGCCTACCGCCGCTACTGCTGGCCCACCGACGGCCTGGACGGCGTCCGCCTGGCCCCGTTCCAGATCCTCGCCGTCCAGGGCCGCAGCCTGGCCGCACTGCCGCACGACGAGCAGCTCGCCCTCCTCGACCGGCTCGTCGAGCACGACGGCAGCGGCCTGCTGCGGACCACCCGGCGCCTTTACGTCGACACCGGCGACCCCGAGTCGGTGGCGGCGGGCACCGACTGGTGGCTGGAGATGACCGGCCGCGGCGGCGAGGGCATGGTCGTCAAGCCCGTCGGCGCCCTGGTACGCGACGGGAAGGACCGCCTGGTGCAGCCCGGCATCAAGTGCCGCGGCCGCGAGTACCTGCGGATCATCTACGGCCCCGAGTACACCCGCCCCGACAACCTCGCCCGGCTCAGGCACCGGTTCCTGAACCACAAGCGGTCCCTGGCGATCCGCGAGTACGCCCTCGGCCTGGAGGCCCTGGACCGCCTCGCGGACGGCGAGCCGCTGTGGCGCGTGCACGAGGCGGTGTTCGGGGTGCTGGCCCTGGAGTCGGAGCCCGTGGACCCGCGGCTGTGATCCGGCCCCCGGCGGTGCGGCGTGCGCCGGCCGGAGTCACCCGGCGTACGGCTTCACCGCCGTGGACCGGGCCGACTCCGGACGGCGCTCGCGCGTGGCGAAGCGCGCGTTCAGCAGCAGGAGGGGCTGGGTCAGGAGCGTCGTGGCGAGGGCCATGAAGACCAGGACCGTGTAGAGCGGGGCACTCAGCAGGCCCGCGTCCAGGCCCGCGTTGAGGGCGATCAGCTCGGTCAGCCCCCGGGTGTTGAGCAGGATGCCGACCGTCCACGCGTCGTGCCGGTCGAGGCCGCCCAGAGCGGCCGCGGCCGCCCCGCTGCCGATCTTCGTCACGACCGCGAGCAGCGTCACCACCGCCAGGGCGGCCCAGCCCGTGCCCGTCATGCTGTTCAGCGCCACGGACTGGCCCGACAGCACGAAGAAGAACGGCAGCAGCAGCGAGGCCACGGACAGCAGCGGCCGCAGCAGGTCGGGGTCGAGCGTGCCGCCCTCCTCACGCGGGACGACCACGCCGGCGAGCAGCGCACCGAAGATCACATGCAGTCCCAGCGCGTGCGTGACCCACGCCGAGCCGAGCGCGAAGCCGATGAGCAGCGCCATCCGGAGCGAGGGCTCCAGCCGGGTCCGCCACAGCAGCAGGCGCAGCAGCGGACGGGCCGCGCACGCCATCAGGGCGACGTAACCGACCGTGAGCAGCACCCGCCACGGCCAGTCGAGCCCCCCTCCGGCGCCGTCGCCGCCCCCCGCGTTCAGCAGCGCGCCCGCCAGCACCGTCCAGCAGATCGCGTCCAGCACCCCGGCGGCGGAGACGGCCACCACCCCGGGCACCGTGCGGGACAGCCCGTTCTCGCGCACGATGGCCGTCAGCACCGGTACCGCCGTCGTCGCCAGGGCGACCCCCGCGAAGACCACCATGCCGGGGGAGAGGTCCCCGGGCATGCCCAGGTCGTGCAGGGCGTCCCCGAACAGCAGGGCGCAGCCGCTGCCCACGGCCATCGGCACGGCGAACGAGGCCAGCGCCACGTTCACCGAGCTGCGCGCCCGGACACCGAGCACCTTCAGGTCCAGCTCGTAGCCCACCGCGAACAGGAACACCACCAGCGAGAACTGCGCGAGCCCGGTCAGCGCCGGACCGATCGCCGCCGGGAACAGGGCCGCGTACGCGTGCGGTGCCGTGCTGCCGAGCAGCGAGGGGCCGAGCGCGATCCCCGTCGCCAACTGGCCCACGATGTACGGCTGCCCCAGCCGCCGGGCCAGCCACCCACCGCTGTGGGCGGCCACCAGGATCAGCGCCGAGGCACCCACGAAGTGGGTGATCAGGGCATCGGGACTCAAGGCACCGGAACTCAGCGTGTCCGTACTCAGCGTGTCCGTACTCAGCATGTCGGAACTCAACGGGCCTCCCCCTGACGTGCGGCCGGGCACTCCGGCCGTCGCCACGCTTTACGCGGCGGCGCCGCGGTGCCCCGCCGTCGCACGGGGGCACCCGGAGGGCGCACTGTGGTCACGGGCACGCGAAAGCAGGGGGTGAACGGGCGCCGGAGTGGTCAGGATGGAGACATGGGATTCCAAGTCGACTCCGAAGCCGGGCGGCTCACCCGCGTCATCCTGCACCGGCCGGATCTCGAGCTCAAAAGGCTCACCCCCAGCAACAAGGACGCCCTTCTCTTCGACGACGTGCTCTGGGTGCGCCGGGCGCGCGCCGAGCACGACGGGTTCGCCGACGTGCTCCGCGACCGCGGGGTGGCGGTGCACCTCTTCGGCGACCTGCTCACCGAGACCCTGGACGTCCCGGCCGCGCGGCGGCTCGTCCTGGACCGGGTCTTCGACGAGAAGGAGTACGGAGTGCTGGCCACGGACCACCTCCGGGCCGCCTTCGAGACCCTGCCCGCCCACGAGCTGGCCGAGTGGCTGGTCGGCGGCATGACCAAGCGGGAGTTCCTGGACGCGCACCCGGAGCCGACCTCCGTGCGCTTCCACGCCATGGAGCTGGACGACTTCCTGCTCGGCCCGCTGCCCAACCACCTCTTCACCCGGGACACCTCGGCCTGGATCTACGACGGGGTGTCCATCAACGCCATGCGCTGGCCCGCCCGGCAGCGCGAGACGGTCCACTTCGAGGCGATCTACCGCCACCACCCGGTGTTCCGCGACGAGACCTTCCACCTCTGGTCCGAGGGGCAGGCCGACTACCCCTCCACCATCGAGGGCGGCGACGTCCTCGTCATCGGCAACGGCGCCGTGCTCATCGGCATGAGCGAGCGCACCACGCCCCAGGCCGTCGAGATGCTCGCCCACAAACTGTTCGCCGCCGGGTCCGCCCGGACCATCGTGGCCCTGGACATGCCGAAGCGGCGCGCCTTCATGCACCTGGACACGGTGATGACGATGGTCGACGGCGACACCTTCACCCAGTACGCCGGGCTCGGCATGCTCCGCTCCTACACCATCGAGCCGGGCGCCGGGGAGAAGGACCTGAAGGTCACCGACCACCCGCCGGAGCACATGCACCGCGCGATGGCCGCCGCCCTCGGCCTCGGTGAGATCCGGGTCCTCACCGCCACCCAGGACGTGCACGCGGCCGAGCGGGAGCAGTGGGACGACGGCTGCAACGTCCTGGCCGTCGAGCCGGGCGTCGTCGTCGCCTACGAACGCAACTCCACGACCAACACCCACCTGCGCAAACAGGGCATCGAGGTGATCGAGATCCCGGGCAGCGAACTGGGCCGGGGCAGGGGCGGGCCGCGCTGCATGAGCTGCCCGGTGGAGCGAGAGCCTGTATAGAAATTCAGAAGTTCGTATAGACTTCCAGGAGTCAGTCCCCGACCTGCACCTCTGGAGCGCCCCCATGGCGACAGTCCCGACCGCCCTCGCCGGCCGCCACTTCCTCAAGGAGCTGGATTTCACCGAGGAGGAGTTCCGCGGCCTGATCGAGCTGGCCGCGGAACTGAAGGCCGCGAAGCAGGCCGGGACGGAGACGCGGTACCTCCAGGGCAGGAACATCGCGCTGATCTTCGAGAAGACCTCGACGCGCACCCGCTGCGCGTTCGAGGTCGCCGCCGCCGACCAGGGCGCGTCCACGACCTACCTCGACCCGGCCGGGTCGCAGATCGGCCACAAGGAGTCCGTGAAGGACACCGCCCGCGTCCTCGGGCGCATGTTCGACGGTATCGAGTACCGGGGCGACAGCCAGACCAAGGTCGAGGAGCTGGCGGCCTTCGCGGGCGTCCCCGTCTACAACGGCCTGACCGACGACTGGCACCCCACCCAGATGCTCGCCGACGTGCTCACCATGACCGAGCACAGCGACCGCCCCCTGCGGGAGATCACCTTCGCCTACCTCGGCGACGCCCGCTTCAACATGGGCAACTCCTACCTGGTCACCGGCGCCCTGCTCGGCATGGACGTGCGCATCGTCGCCCCGAAGTCCTACTGGCCCGCCCAGGAGGTCGTCGACCGGGCGCACCGGCTCGCCGGGGCCAGCGGGGCGCGGATCACCCTCACCGAGGACGTGGCCGAGGGGGTGCGGGGCGCCGGGTTCGTCGTCACCGACGTCTGGGTCTCCATGGGCGAGCCCAAGGAGGTCTGGGCGGAGCGCATCAAGGCCCTCGCGCCCTACGCCGTGACCATGGACGTGCTGCGCGCCACCGGCAACCCGGACGTCAAGTTCCTGCACTGCCTGCCCGCCTTCCACGACCTGGGTACCAAGGTGGGCCAGGAGATCTTCGAGACCTACGGGCTCGACTCCCTGGAGGTCACGGACGAGGTCTTCGAGTCGGAGCACTCGGTCGTCTTCGACGAGGCGGAGAACCGGCTGCACACCATCAAGGCCGTCCTCGTGGCCACGCTGGCCTGACCAGGACCGTTATTCTGACCGGCGGCTCCGGAGCCACCCCTTCCGGTGCCGCCCGCGCGATCACCCCCGCGCCCCGCACCACCAGAAACGAGCACCACCCGCAATGCCCGCTTCCCGCGTCAAGTCCCCCCACCTCCTCGTCGCCGAATCCGGCGCGGACCGCGAAGGTCACGGCCTGAAGCGCACGATGGGGCTGTTCCAGCTCATCTGCTTCGGCGTCGGCGCGATCGTCGGCACCGGCATCTTCGTCGGCCTGTCCGACTCCGTCGCCGAGGCCGGGCCTGCCGTCGTCGTCTCCTTCGTCCTCGCCGCGATCACCTGCGTGTTCACCGCGTTCGCCTTCGCCGAGCTGGGCGGCGCGATCCCGGTCTCCGGCTCCTCCTACTCCTTCGCCTACGCCGGGCTCGGCGAGCGGACCGCCTTCCTCGTCGGCTGGTGCCTGCTCCTGGAGTACGGCGTGTCGGTCTCGGCGGTCGCGGTCGGCTGGAGCCAGTACGTCAACGAGCTGCTCGACAGCGTCCTCGGCGTCCAGCTGCCGCACGCCCTGTCCGCGGGCCCCGGCGACGGCGGCGCGGTCAACCTGCCCGCGGTGATCGTCATCGCCCTGGCCTGCGTGCTCCTGGTGCGCGGCGTGCGGGAGAGCGCCCGCGCCACGGCCGCCATGGCCGTCCTCAAGCTGGCCGTACTGCTCGCCTTCTGCGCCGTCGGCTTCTACGCCTTCCGGGACGGCAACCTCACCCCCTTCTCCCCGGCCGGTCTCGGCGGCATCGGCGCCGGCACCACCGCCGCCTTCTTCTCCTACATCGGCTTCGACGCGATCACCACGGCCGGCGAGGAGGCCAAGAACCCGCGCCGGGACATCCCCGTCGCCATCCTGGTCTGCATCGGCCTGGTCACCCTGCTGTACTGCGCGGTCGCCGTCGCCGCGATCGGTGCCGTCGGCGGCGACCAGGTCGGCGGCCGGCCCGCCGCGCTCTCCTACGTCGTCGACGAGGTCACCGGCTCCGCGATCGGCGGCGGCGTGGTCGCCTTCGGCGCGGTCGTCGCCATCGCCTCCGTGGTGCTCGCCGTGATGTACGGCCAGACCCGCATCCTGATGTCGATGTCCCGGGACGGACTGATCCCCCGGGTCTTCGAGAAGGTCTCCCCGCGCACCGCGACCCCCGTCGCCGGCACCCTGATCGTCGGCGTGGTCTTCGCCCTCCCCGCGGCCTTCGCCCCGCTCGACGCGGTGGTCAACCTGTGCACCATCGGAACCCTCGCCACCATGGCCGCCGTCAACGTCTCGGTGATCACCCTGCGGCGCCGCGAACCGGGCCTCGCCCGCACCTTCCGCGTGCCGCTCTACCCGGCGACACCCCTGCTCGGGATCGGCTTCTGCCTGTACCTGATGTACGAGACGGGCGGGGCCACCTGGCTCCAGTTCGCGGTGTTCCTCGCGGTGGGACTGCTGGTCTACACGGCCTACGGGCGCCGCCACTCCCGCCTGGCCCGGACCGCCGTCAGTGCGGACGACGCTGAGCGGGTACCGCAGGAAGCCTGAACCAGACCGCCTTGCCCGACCGGGTGGGCCGGTGACCGCAGGACGAGCTGAGGGCGCGGATCAGGAGCAGACCGCGCCCGTCCTCGCGCCACGGGTCGGGCGGCTCCACGTCCGGCCGGGTGAGGTCGGCCGGCGGCGACGGGTCGGGGTCGTGGACCTCCACCTGGCAGCCGGTCGGCATCAGCTCCACCACCAGCTCGATCGAGGTCGGGCCGGCCGGGGTGTGCTCCACCGCGTTGGCGACCAGCTCCGCCGTCAGCAGCTCCGCGGTGTCCCCGTCGGCCGTGTGCTCCAGCTCGGCCAGGGCGTTGCGCACCAGGGCACGCGCCACCGGCACCGCCGCGGCGGAGTGCGGCAGTGCGATGCGCCAGGAGGCGGGTGCGGGGAAGTGATCGTGCACGGCAGGTCCGTTTCGTGGAGCAGGGGAGTCCTGTCCTGCTTTCAACCTTATGAATGGTACGGCGCCGCCCGGCAGAGCCGTTCGACGGGCACCCCCCGGGACCTTCGGCCCCCGACACGATCCGCGTATCGCGCACCCGTGACGACAGTCACAGAAGGGTGATAACTTCGAGTGTCATGAGTCCCTTCACCGGCTCCGCCGCCCCCACCCCCGACTGGCGGCACCTGCGCGTCGAGGTGGCCGACGGCGTCGCGACCGTCACCCTCGCCCGCCCCGACAAGCTCAACGCCCTCACCTTCGAGGCCTACGCCGACCTGCGCGACCTGCTCGCCGAGCTGTCCCGCCGGCGGTCGGTGCGGGCGCTGGTGCTGGCCGGAGAGGGGCGCGGCTTCTGCTCCGGCGGCGACGTGGACGAGATCATCGGCGCGACCCTGTCCATGGACACCGCGACGCTGCTCGACTTCAACCGGATGACGGGCCAGGTGGTGCGGGCGGTGCGGGAATGCCCGTTCCCGGTGATCGCCGCGCTGCACGGGGTCGCCGCCGGTGCGGGGGCGGTCCTCGCCCTGGCCGCCGACTTCCGCGTCGCCGACCCGTCCGCCCGCTTCGCCTTCCTCTTCACCCGCGTCGGCCTTTCCGGCGGCGACATGGGCGCCGCCTACCTGCTGCCCCGCGTGGTCGGCCTCGGCCACGCCACCCGGCTGCTGATGCTCGGCGACACGGTCCGCGCATCCGAGGCCGAGCGCATCGGCCTGATCAGCGAGCTGACCGAAGAGGGCCGCGCCGACGAGGCCGCCCGCACCCTGGCCCGGCGCCTGGCCGACGGCCCGGCCCTGGCTCACGCCCAGACCAAGGCCCTCCTGACGGCCGAGCTGGACATGCCGCTGGCGGCAGCGGTCGAACTGGACGCGTCCACCCAGGCCCTCCTGATGACCGGCGAGGACTACGCCGAATTCCACGCCGCCTTCACGGAAAAACGCCCCCCGAAGTGGCAAGGGAGGTAGACGGATGCTCTCGTCCCAGGGCAGTGGAGCCAACCCAGGGGCGCGGGGCCGTGTCGATCAGCGGCTCCGCCGCGGGGCGCGACCAGCCCCCACGAACCCGCACTCGCCCGCGAAGACAAGCCACCCCCTGCAAGTGGCGATCGTCGGCGGAGGCCCCGGCGGCCTCTACACCGCCGCCCTCCTCAAACGCCTCGCCCCCGACCGCCGGGTCACCGTCTACGAACGAGGCGCCCCCGACGACACCTTCGGCTTCGGCGTGGTCCTCTCCGACGAAACCCTCGGCGGCATCGAACACGCCGACCCCACCGTCTACGAGGCACTCAAGGCCCATTTCGTCCGCTGGGACGACATCGACATCGTCCACCGTGGCACCCGCCACACCTCCGGAGGACACCGCTTCGCCGCCCTGGGTCGCCGCCGCCTCCTGGAGATCCTGCACCAGCGCTGCCGCGACCTCGGCGTGGAGCTCCGCTTCCGCACCGAGGCACCGCCCCCGGACCGCCTCGCGCGCACCCACGACCTCGTCGTCGCCGCCGACGGCGTGCACAGCGCCACTCGCGAGGCGTACCGCGACGTCTTCCGGCCGCGGCTCACCGCCCACCGCTGCCGCTACATCTGGCTCGCCGCCGACTTCGCCTTCGACGCCTTCCGCTTCGAGATCGCCGAGACCGAACACGGCGTCATGCAACTGCACGGCTACCCCTACTCCCGCCCGTCGCCCGACCACCACCCCTCAACGAGGCCCTACGGGCCGCAGAACGAAGCCGCCTCCACCGTCATCGTCGAGATGCGCGAGGAGGTCTGGCGGGCGGCCGGCTTCGACGAACCGGACGAGACCGAGTCCACCGCCCGCTGCGCCAAGATCTTCGCCGACGCGCTCGGCGGCCGCCCGCTGCGGTCCAACAAGTCGGCGTGGACCACCTTCCGCACGGTCGTCAACGCACGCTGGTCGCACGGCAACGTCGTCCTGCTCGGCGACGCCGCCCACACCGCCCACTTCTCCATCGGCTCCGGCACCAAGCTCGCCGTCGAGGACGCCCTCGCGCTCGCCGCCTGCCTGGAGGAGCGGCCCACCCTCCAGGAGGCGCTGACCGCGTACGAGGAGGAGCGGCGCCCCGTCGTCGCCTCCACGCAGCGCGCGGCCAAGGCCAGCCTGGAGTGGTTCGAGGACCTGGACCGGTACCTCGGCCAGCCGCCGCGCCAGTTCGCCTTCAACCTGCTCACCCGCAGCCGCCGGGTCACCCACGAGAACCTGCGGCTGCGCGACGCCGACTTCACCGGCGAGGTGGAGCGCGAGTTCGGCTGCCCGCCGGACACGCCCCCGATGTTCACCCCGTTCCGGCTGCGCGGCCTGACCCTGCGCAACCGCGTCGTCGTCTCCCCGATGGACATGTACTCGGCCACCGACGGCGTCCCCGGCGACTTCCACCTGGTCCACCTCGGCGCCCGGGCCCTCGGCGGTGCCGCCTTGGTGATGACCGAGATGGTGTGCGTCAGCGCCGAGGGCCGCATCACCCCCGGCTGCGCGGGCCTCTACACCGGCCGGCAGGGCGGGGCGTGGCGGCGGATCACCGACTTCGTGCACGACAGCGCGCCCGGCACCGCGATCGGCGTACAGCTGGGCCACAGCGGCCGCAAGGGCTCGACCCGGCTGATGTGGGAGGGCATGGACGAACCGCTGCCCGAGGGCAACTGGCCCCTCGTGGCTCCCTCCCCGCTGCCGTACCGGCCCGGCGGCCAGGTCCCGCGCGAGCTGTCCCGGGCGCAACTGACGGACGTGCGGGAGCAGTTCCGGGCCGCCGCCGAGCGGGCCGCCGGGGCCGGTTTCGACCTGCTCGAACTGCACTGCGCCCACGGCTACCTGCTCTCCGGCTTCCTCTCCCCGCTCACCAACCACCGCACCGACGCCTACGGCGGCTCACTGGAGAACCGGCTGCGCTTCCCCCTGGAGGTCTTCGACGCCGTACGCGAGGTGTGGCCGGACGAGCGGCCCATGACCGTACGGATCTCCGCCACCGACTGGGCCGAGGGCGGCACCAGCGACGAGGAGGCGGTGGAGATCGCCCGGGCCTTCGCCGCGCACGGCGCCGACGCCCTCGACGTGTCCACGGGCCAGGTCGTCGCCGGTGAACGGCCCGAGTTCGGACGGTCGTACCAGACGCCGTACGCGGACCGTATCCGCCACGAGGCGGGCGTCCCGGTGATCGCCGTCGGCGCCATCTCCTCCTGGGACGACGTCAACTCGTTGATCCTGGCCGGGCGCACCGACCTGTGCGCCCTCGCCCGGCCCCACCTCTACGACCCGCACTGGACGCTGCACGCCGCCGCCGAGCAGGGCTACGACGGGCCGGGCGCCCGCTGGCCCGCGCCCTACCGGGCGGGCAGCCGACCGCCGCGCACCGGACGCAGCGACGCCCCCAAGCCGAGACTCACGCTGCACGGCCCGCGTCAGGACGGGTAGCCCCAGGCCGCGCACATCGGGCGCAGCCGCTCGGGGATCTCGTCCCGGCCGGGCAGCGCGCGTCCCGGCTGCACGGTGCCGGTGCGGATGTTCTCCCGCCAGTCGCCCAGGCCCCTGACCAGCTCGGCACCACTCTTCTTCCCGTAGTTGAGCATGGCCGGCGCGTAGTCGACGCCGAGGTACGCGCACAGGCGGCGCATCTCGCGCTCGGGGTCGCCGGTGATGTCCTCGTAGCGCACGGTGAAGCCGTCGGCGTCCGCCGACCGGGCCTCCTCCACGGCCGTCATGTAGCGCAGCACGTCCGTGACGGCCGTGTCCTTCGGCCGCTTGACGGGGTCGCTCTCGTGCCAGGAGCGGGCGATCGACTCGGGGTGGCGCAGCAGGAAGACGAAGCGCGCGTCGGGCCAGCAGTCCCCCAGACGCTGGTACATGTAGGCGTTGGCCGGTGTCTTCTCGACCACGAAGTCCTTGCCGGACCTGGTGAGTTCACGGTGCAGGACGCGGTCCCACAGCAGGTGCTCCAGATCGCCGCGGAGCAGGCCGAGTTCCCCCATCGCGCGCTCGGAGTGCCAGTTGGCGCAGGCGACCTCCAGCTTGCCGACGTGCAGTTCGTGCGGGGCGTGCAGCCGCGGGTGGGCCCCCATCATCATGCGCAGCAGGGTGGAGCCGGAACGGATGGACGAGATGATGAAGACGGGCCTTCGCAGCAACCGGTCGGTGGGCAGTTCCCCGGCCGACGGACATCGGTACGGGGCCGCCCGGCCCGCCGTGGGCTGCGCGGCGGCGGACTTCCCTCCCCGCCTCCCCTTCGGACTCCCGTTCGCCGCCCGGGGTGCTCTCCGCACCTGGAGGCCGGTGGTGACGGTGAGGGCCCGGTTCAAGTTACGTGCGAGACTCATGCGTCCGCACGCTAGGGGAGAAACCTGAGAAGAGGGTCTGAGGAGGCTGAGGGTTCACTGATCCCCTCGGAATGCGATGTGACTCACAGAGCGTGGCGTGCTCACTGCTCGGGAGGCGAAGCCGGTCCCATGGCCGCGTAGTGCGCGCCCGCGTCGCGCAGCCGCTCGTGCAGCGCCCGGAAGACGGCCGCCGAGCGCGTGCCGGGCCAGTCCTCGGGCAGCAGCCGGGCGGGCAGCCCGGGGTCCGTGTAGGGCAGGTGGCGCCAGGAGTCCAGGGCGAGGAGGTAGTCGCGGTAGGCCTCCTCGGGCGGCGTGTCCGCCCGGCGCTCCCAGCCGTGCAGGACGCGTGCGTGGCGGTCGAGGAAGGCCTCGTGCTCCTTGGCGATCGCGGCCAGGTCCCACCAGCGGGCCACCGCCTCCGCGGTCGCCGTGAAGCCCAGGTGCTCACCGCGGAAGAAGTCCACGTAGGAGTCCAGGCCGAGTCGGCCCAGGGTGTGCCGGGTCTCCGCGTACAGCCGGGCCGGGGCGATCCACACGCCGGGCGCCGCGGTGCCGAAGCCGAGACCGGCCAGGCGCGAACGCAGGACGTGCCGCTTCTGCCGCTCCGACTCGGGCACGGAGAACACGGCGAGCACCCAGCCCTCGTCCCCGTGGGGCGTGGTGGCGTAGACGCGCCGGTCCCCGTCGTCGAGCAACTGACGGGCCTCGGCGGAGAGTTCGTACCCCGCCGCGCCCTCGGCCGTACGGGCGGGCAGCAGCAGCCCGCGCCGTTTCAGCCGGGACACCGACGAACGCACGGAGGGCGCGTCCACCCCGACCGCGGCCAGCAGCCGGATCAGCTCGGCGACGGGCACCGGGCCCGGCGCCCAGCGGCCGTACGCGCCGTAGAGCGTGACGATGAGGGACCTCGGAGCGGGCTGTACGTGCTGGTCGGACACATTGATCATCTTATGTCGTCGGCGGCACGCCCGGCCCGGTCGGGTCGAGGAGGCGGTAGCGCTGGAGCTTGCCGGTCGCCGTGCGCGGCAGGGCGTCCAGGAAGACGATCTCCCGGGGACACTTGTACGGCGCCAGTTCCGAGCGCAGGAACGCGCGCAGCGCGTCCGCGTCCCGCGCGGCCCCTTCCCGCAGCACCGCGTGCGCCACCACCACCTGGCCCCGGTGCTGGTCGGGACGGCCCACCACCGCCGCCTCCACCACGTCGGGGTGGCGCAGCAAGGCGTCCTCCACCTCGGGCCCGGCGATGTTGTACCCGGCGGAGATGATCATGTCGTCGGCGCGTGCCACGTACCGGAAGTACCCGTCGGGCTCGCGGACGTAGGTGTCCCCGGTGACGTTCCAGCCGCCGCGCACGTACTCCCGCTGGCGCGGATCCGCGAGGTACCGGCAGCCCACCGGACCGCGCACCGCCAGCAGTCCGGGCTCCCCGTCGGGGACCGGCGCGCCGTTCGCGTCCTGTACGCGCGCGTGCCACCCCGGCACCGGAACACCCGTCGTGCCGGGCCTGATGGCGTCGTCCGCCGCGGACACGAAGATGTGCAGCAACTCGGTGGCGCCGATGCCGTTGATGATCCGCACTCCGGTGCGCTCGTGCCAGGACCGCCAGGTGGCCGCGGGCAGGTTCTCGCCCGCCGAGACACAGCGCCTGAGGCTGCTCACGTCGTACCCGTCCAGCTCGTCGAGCATCGCGCGGTACGCCGTCGGCGCGGTGAACAGCACCGACACCCGGTGCTCGGCGACGGCCGGCAACAGCTGCCTGGGGCCGGCCTGTTCGAGCAGCAGGGCGCTCGCCCCGGCCCGCATCGGGAAGACGACGAGACCGCCGAGCCCGAAGGTGAAACCGAGCGGCGGGCTGCCCGCGAAGACGTCGTCGGAGCGCGGCTTGAGCACCTGCGCGGAGAAGGTGTCCGCGATCGCCAGCACATCGCGGTGGAAGTGCATGCACCCCTTGGGCCGCCCGGTGGTGCCCGAGGTGAACGCGATCAGCGCCACGTCGTCGGCGGCGGTGTCGACGGCCCGGTAGGGCGTCGCGGGCACCGCGTCCGACGTCGTACGGCTGTGCAGGTCGTCCGGCGCGTCCCCGCCGTACGTCGTGATCCGCAGGCCGGCGATCTCCGCCTTGGCGAGGTCGTCGACGGCCCGGACGTCGCACAGCGCGTGCCCCACCCGGGCGATCTCGCAGATCGCGCGCAGCTCGTGCGGGCGCTGCTGGGCCAGCACGGTGACCGCCACCGCGCCCGCCTTCAGCACCGCCAGCCAGCACGCGGCCAGCCACGGGCCGGTGGGGCCGCGCAGCAGCACCCGGTTGCCCGGGACGACGCCGAGGTCGGCGGTGAGCACGTGGGCGATCCGGTCGACGCGGTCCCGCAGCCCGCCGTAGGTCCAGGTGTCCCCGGACGCGGTGCGGAAGACCGGGCGGTCGTCGGGCGGGCCGGTGAGCAGCTCGGCGGCGCAGTTCAGCCGCTCCGGGTAGCGCAGCTCCGGCAGGTCGAAGAGCAGCTCCGGCCACTGCTCGGGGGGCGGCAGGTGGTCGCGCGCGAAGGTGTCGACGTGGGCGGAGCGGTGCGGGTCCGCGCGGCGCGGATCGGCCATGGCGGTTCGCCCCCTTTGTCGTGGTGGGCTCGCGCAACGAGCGTATCGTGTTGGTGACGACAGTCAACGGGGCGCGATAACCTCGATCGGTGCCCGGCGGTCCGTCCGGTGGGCAGGGAGCAGTCGGGCAAGCAGGGGAAGGGACCGGCGATGACCGCATTCTCGCTCGAACCGGCACAACTCACCTGGTGCGACGAGCTGCGCGCCCTCGCCGCCGAACGGCTGCGCCCGCTCGCGGAGAAGGGCGAGCCGGGCCGCGTCAACCGCCCCCTGGTCGCCGAGCTGGGCTCCCTCGGCCTGCTGCCCCGCCTGTTCACCTCGGGTGCGCTCGACCTGTGCCTGATGCGCGAGTCCCTCGCCCACGCCTGCACGGAGGCCGAGACCGCCCTCGCCCTCCAGGGCCTCGGCGCCCACCCCGTGCACGCGCACGGCACCGAGTCCCAGCGCGCCCGCTGGCTCCCCCGCGTGAGCGACGGCACCGCGGTCGCCGCCTTCGCCCTCAGCGAGCCCGACGCGGGCTCGGACGCGGCGGCACTGTCGCTGCGGGCGGAACCGGAGACCGGGCACGGCGCGGGCGCGTCCGCCTGGCGGCTCACCGGGGAGAAGTGCTGGATCTCCAACGCCCCCGAGGCCGACTTCTACACGGTGTTCGCCCGCACCACCCCCGGCGCCGGGGCCGGCGGGGTGACCGCCTTCCTGGTGCCCGCCGACCGCCCCGGCCTCACCGGCACCCCGCTCGACATGCTCTCGCCGCACCCCCTCGGCGCCCTCGCCTTCGACGGCGTGCCCGTCGGCGCGGACGACGTGCTGGGCGAACCCGACCGCGGCTTCCGGGTGGCCATGGACACCCTCAACCTGTTCCGCCC
The DNA here is from genome assembly GCF_042893535.1 of Streptomyces sp. NPDC001599. NCBI lineage: Bacteria > Bacillati > Actinomycetota > Actinomycetes > Kitasatosporales > Streptomycetaceae > Streptomyces > Streptomyces sp. NPDC001599. The sequence continues at coordinate 144,424 of NZ_JBIAVA010000006.1, forward strand.
CAGCGTCGGCGCCTTCGCCGTCGGGATGGCCCAGGCCGCCCTGGACGCGACCCTCGCCCACACCACCGCCCGCGAGGCCTTCGGCGGCAGGCTGCGCGACCTCCAGACCGTCGCCCACCAGGTCGCCGAGATGGCGCTGCGCACCGAGGCGGCCCGCCTGATGGTGTACGCGGCGGCCACGGCGTACGACGCGGGCGACCCGGACGTCCCGAAGCGCGCCGCGATGGCGAAACTCCTCGCCACCGAGACCGCCCAGTACGTCGTCGACCACGCCGTCCAGCTGCACGGCGCCCGCGCCCTGCGCCGCGGCCACCTCCTCGAACACCTCTACCGCGAGGTGCGCGCCCCGCGCGTCTACGAGGGCGCCAGCGAGGTCCAACGCGGCATCGTCGCCAAGGAGCTGTACCGGACATACCAGCCCTCCCGGACCGACACCACGAGCAAGGAGGCCGGAGCATGACCGCCGAACGGGTGAACCCACCCCAACTGTCCCCGCCCACCGGCTTCTCCCACGCCGTCGTCGCCACCGGCACCCGCGTCGTCTTCCTGGCCGGCCAGACCGCCCTCGACACCGACGGCAAGGTCACCGGCGACACCCTCCCCGCCCAGTTCGAGCAGGCCCTCACCAACCTGCTCACCGCCCTGCGCGCCGCCGGGGGCACCCCCGCCGACCTCGCCCGCGTCACCGTCTACGCCACCGACGTCGCCGCCTACCGCACCCACGCCGCCGAACTCGGCCGCACCTGGCGCGAGCTGGCCGGCCGCGACTACCCGGCGATGGCGGTCGTGGAGGTCGTACGGCTCTGGGACGAACGGGCGTTGGTGGAACTGGACGGGTTCGCGGTACTGCCCTAGCGGGCCCGCGACGCCTAGCATTCCGGCATGCCGGACATCGAACTGAGCGCGGGAACCATCGAGTACGAGGACACCGGCGGCGACGGCCCGGTCGTCGTCCTTCTCCACGGCCTCGTCCACGACGCGACCGTCTGGCGCAAGGTCCTCGCCGACCTGCGCACCGACCACCGGGTGATCGCGCCGACCCTGCCCTACGGCGCCCACCGCCGCCCGATGCGCCGACCACCCACACCCGACCTGGTCAACGAGCTGATCGCCGAGTTCCTCGACCGCCTCGACCTCACCGACGTCACCCTCGTCGAGAACGACTGCGGGCGCGCCCAGACGGTGGCCGCCCGGCACCCGGAGCGGCTCGCGCGGCTGGCGCTCGTCGCGTGCGAGGCGTTCGACAACTACCCACCGGGCCTGCCCGGGAAGCTGATCGGCATCGCCTGCCGGGCCCCCGGCGGCGTGTCCCTGCTGGTGCGCACCCTCGGCCTCAGGCCGCTGCGGCGCCTCCCGGTCGGCATCGGCGCGCTCACCAAGCGGCCCGTGCCGGACGAGGTAGTCGACGGCTGGCTGCGCCCGCTGCGCACCGACCCGGCGATCCGCCGCGACTTCCGGCACTACGGCACGCACGTGCGCCGCGACGAACTGCTCGAAGCCGCCCAGGGCCTGCGGAGGTTCGACCGGCCCGCACTCGTCGTCTGGGCGACCGAGGACCTGATGATGCCCCGTGCCCACGGCCGGCGCCTGGCCGAACTCCTCCCGCAGGGACGGCTGGTGGAGGTCGAGGACACCCGGACGCTGATCCCCGAGGACCAGCCGGAGCTGCTCGCCTCCCTGCTGCGGGAGTTCGTCGCCGAGAAGGACTGAGTCCCGCGTCCTGCCGGACGTATTCAGGCGGCCATCACCAGGCGCCCGGCGGGCACCCGGCAGGGGGCGACCACACGGCCGTCGGGGAGCAGCTCACCGGTGTCGTCGAAGACGACCGTGCCGTCGCACAGCAGGTTCCATCCCTGCTCCGGATGGGCGGCCACGACGTGCGCGGTGACGACGCTCGCCTCGGGGGAGTCGGAAGCGGGGCAGGAAGGCCGGTGGACACACATGGCGCACCTCCATGTCGGGAGACCGTCCCGTCCTCGGGACCGTCGCGTGTACAGACGGTGCGCCCGCCGGGAAGTCATCGCCAAGTACCGGGCGGCAAGCGTGACAACACCCGGACAAGCCGGGGACGGTTCCACGACGGCCGGCCCGGACTCGCCACCGAAGGGGTGACGGTCACTGCCGCCGGCCCCTCCGCCCGGTACCAGTGGAACCTCTCATTCCGACCGACCGGGAGGTTCCCCATGCCCCTACGCCCCGCCGCCCTCGCCACGGCCGCCGGCGCCGCCCTGCTCCTGCTCGCCGCCCCCGCCGCCACGGCCGCGCCCCACGACGCCCGCCTCGTCGCGGAGTCGGTGACCGTCGATCCGACCGGCCGCATCGCCGCCGACGGCAGCGTCACCCTCTCCGGCACCTACCGCTGCACCGGCGGCAGCGGCCCGGTCTTCGTCAGCTCCACCGTGAGCCAGAGCGACCCGTCCGCCCGCTTCGGCGTCGGCGGCACCCGCGCCGTCTGCGACGGCCTGGAGCGCCGCTGGGTCAACACCGGGACGCCCGACACGGTCGTCCTCCAGCCCGGCGCGGCCCACGTCGAGGCCACCCTGATGGAGCTGCGCCCCATGGGCATCGTGCCGCTCCCGAGCTTCCACGCCCGGCAGGGACAGGACGTGGTCCTGACGGCGGGCTGACCCGCGCGGTGCCCTTCCGTATCCGTCCGGGCGCGATCCGCAACGCATTCCGCATTTCCTTCTCTTCACATTCTCCGAAGGAGATGGAAGATCGTTACGACCGCCTTGTTCCGCTCCGGTCAGGTTCGTTTTCCGGGCCCCGCGCCGGGCCGCGGCGAACGCACGGCATTCTGCCGCTGCTGCGGAAGGGACACCGGATCGGCGGCCGCCCTGCCCGGATCGTCACCCGGAGTGACCGCGGCGCGCTGCCGGTGGCGCGGCACCGCCCGCCGCGGCGGACGGGTGAGCGTGATCTGGCGGATGACCTGCTGGAAGCAGACCAGCGAGGCCAGGCCGGGCAGGGCGGCCGCCGCGCCGTCGCTGATCGTCCTGGGCGCCTCCGCGATGCAGAGCAGCATCGCGATGGCCGAGAACAGCAGGACGACGGCCCAGGAGTGCACCGCGCGGCGCTGGTGCAGCGCGGCCCGCAGCACCGCCAGCGAGGCCACCAGCCAGGGCCCGTAGACCAGCAGCGGCCACCAGGACACGACGCTGCCGCGGGTGCGGGTCACGGCGGCCAGCCGCAACGGTTCGTAGGCCACCATGCCGCCGAACAGGCTCACGGAGGCGGCGATGACCGCGGCGAGCGCCGCGACGAACAGGCTCGCGGCGCGCAGCCGGCTCACCTTTCTCCCTCTGCGGACCCTGCGGTGACTCGTCGGGGACTCCCTCAACGGGGGCAGCTCCGCCGTGATCTCCTGCAAGTTGCTCAGCGGTGTGCCGGGGGCGGGTGCGAGCGCCGAGGTGTCCGTCGCGGAGGGTGCTCCGGTCTGCTGCTCCATCGCGTCCTGGAGCAGGAACGCGAGTTCCTCGGCCGGGTCCCAACCGGGTTCGGGCGGGACCAGGGTCTCCTGGGAGGCCGCCTCGGGCGCGCGGTGCCGACCGGTGCCCGTGGTGCGGAACGGACCTTCGCCGTACGGCATGCGGGGGTGAGTGTGTTCTCCGTAGTGTTCTTCGTACACGAGGTGCCGGTCACTCCGCCCGGGTGTACGTCAAGGAGCCCTGCGCCCGGCCCCACCGCTCGGCGAGGCCGGTCTCCAACTCGGTCATGACGTCCAGGAACCGCTGCAGCACGGGTTCGGTCACCCGGAGCGGGACGGGGTGCCCGCCTCTGGTCAGAGTTCCGTCGCTCGGTGACGGACAGTGATTTCTGCCGGGCCTGTAGGTGTACGGGCCAAGCGCCGTGAATTCCCCGTGTTCCTCGGTCATATCCGAAGTAACGTCTGCCTACTCCGTCGGATGCGCGGCAGTCGAGTGAACGATTTCTGCGATACTTACCCAATCTCGAATTCACACCGGTTCGGTCGCCGTCCGGTACGAAAATCGTCGGAGATCGCGCGACCGGGGGAAGAAGCGCGGCCCGACGGCGCGTCCGGGCCCGGTACGGGTCCTGGCGGCGCGTGACCTAGGGTGGCCGTGACCACGGACAGCGCAGGAGCGGCGATGAAGCGAGCGGCACCCGGGCGGGCACACGCCCACGTCCGCGGTGTGCTGGCCCTCCTCGTGGCCGTGGTGGGGCTGCTGTGCGTCTTCGCGCACGCGGAGAGCGGAGCACGGGGGACGCCCGCGCCCGCTGCGGAGCGGGTACACACCGCGGCCGCAGCCCCAGCCGCAGCCAAACCGTCCGACGGTGCCGCGGCACCGTGCGGCAAGAAGGCGATCGGCGACTCAAGTGTCCAGCGGGCCGAGAACCCGCCGCCGTCCGCCGCCTTCCCGCGCGCGACGTCGCCGCACACCGATCCCGCGCCCCTCGTGCCACAGCACTTCGGCGTGTTCGCCGGCGGCCCCGATCCGCCCCCACCGACCCTTCACTCCGTTCTGCGGATGTAGACCGGCCCGTTCGGCCGCGTCCCTGCATCCTCGGAAACGGAGTTCTTCGGCATGCCCTCTTCCCCGCGCTCATGGCGGCGGGCGGGTGCGGCACTACGTGATTGGCGGTCCCGGCAGTGGACCGTGGCGGGCGCGGGTGCGCTGGCCACGGCGGTCCTGGTCGGCGCGCCCACCGACGTGGTGCCCAATCCGCTCTTCGGCCGGTCGGTCCCCGTGCAGTGGTGGAACTACCCGGCCCTGGCCGTCACGGCCGTCCTGGCCGGCATCGTCCTGACCACCTACGTGCGCCGGCCCTCGTCCTCCCCGGAGCCGCACGCCGCCGACGGCGGCCGGCTCGGGGCGATCGGCGGGGTGCTCTCCTTCTTCGCCGTCGGCTGCCCGGTCTGCAACAAGTTCGTCCTCGTGCTCCTCGGAGCCTCCGGCGCTTTGAGCTACTGGGCTCCGCTGCAACCGCTGCTGGCCGTGCTGTCGGCGGGGCTGCTCGCGGAAGCCGCGCTGCGCCGCCTCTCCGCCGAGACCGAGTGCCCGGTCACGCCCTCGGCCTGACCCGCGGCACGGCTGCGCACCCCTCACTCTTTGTCTTCCTTTCCCTCCTCACCCGTCTGAGGTACCCCATGACTGGATCCACCCCCTCCTCCACCCCGTCCTCCACCTCCACCCCGTCCCCGTCCCGCCGCGGCCGCGGCCGCGGACGGACGGTCGCTGCCGTGGCGGTGCTCGTCGCCGCCGCGGTGACCGCGGCCTTCGCCCTCACGCTCGACGACGCGGACAACCGTGAGGAGAAGGCCGGTGAACCCCCGACCGTCACCGGCCCCGCCGACCCGGCGCCCGCCGACGAGGGATTGCTCGCCCTCGCCCGCCGCGACGCGTCCGATCCGCTGGCGGTCGGGCGCCCGGACGCTCCGGTGGTGCTGATCGAGTACTCCGACTTCCAGTGCCCGTTCTGCGGCCGGTTCGCCCGCGAGACCAAGCCCGAACTGCTGCGCTCGTACGTGGACAAGGGAACGCTGCGCATCGAGTGGCGCAACTTCCCCATCTTCGGCGAGGAGTCCGAACAGGCGGCGCTGGCCGGCTGGGCGGCCGGGCGGCAGCAGAAGTTCTGGGAGTTCCACGACGTCGCCTACGGCAAGCCGCGCGAACGCAACACCGGTGCCTTCGACGCCGAGAACCTCGTCGCCATGGCCCGCGAGGCGGGAATCGCCGACATCGAACGCTTCCAGGCCGACATGGCCTCCGACGAGGCCCGCGGCGCCGTCCGCGAGGACCAGGAGGAGGGCTACACCCTGGGCGTGACCAGCACCCCGGCGTTCCTGGTCAACGGCAGGCCGATCCTGGGCGCCCAGCCGACGGACACCTTCGAGGAAGCCGTCGAGACCGCGGCGAAGACGGCGAAGACGACGACGAATTCGGCCGGACGATGAGCGAAGCCGGCCTGGCGATGGCCTTCCTCGGCGGCCTGCTCGCCCTGCTCAGCCCGTGCAGCGCACTGCTGCTGCCGGCCTTCTTCGCCTACTCCTTCACCAGCCGCACCCGGCTGATGGCACGCACCGGCCTGTTCTACGCCGGACTGTGCACGACGCTGGTACCGCTCGGCGTGGCCGGTTCGTTCGCCAGCCGCCTCTTCTACGGGCACCGGGACGCCCTGGTCACGGCGGGAGGGTGGACGGTCATCGCCCTGGGCGTGGCCCAGATCGCCGGGCTGGGCTTCGGCTCCCGCCGGATGGCGCGGGCCGCGGGCGGACGCCGTTCGGGCTCGGCCCTGTCGGTGTTCGCCCTCGGAGCGGTGTACGGGCTGGCGGGATTCTGCGCCGGACCGATCCTCGGCTCCGTCCTCACCGTGGCGGCCGTGGACGGCGACCCGCTGCACGGCGGGGTGCTGCTCGCCGTCTACGCGCTGGGAATGGCGGTCCCGATGTTCGTACTGGCGCTGCTCTGGGACCGGTTCGACCTGGGCCGCAGGCGCTGGCTGCGGGGCCGGACCTTCCGCGCGGGCCCGTTGACCCTGCACAGCACCACCCTCCTCGGCGGCCTGCTCTTCATCGCGCTCGGAGTGGCGTTCCTGGCCTTCGACGGCACCTCCGCACTGCCGTCGGTGCTGGACACCGACACGGAGTTCGCCCTGGAGGAACGGCTGTCCGACATCGGCGCGGCGGTGTCCGACCGGGTGGTCCTCCTGGTCCTGGCCGGGGTGGCGGCGCTGACCGCCCTGCTGGTGCTGCTCCGGCCCGGCGGGAGGCGGCAAGCACAGCCACCGCCGGAGTCCGGGCCGGGGGAGGGTGATTCAGCCGCGCACTCACGCATGAGGACGTAGCCCACTACTGTGTGTTGCCGCTGGGCTCGTCGTCACGACCGGGCGGCTGGTGTGGGAGAGCGGCGGGACGACTGGGATGCCGAGCGGTCGACGCCGCTGGCGGCCGGGCCGGCGGGGAAGTTCGAGCGGCAACCCGTCCGGAACTCCGTGGACCCGCGCCCCGACGACGAGGCAGGACCCTCGTCACCGTCGACCTCGTCGGCAGACTCCGGTTGTGGGGCATCAAGCCGAGCGCCCCGGTCGGTGAGCCGATCGCCTCCCCCTCCACGGGAGTCAGGTCGATCACCTTCAGCCCCGACGGCGCTATGCTCGCCGCCGCGTACGAGGACGGCGGCGTGCGGCGGTGGGACTTCCGCCGGCGGCGCCGAGGTGGGCGGTCCGTTCCTCGCCCACACCAGTACGGGTCGAGTCCGTCGCCTTCGGCCCGGGCGGGCGGGTCCCTCGCGGTCGTCGACTCCGAGGAGGCCGTGCGCCTCTGTAACGGCGCCGTGCTCGCGATCGGGTCCGACGGCCCGATGCGGGAGCGCCTCCTCCCGGTGTCGTGGCGGGTGCCCGTCGGAAGGGGCCGCTCGGGCGTCCGGCCAGTGTTCCCTTCCCTGAAGCGTCTCGCGTGTCATGGTTGCGGCGCCTGTGGGTGACCCGGAAGTCGGCCTGTCAGCGGCACCGGTTGTGGCGGGCGAACGTGGCCAACAGCCCCACCGCGACCCCGGCGAGCAGCGTGCGCGCGACCGTCATGCGCAGGCGCGGGTGAGTCACGCGTCCAGCCGGGCGGCGATCCCGTCGAGGACCATGCCGAGGAGCCGTTCGAACCGTCGGTCGCCGTCGTCGTGGAGGTGTCCGGCCTCCTTGACCAGTGACGCACCTTCGCCGAGCCAGACGTCGCGCCGGTCGATCGAGTAGCGCGACGGATCGGCCCCGGCAGCCTGGCGCCTCTCCTGCTCCTCGATGACGAAGCCGACGACGAACGCGGTGACCAGGTCGATGGCGTCGTCCGCGTCGGTGGGCTTCCAGCCGGACGCGGTCCAGCGTTCGAACAGCGGCTCCTTCATGCGGATCACCTCAGGGTCGGTGATCCGGGTGCCGCTGAAGATGCGGGCCCCGTCGCGGTGGAGCAGGTACTCCGAGCGCAGCACGCGGCTGTAGGCGGCGAGGTCGTCGCGCCACCCGTCGCCCGGCGGGACCGCGGCGAGGGCGCCGGCCACGCGGCGCATGACCTCGGTGGCCATCTCGTCGAGCAGCTCCTGCTTGTTGCGCACATGCCAGTAGAGGGCGGAGGGGCGGACGTCCAGCCGGGAGGCGAGTGCGCGGACGGTGAGGGCGTCCATGCCCTGGTCGTCGAGGAGTTCGAGCGCCGCCGCGACGATCTGCTCCCGGGTGATGCCCTTGGTCATGGTTGACACCTTAACAGCGTTCAGGAATGCTGGCTACGGCGCTGAACTTAGTTAAGGAAGGCCCGTGATGCGTGCTGCCGTCGTCACCGCGCCCGATGCGTCGCCCGTCTGCGGACCTGCTGTGCGGCCGGCGAATCCGGATCACCGGGAGCGGCGGCGGATCGCGGTCAGCCGGAGCCGTCCATTCGTCAGAACGTGATCGGAGAAAGGAAAGCCATGCAGAAGAGGGCATTAGTGGTGGGGCTCGGGATAGCGGGGATGTCCGCGGCCATCGGGCTGCGCCGGGCCGGTTGGACGCCGGTGATCGTCGAACGGGCACCCGAGCGACGTACCGGGGGCTACTTCATCTTCATGTTCCCCGAGGGTGTGCGGGCCGCGGCCGACCTGGGGATCGCCGACCACCTGCACACCCGCAACCCGGAATGGCGACCGGGCGGGAACTCGTGGTCGGTGGATCGCCGGGGCAGGCGGAAGCCGGCCCTGGGACTGCTGGACGCGCCCAGCGGGCTGGCAGCGGTGCTGCGCAGCGACATCGAGGCCGCGTTGTGGCAGGGCATCACCGGCGACGGCACCGAGGACGCGGTCGAGGTGAGGTTCGCGACCACTCCGGTCGAGATCACCGAGGGCGCCGGCGGGGTGCAGGTCCTGCTCGAGGACGCCGGCACCGGGAAGCAGTACCGCGAGGACTTCGATCTCGTGGTCGGCGCGGACGGGATGCGCTCGAGCGTGCGCCGGATGGTGTTCGGTCCGGACGAGGACTACCTGGCGAACTGGAAGGCGATGATCTGCGCGTTCCAGCTGAAGGAGCAGGTGCCTTCCTACGAGGCGAGCGACAGCATCATCGTCTCGCGCCCCAAGCGTGCGATGTGGGTGTTCGGGCTCGCGGACCACGCGCCCTGCGCGTGGCTGACCTACCGCACCGAGGACATCCCGGACCGGTTCGCCGGGTCGTCGATCGAGCAGGTGCGCGCGGCCTTCTCCGGGATGGACGACGACCCCGTGGTGCGCCACGTCCTGGACTCCCTGGAGCAGGCCCCTGACCACGTGTTCGACTCCATCCACCAGGTGAAGATGGACCGGTGGAGTGCGGGGCGGGTCGTGCTGGTGGGGGACGCGGCCTGGTGCATGAACACCTACTCGGCCATGGGCTCCTCGTCCTCGCTGCGCGGCGGCGCCGCACTGGGTGCGGCCCTGCGGGAGCACCCCGACGACCTCGCCGCCGCGCTGGACGCCTGGGAGGCCGGCCTGCGTCCCTACATCACCAGCCAGCGGCGCTCCGCACGGATCAAGCAACAGCGGTTCGTACCGTCCAGCCGCCCGGTCCAGGTGCTGGTATCGGGCGTTCTCGATCTGGTCCGCAGGGTCGTCCACCGTCGGCTGGCGGCGGAGTTCACCGCCGCGACGGCCGCTGTCCCGTCCGGTACGGCGCGGTGACGGCCATGCCGAAGAGGGCGTTGGTGGTGGGGCTCGGCATAGCGGGGATGTCCGCCGCGATCGGGCTGCGCCGGGCCGGTTGGACGCCGGTGATCGTCGAACGGGCGCCCGAGCGGCGCACCGGGGGCTACTTCGTCGGGCTGTTCCCGGAGGGCCGGCAGGCCGCGGTCGACCTTGGCATCGCCGACCACCTGCACACCCGCAACCCGGAACGGGCGGCCGGCACGAATGCGTGGTCGGTGGCTCGCCGGGGCAGGCGCAGGCCGGCTCTGGGATTCCTGGACCAGCCCGGAGGGCCGGCAGCGGTGCTGCGCGGCGACATCGAGGCCGCGCTGTGGCAGAGCATCACGGGTGTCGAGGTGCGGTTCGCGACCACTCCGGTAGCGATCACCGAAGGTCCTGCCGAGGTGCAGGTCCTGCTCGAGAACGCCGACACCGGTGCCCAGTACCGCGAGAGCTTCGACCTGGTGGTCGGCGCGGACGGGATGCGCTCGAGCGTGCGCCGGATCGTGTTCGGTCCGCACGAGGACCACCTGACCACGTGGAACGCGATGATCTGCGCCTTCCAGCTGAAGGAGCAGGTGCCCACGTACGAGGCGAGCGACAGCATCATCATCGCGCGCGCCAAGCGGGCGGTGTGGGTGTTCGGGCTCGCCGACCACGCGCCCACCGCGCTGCTGACCTACCGGACAAGGGACATCCCGGAGCAGTTCAGCGGGTCGCGGGTCGAGCGGCTGCGCGCGGTCTTCTCCGGGTTGGACGACCCCGTGGTGCGCCACGTCCTGGACTCGCTGGAAGAGGCCCCTGACCACCTGTTCGACTCGATCCACCAGGTGAAGATGGACCGGTGGAGTGCGGGGCGGGTCGTGCTGGTGGGGGACGCGGCCTGGTGCATGAACCTCTACTCGGGCATGGGTGCCACGTCCTCGCTGCGCGGCGGCGCCGCACTGGGTGCGGCCCTGCGGGAGCACCCCGACGACCTCGCCGCCGCGCTGGACGCCTGGGAGGCCGGGCTGCGTCCGTTCATCACCAAGCACCAGCGCACCGCGCGGCTCAAGCAGCAGATGTTCGTCCCGTCCAGCCGTCGGGCCGAGGCGCTGCGCTCGGTCCTCGTCGGTCTGGCCCGCAGGATCCGCGGCCGCCGGCCGGCGACGGAGGCGGACGGGTCGCAGGCCATGGAGTTGTCCGGCACGTCGCGTTGACGACGGTGTCCGCGTCGGACAGGGCCGATCCGTGTCGTAGGAGCCTGGTGCGCTGCGGGCATCGCGGTGGCCGGGCGGCTCGCGCCCCTGCTCGTGACGGATCGCCCCTGTTTCTGTCCGTCCCCCGGTCATTTCCCCTGCGTCACGACGGGCTCTCGCCGGAAGGCCGTACCCCAAAAAAAGAGTCAGAGGGTGCTGTCCAGGAAACTGCAGTGACGCTCCAGGTGTGCCGTCAAATCGAGACCGATACTGCGGCGCACTCATCGAGAAACGAGGAGAAAATGCCGAAATCGCTGGTACGCAAGAACCTGGCCATTGGGCTAGTGATCACGGTCGTCATGACGACGCTGTCGGTGGTTATGGCGGACGACGGCAGCAAGCTGGAGGAATTCAGGATGTCGCTGATGGTGGGCTTTTTGATGACGGGGGCGGTGACAGGGGGTACCTGGTTGCTGCGGCGGAAACGTTCGGCACCGTGAGGGGCGTTGGACCGCCCCGTTGATGCTGGACCCGCACCCGGTCTCCTTGGAGATGAACGACTGTCCCACCGGCAAACTGCGGACCTGACCTCGGTACAGCAGATGTGAACACTGAGCCCTGCCACGGTCCTCGACGCCGCACCGCCTACCGCGCTGTCTGGGAAGGCATGCCTCTCTGGCAAGATCGGTAGCGGTCGGTGTGCAGGTACTGGTAGTAGTCGGCGGTGGCAGTAGACCTGTGGACCCCAGTGATATCGATGGTCGGTGTGGCTGTAGGTGGTGCGTTGACGTATCTGACCCAGCGCACGACGCAGCGGGCAGCCGACCGGGCTGAAGAACGAAGAAGGGCTGCGGCGTGGGCGGAGGAGCGTCGTACCGAGCAGATCAGGACCGTGCTGGAGTTCATCCGGTGTGCGCTGGAGGCTGAGGGCGTGGCGCATGCGCGGCCACCTCAATGGGAGGTTGGTGATGACTGGTATGTGACGGCCAGGCCCGCGATGGACGGTCTTCGAATAGCCGAGAAGAGCATCGAGTTGCTGAGTGCTCCTGGCCTTCACTCACCGACGACCGCCTATGCCCGCGCTCTCAATCAAGCGGTCTGGCAGGAGCGTGATGAGGGGAACCTGTCCGAGCGCCTCGAGCCATTCAAGGCGGAGTTTCTCGCCCTGGCACGCCGCAGCCTGGCCTGACGTCGCAGGCTCGCCTGCCCGCGCCTCGCGTGACACACGGATGATGGATGGGTCCGGCCGTGGACCGCGCGTTCCCCGGCCGCGGCGGGGGCGGAGTTCTGCGCATACCGACGGACACACCTTCGTCACGCGTGTCCCCGTGCACCACCTCGCCTGATGCCGGGACATCGGCCTTCCTCGCGACCCCGGAAGGTGATCGTTCCGTTCCGTTGCGTGAGATTCCTGTCTGCGCAGGGTGACAAGAGTCGACCGCCGGGTGACCGGCTCTGTGAGGGCGCGCACAGGGCCCAGGTCACACGGGGCCGGGGTTAGTAGACGCCCGACGGCCGCTCGCCGGTGTGGCCGTCGGCCGTCCGGGCGAGTCGGGCGGCCGGTCTGCGAAGCGGCGTAGTAGGTCACACACTTGTCGCGGCGCCGGAACGTTCCGCAGTGTGTTCGACGTACCGGGGAGCCGAGCGCCGGGACCGGACGGGAAGAGCCCGTCCGTGACCCAGACACCGGCCCTGATGACGCGAAGCCGCGTCCAACGCGGACACCGCGTCGCCGACCCCCCGTCGGCCTCCCCATCACGTTCCCGAATGGAGAGGTACACCCGTGCACGCCATCATGCGCCGCCCCAGCATCCGTAAGTCCGCCGTGGCCTCCCTCGCCGCCGCGGGCGCCGCCGCCGTCACCCTCACCCTCGCCCCGAGCCCGGCACACGCCGCCGAGCCTGCCAAGACGTCCACCGCGCAGACCCAGGCCCAGACCGACAAGATCAAGGCCATCGTCAAGGCCGGCGAGAAGAAGCACGGCGACGACCTCGACGGCTGGATCCGCACCGCCCTGGACGTCATGGACGCCAAGAACATCCCGGGCACCTACGAGGGCCTGCACCGCAACATCATGCGCGAGTCGTCCGGCAACCCGACCGCGCAGAACAACTGGGACGTGAACGCCCAGAACGGCATCCCCTCGAAGGGCCTGCTCCAGACGATCCAGCCCACCTTCGACGCCTACCACGTCAAGGGCACGAAGGACTCCATCACCGACCCGGTCGCCAACATCGTCGCCGCCTGCAACTACGCGGCCGACAAGTACGGCTCCATGGACAACGTCGACTCCGCCTACTGACCGGCGGACCCACCGACCGCCTGAGCCCCCAGGGACGACCGGTCCCGCGCGGAGGCCGGCGGGGCCCAGGCAGCATGGCGGGGCCGGAAGGACGACACGTCCCTTCCGGCCCCGCCTGTTTCCGAACCCTGTCAGACACCCGCACGGACTCGGTGCGCCTCGGTGCGCGGCACGTCCCGGGTGCTCCGATCCGCTTCAGCCGCCGATGGGCGTTACCCCTGAGGGAGCCGGGACCAGTCGGTACCCGCCGGCCTCGCGCAGCACGTGTCCGGCGGTGGGCGGGGGGAAGTGGCTCCCGAGCAGGAGAGCTGACGTACCGGCCAGTGAGCCGAGCACCTGGTTCCGGGTCCTGGCCGCGAGTTCGGGAGCGACGTCCACACAGCTGCAGAGCTCCGGATGCGCCATCTGGACCGGGTGGTGGATGCTGTCACCGGTGACCAATGCGGTCTCGCCACGGCTGCTCAGTCCCACCGCCACCTGCCCCGGTGTGTGACCGGGGGTGGGCAGCAGACGGATGCCCGGCGCGACGTCCGTGCCCTCGTCCGCGACATCGATGAGGTCGAACAGACCTGCTTCCCGGACGGGATGGACCGAGTCCCGGAACATCTGCCGACGCGCCTCCTCCATGTCGACGCCCGCCCAGTAGTCCCACTCGGTGCGTGAGGTGAGATAGCGCGCGTTCGGGAAGGTGGGCACCCAGGCGTCGCCCTCGGCACGCGTGTTCCACCCCACATGGTCGGCGTGGAGGTGGGTCAGGACCACGAGGTCAACGCTCTCCGGCGCGAAGCCCGCCGCCCGTAGCCGTGCTTCGTAGTCGCTGTTCAGGTTGTGCCAGGCGGGGTTGGCGCGCCGCTTCCCGTTTCCGATGCCGGTGTCCACCAGCACCCGCATCCCGTCCACCTCGACGGCGAAGCTGTGACTCGCCAGGCGCAGCACGCCTTGTTCGTCGGCGAATTCGGGGCTCAGCCAGGGAGTCCCGCTCACGAGGCCGGTGGTTGCCCCGGGCAGCAGCCACGGACCGGTCGGGGCGGGCAGGGCCACTTCGTCGATGCGTCGGACGGTGTGGTCGCCCACCGTCCAGGAAGAGGCGGGGGGAGCGATGGACTTGGTCGTTCGAGGTGAGGTGAACACGGCGACTTCCTTACCTGTTACGGGTCGCGAGGACGGAGATGTCTGGAGTGGGTGTGTCGGGTGTGTCGGATGTGTCGGGTGGATCGAGGCGTGCAATGCGGGCGGCAGGCGTCCGGATGAGGAGGTGCGGGGAGGCGCGAGGCCCGCAGGGACGCTCTGCATGAGGGTCTTCCAGTGCTAAAAGCGATTGGTTTGCTTTAAGTCACCGTAGGTCCTACTGTCGACTAAAGCAAACGATTCGCTTTTGCGGTGGTCGGAGGTCCTGTACCAGCCCCGGCCCGTCGCGCCGTACAGATCCGGAAGGAAGCCATGACCAGCGAACTCACCCCCCAAGAGGCAGCCCGAGGGGCGCTGCGGGCGGGGCTCCCTCTCGGGGACGGCCGGCACGAAGGAGTGGCCATGACGGCCAACTACATCCACTCCGTGATCAGCACATTGCGCGAGCTCGATTTCGGCGAGGCCCCTCCCGCGTCCTCCTACCGGGCCGGACAGGGGAACGCCGATGCAACCGTTTGAGCTGTCGCTGACCGAAGCCTCCCGTGCGGTGCGCGCACGGGAGCTGTCCCCGGTCGAACTCACCGAATCGGTACTCGCCCGTATTGCCGCCGTCGAAGGACGGCTGGGCGCCTACGTCACCGTCGCCGCCGACGCGGCCCTGGCCGCAGCGGTCCGCGCCGAACGGGAGATCTCCGGAAGCGGACCGCGCGGGCCACTGCACGGGATCCCCATGGCGCTCAAGGATCTGATCGACGCGGAGGGGATGCCCACCACGGCGAGCTCGCACGTCCGGGCAGGGCACGTGGCGGAACGCGACAGCCGGGTGGCCGAACGGCTCGGCGCCGCCGGGGCCGTCCTCCTGGGCAAGACGCACACGCACGAGTTCGCCTACGGCCTGACCACTCCGCAGACGAACAACGCCTGGGACCAAAGCCGGGTCGCGGGCGGGTCGAGCGGCGGCTCGGCGGTAGCTGTCGCCGCCGGCGGGGCGACGTTCGCCATGGGCACGGACACGGGCGGTTCCATCCGGGTCCCCGCTGCCCTGAACGGCGTGGTGGGCCTCAAGCCGACCTACGGCCTGGTCCCACGCACAGGCGTGACCTCGCTGTCCTGGTCCCTGGACCACGTGGGCCCGCTCACCCGCACCGTCCAGGACGCCGCGCTGGTGCTGTCGGCGACCGTCGGCCACGACCCGCGCGATCCGGCGAGCGTGTCCGGCCCGATGCTGGACCGCTTCCCGGGAGGCGACCTGCGAGGACTGAAGGTCGGCGTACCGCGGAACCACTACTTCGACCGGGTCGCGCCCGAGGTCGAGGAGTCCGTACGCGGCGCGATCGAGCGGCTGGCGGAGCTGGGGGCGGAACTCGTCGACGTCGAGATCCCGATGGCGCGTTACGTCCAGGCCGTTCAGTGGGGGCTGATGGTTCCCGAGGCCACCGCCTACCACGAGCGGTCGCTGAGGGCCACCCCCGACCTGTACGCGGCGGACGTTCGCATCCTGCTGGAGGCCGGCGAACTCACCTCTGCGGGCGACTACCTCCGCGCCCAGCGGGCCCGCACCATGATGCGAGACGCCTGGGCTCGCATGTTCGACGGAATCGACGTCCTCGCCGCGCCGACGGTGCCGATGACCGCCACCGGGGCGGGGCAGGAAGCCGTCGAGTGGGCCGATGGTACGACCGAGGCCGTGTCGGACAGCTACGTCCGCCTCTGTGCCCCGGCCAACATCACCGGCGTCCCGGCCCTCACCCTGCCGGTCGGTCACGACCGCGCCGGACTGCCGATCGGTATGCAGCTGATGGCGCGCCCCTTCCACGACGCGACGGTGCTCCGTGCGGGCCGGGTCTACGAAGAGTCGGTGGCCGGCGCGGGGCGGCTTGCTCCCCTCGCTGCCTGAGGGAAGGCGGACGTTCCAGCCGGCCTGCGGTCGCGTCGCCGCAGGGGCGTCCGCCGTGCTCCGCCGCCCGGACACGCAGCCCCGCGGGTCGCCGACGCCGGCCACCGCCTAGAAGCAACAGAATCGCATTAAGGTGGATCGCATGAGTCCCAAGCCCATGGTCCGCCCCGGCGGGCGCAGCGCACGCGTACAGGAGTCCGTCCATGCGGCGGTACGCGAACTCGTAGGGGAGGTGGGCCGCGACGCGCTCACGGTCCCGATGGTGGCCGCTCGGGCGGGCGTGACCCCCTCCACGGTCTACCGTCGTTGGGGCGACCTGCAGGAACTCCTGTCAGACGTGGCCGTCGAACGACTGCGCCCGGAAACGGATCCGGCCGATCTCGGAAGCCTGCGGGCCGATCTCGACGCGTGGGCGGAACAGTTCGTCGACGAGATGGCCTCGCCGCCCGGGCGCGCCTACATCCGGGACGCCCTGCTCGGCGACCCCGACGGGACCAATGCCGGTCAGTGTTCGGCGTATGCCGCAGAGCAGATCGACGTCGTGTTGGCCCGTGCGGTGCAGCGGGGGGAGCCGGTGCCCGAGACGGAACTGCTGATCGACCGCGTCGTGGCGCCGATCATGTACCGCATCCTCTTCCGCCCCGGCCGACTGGACGCCGCATACGCGCGCGAGCTCGTGACGAACGCCGTGTACGCCCAGCAGACCGAGGCCGGCGCTCGCCCCAACCAGGCCGCCGCCCCTCGGCGCTCGAAGAAGAACCCCGACAACTGACCACTTCGCTCGTCGGGCGGTCTGGCCACTGGGCCGTGGAGGCCAAGCGGCCGGCTGTACTGGCAGGGGTCATGAATTCCCCAGCAATGACCGACCAGGACGTGGCCCTGGGGCGTGACGCCCGTGTGGCGCTCCGTGCGCACGACGGGCCCTTCGGCGGAGCATAAAGCGAGCAGAAGTCCCAGCGGCGCCTACGAGTACCCTCCTGCCCCGCATTTGCGCAGGCCAGGAGGGGTCTCACGCTGCTTTATCTTAGAACTTTCAGATGTCCCGGGAGAGACCAGTCAGCTTTGTGACCTGCGGCGATGAGTGGTCAGCGGACGCTGACCTGCATGAAAGACCTTTCGGTTGTTTCGCGCTCTGGCCTGTTGATGCAGCCGAAAGTCCCAGAAAGGTCCCAGGAGACTCCCAGTGCCAGCGGATGATCTTTCCGCCACCGCAGGCCTTGATCGGTCAGCCTCAGAGCGCGGCCTTGATCCAGTGCAGGATCCGTGCGTTCGTCCTGGGTGCGTTCTTGTGCAGCTGCACGTCGTGGCCGCTGTTGGGCACGACGATCGATGTGAGGTCGGCCTGGTCGGAGTAGTACGGGCGCTCGTTGGCGAGCATCCTCCTCGGGGTGCAGGTGTCAACGGTGCAGTATTGGTCCTTGTCGCCGGTGACTAGGAGGGTGGGCACCTTGATCGCCTGAGAAGGGGACTGCGCGGCGGGAAGGCTCTCGTTGTCGGAGTCTGCGGCGGTGCTCACGTCCTTGAGGCGCTCGTCGGCCTTGATGACGGCCGGGTCGGTGTTGGGGGTGTAGTAGAAGAACTGCCGCATGCCGACGTTCGTGGTCAGGTAGCCAGAGTCGTTGATCCTGCCGTGGAACTTGGGGT
This sequence comes from Streptomyces sp. NPDC001599, assembly GCF_042893535.1. NCBI lineage: Bacteria > Bacillati > Actinomycetota > Actinomycetes > Kitasatosporales > Streptomycetaceae > Streptomyces > Streptomyces sp. NPDC001599. The sequence continues at coordinate 162,208 of NZ_JBIAVA010000006.1, forward strand.
CGTCCTTCGCCTTGATCTCGAACTTGACGTCCTCGCCGGGACCGTCGTCGGAGGGCTCCTCCTGGCGGACGACGTGGCTCATGCTGGTGAGCACGAAGGCGTCGACGTCGTTGTTGTACTTCGCGGCCTGAGCCCATGCCATGGACGAGCCCAGCGAGTGGCCGACCCAGACGACCTTGTCGAAGGCTCGGTCCCTGACCTGACCGTCACGCAACCGGCTGATGACCTGGTGGATGGCGTCCGTGCTGGATTCGAGGGTGTACTTCGAGCTGGGCGGCAGTGTGCTCTTGCCTGTGGCGAGCCGGTCGATGTTGAAGGTGGAGAAGCCCTCGTCGAGGGCCTTGGACACGTAGGAGTAGCGGCCGTTTTCCACCGGCATGTCGTAGTAACTGTGGTTGTAGGTCGAGCCGGGGACCAGCAGCTGCACGGTCTTGCTCACCTTGGTCTTCTGGCGCGGCTGGCACAGTTCCCCGTAGATGTGGGCCCTTCCTGTCTTCTTGACCGACACCGGCACTCGTACCTCGAAGCAGGCCGCGTCGGGGTGCAGCTTCTGCACGCTGCTGGGGGAAGTGTGCGCGTCGGCCGAGCGTGCGGAGGCGGAAGTCTTGGCCTGCGCGCTGGTGATCACCGGCACAGCGATCCCCGCCACGGCGATGGCCGCCAACGCGGCCGTGAGAGCTTTGGCCCTCGGTGAGAAGGTCCTGAGGTGTCCGGTCATGGTCATTCTCCTAGAGGGGGGCCGGAGGAGAGCGTGAGAGGGCAGGCCGAAGCTCGGCCGCGACGGCGATTTGGTGGGACCAGCCGCGCTCAGGTGCCCGATACGAGGGCGAGTTGACGTGGGGCGCGGGAATGGCTTGGGCTGGCGAGACAGTGCGGAATGCCTGCGAGCGCTGCCGTGCAAGCGTGCTGTCATGCTCGGCGGGGCGCCGTTCCTCCTCGGCCCGCAGTCGTGCCTCCTCCTCGGCCTGCTTGCGACCTCCTCGGCAATGCGCCGACAAGGGCCGCGGCCGGGCTAGTTCTGGGCACCGGCGAACCAGCGGGCGGCTGCCTGCTCCAACGTTCCGATGTCCAGGTCCTGTCCGGCGGCCCAGGCCACTACGCCGTCGGGGCGAACGAGTACCGCGGTGAAGCCGAGGTCGTTGCGCGCCGGGCCGGCGGCGTACTGGATCCGGCCCTCCCAGTGCTGAGCGGCGCGCTGCAGCCGGTCATCGGTACGGAAGTCGAGCAAGACGCCCTGGCCCTGACGGAGCAACTCTCCCAAGCGGGTGCCGTCCTCGAAGCGGAAGTCGGGGGCGGTAGAGCCCGCGAGCTGGTGAGCGTCGCTCACGTCGTAGCGGTTGAACAGACCCGTTGTCCGCCGGTAGGCGAGGGTCGTGCCGTCCGTGGTACTCAGCAGTTGGTGGACCAGCTGTCGCAGCGCGGGGGCATTGGGGCCCGGCTTCATGGTCGCCACCTGGGCCCGCGACCAGTCCAGCACCGCAGCTCCCACCGGGTGGCGCTCGCTGGTGTAGGTGTCGAGCAACCCCTCGGGCGCGGTGCCGCGCACGGTCGCAGCGAGCTTCCAGCCGAGGTTGGCCGCGTCCCCGATGCCGAGGTTGAGTCCCTGCCCCCCAAGGGGCGAGTGAATGTGCGCCGCATCCCCTGCCAGCAGGACACGCCCCCTGCGATACGTCGTGGTCTGCATGGCTCGGTCGGTGAAGCTCGACGCCAGGCGCACCCCGGTCAGCGACACGTCCGCACCGGTGATGCGCCGCAGGACATCCTGGAGATGCTCGCGGGTCAGTGGCTGGGACCGGTCGAAGGCGCCGGCGTCGAAGTCCATCATGCCCAGATGCCCCTCGAAGGGGGTGCGCAGATACATGCCGTTGTCCGTCAGGTTGAAGCCCAGCGACAACTGGTCGGGGTCGGCGAAGGTGACTTGGGCGACGTAGCCGGTGAACAGTGGATCTGTACCGGTGAAGTCGAAGCCCGCCAGGCCCCGCACCGTGCTGCGTCCGCCGTCGCAACCGACCAGGTAGCGCGCCTGGTACTCCTGACCTCCGGCCGTGACCGTGACGTGTTCGTCGTCCTGCGTGAGGGCCGTGACGGGCTTGCCGCGCAGGATCTCTACGCCCAGCTCGGTGGCGCGCTCAGCCATGACCGAGATGACTGCCTCCAGGCTGGTCATGAAGCCTTCCATCGCCGGGCTTGGCAGCCGGAACGGCAGTGCGGCCACGTCGATGTCGGCCGCGTTCAGGCCCATACCGGCGAAGTGACTCACATCCCGGGGATCCGGTGCCTGGATGGCGTCGGGAGCCGCGCCGACCTTCGCCGGGTCGGCATGCGAAGCGCGTATCACTGCATCCAGCAGGCCGCTGCGGTGGAACGTCTCGGCCGACCCGGCGCTCAGGCCGCGCAAGCCCAACGGGAGCGCCTTCCAGGGGGAAGTTGCTTCTGCGTCGCGTTCCAGGACCACGACGGACGCGCCGCCCAGGGCGAGCTCGGCGGCCAGGAACAAGCCGACGGGTCCGCCGCCTGCGATTACTACGTCACGCATGATGAGATTCCTTTCAGAGACACGCGCTGGGGTGGGCCGGCCGGGACGGGTCAGCCGAGCCGGGCAAGCCCGTCGAGAATCACGGCGATGCCGGTGAGGAACTGCTCGCGGTCGTCGTGCGTGCTCACCTGGACGACGATGGCGTGCATGAACGGGTAGTCCTCGGCATTGAGGTTCTGCCAAGCCGCCGCGGTCTCGTCGAGGAACTCGCCGCGGTTGTGCGAGCCGTCGGGGGCGTCGCCTTCCATCCGGGTGTTCTGGCTGACGGCACCGAGGATGTAGTGCACCAGCGTCGAGGCGGCGTCGAACCAGGACGCCTGGGGCACACCCAGCGCCCCGACCTGGCAGCCGATCCGCTCGAAGATGCCGACCGTCACCGGGCCAAACGGCTTGCGGACCACCTGCTGGGTCAGCCGCGTCGCGAGCCACGGGTGCTCGGTGATCGCGTCGAACAGAGCCAGCGCGACGGAGCGGATCTCGTCCCCGGGTGCGGCTGAAGCCTGAACGGGCTTTGCCGCCAGGGCTGCTGTGACGAGCGTCTCGGTCGCCGTGTCCAGCAGGTCGTCCCGGCTGCCCACCCGGTAGTAGATGGCTCCCGAACCGGTGGACAGGCGCTCGGTGAGAGCCCGCGTGGTCATGGCCGCCTCACCGCCCGCGTCGAGCAACTCGATCGCCGTCTCGATGATCCGCTCCCGGGAGAGCACCTGGTTACGCCGCTCCGAGCGGGGGTTCCTCGTTGCCATGCCTCCAGCGTGACACATTTGGTGCGCCGAACCAAATTGGTTCAGCGCACCAAAAGGTCACTCCGCAGGATTTCCGATGCGTGAGATCGGTTACGGCTCGACCACTGCCTTCGGCACCGCGTTTTCCCGCGTTACCGGATCGGCTCCTGGCCGGTACGCCCGTCAGGCCAGGCCGCGCTTGCGGCCCGGTACTTTCCTTGCCGCATCACGCCCCGTCGACTTCGCGCTCCCGGCCGTCCGGTCGCGGACACCCAGGAGGTCACCCGCACGGACTCGGTGCGCGGCACGTCCCGGGTGCTCCGATCCGCTTCAGCCGCCGATGGGCGTTACCCCTGAGGGAGCCGGGACCAGTCGGTACCCGCCGGCCTCGCGCAGCACGTGTCCGGCGGTGGGCGGGGGGAAGTGGCTCCCGAGCAGGAGAGCTGACGTACCGGCCAGTGAGCCGAGCACCTGGTTCCGGGTCCTGGCCGCGAGTTCGGGAGCGACGTCCACACAGCTGCAGAGCTCCGGATGCGCCATCTGGACCGGGTGGTGGATGCTGTCACCGGTGACCAATGCGGTCTCGCCACGGCTGCTCAGTCCCACCGCCACCTGCCCCGGTGTGTGACCGGGGGTGGGCAGCAGACGGATGCCCGGCGCGACGTCCGTGCCCTCGTCCGCGACATCGATGAGGTCGAACAGACCTGCTTCCCGGACGGGATGGACCGAGTCCCGGAACATCTGCCGACGCGCCTCCTCCATGTCGACGCCCGCCCAGTAGTCCCACTCGGTGCGTGAGGTGAGATAGCGCGCGTTCGGGAAGGTGGGCACCCAGGCGTCGCCCTCGGCACGCGTGTTCCACCCCACATGGTCGGCGTGGAGGTGGGTCAGGACCACGAGGTCAACGCTCTCCGGCGCGAAGCCCGCCGCCCGTAGCCGTGCTTCGTAGTCGCTGTTCAGGTTGTGCCAGGCGGGGTTGGCGCGCCGCTTCCCGTTTCCGATGCCGGTGTCCACCAGCACCCGCATGCCGTCCACCTCGACGGCGAAGCTGTGGCTCGCCAGGCGACCCGGCTGGCGGCCGGACTGCCGCAATGCGCGCAGCGAGCGGCCAGAAGTCCCAGAAAAGTCCCAGGGATGGCCGGAAGCCCCCCCAGTCCCGCGTTTCTGCAGGTCAGGAGGGGTTTCGCGCTACTATCTGTTAGAGTTCTCAGATGTCCCGGAAGATCTCGATCTGCGCCCCGATCGAGTTCAGCCGCTCTGCGAGGTCCTCGTAACCGCGGTTGATGACGTACACGTTGCGCAGCACCGACGTGCCCTCGGCGGCCATCATCGCGAGGAGGACGACCACGGCGGGGCGCAGGGCGGGCGGGCACATCATCTCGGCGGCGCGCCAGCGGGTGGGGCCCTCGACCAGGACGCGGTGGGGGTCCAGGAGTTGGAGGCGGCCGCCGAGGCGGTTCAGGTCCGTGAGGTAGATGGCGCGGTTGTCGTAGACCCAGTCGTGGATGAGGGTCTGGCCCTGGGCCGAGGCCGCGATCGCCGCGAAGAAGGGGACGTTGTCGATGTTCAGGCCGGGGAAGGGCATCGGGTGGATCTTGTCGATGGGCGCCTCCAGCTTGGAGGGGCGCACCGTCAGGTCCACCAGGCGGGTGCGGCCGTTGTCGGCGAAGTACTCCGGGGTGCGGTCGTGGTCGAGGCCCATCTCCTCCAGGACCGCCAGCTCGATCTCCAGGAACTCGATGGGGACCCGGCGCACCGTCAGCTCCGACTCCGTGACCACGGCGGCGGCCAGCAGGCTCATCGCCTCTACCGGGTCCTCGGAGGGGGAGTAGTCCACGTCGGCGTCGATGACCGGCATGCCGTGCACGGTGAGGGTGGTGGTGCCGATGCCCTCGACGCGGACGCCCAGGGCCTCCAGGAAGAAGCAGAGGTCCTGGACCATGTAGTTGGAGGAGGCGTTGCGGATGACGGTGACGCCGTCGTGGCGGGCGGCGGCCAGGAGGGCGTTCTCCGTCACCGTGTCGCCGCGCTCGGTCAGGACGATCGGGCGGTCCGGGCGGACGGTGCGGTCGACCACCGCGTGGTAGTGGCCCTCGGTCGCGGCGACGTCCAGGCCGAAGCGGCGCAGCGCGATCATGTGCGGCTCGATGGTCCGGGTGCCGAGGTCGCAGCCGCCGGCGTAGGGCAGCCGGAAACGCTCCATGCGGTGCAGCAGCGGGCCGAGGAACATGATGATGGAGCGGGTGCGGACGGCCGCCTCGGCGTCGATGGCCTCCATGTCCAGCTCGGCCGGCGGCACGATCTCCAGGTCGGTGCCGTCGTTGATCCAGCGGGTGCGCACACCGATGGAGTTGAGCACCTCCAGGAGGCGGTAGACCTCCTCGATGCGGGCAACCCGGCGCAGCACCGTGCGCCCCTTGTTGAGCAGCGAGGCGCACAGCAGGGCCACGCAGGCGTTCTTGCTGGTCTTGACGTCGATGGCGCCGGAGAGGCGACGGCCGCCGACCACGCGCAGGTGCATCGGACCCGCGTAGCCCAGGGAGACGATTTCGCTGTCCAGCGCTTCGCCGATCCGGGCGATCATCTCAAGGCTGATGTTCTGGTTGCCGCGTTCGATGCGGTTGACGGCGCTCTGGCTGGTGTTGAGCGCCTCCGCGAGCTGTGACTGCGTCCAGCCGCGGTGCTGCCGCGCGTCACGGATGAGCCTGCCGATGCGTACGAGGTAGTCGTCTGCCATGAGGTTGAGGCTATCTCAGATATGAGATCGCGCCTCTCGGGGGGTCCGTTCGGGTGACGTGACGTCAAGTAACCCCCGGTCACGCCTCAGCGGCGCCTGCTCGTCGTCGTGCGACGCCATCCGAAAGGCCCCGGCAAATCCATCGATGTCGTACGACGTCCGGTGCTGCTGCGGGTGTGGCGCGGACCGTTCCGGCCTCCGGTCGTGATGGACCACGAGCGTTTGTTGATGTTCAGCCGCACTCCCGGGAGGATCCGGAAACTCTTGCGGAACGTGAGCGGCATCGTGCCCCCTTCCGTGTCGCGCCGGCTCGGTCCGGCACGCATCGGATACCCCCGTCCGGCGTAGTGATGGCCCCGCGGGTCACCCGGGGTGGGGCGCACGCCACACGGCGCCCGGACATGACCGGGCCGCCCCTATGTACTAGAGTTATCTCGACATCGAGATATCTGCCGAGGCGCACCGCAGCCGCGCGCCGCTTTCGGGTCTGGCGGTAAGGGTTACCTAACTTAGCCTTACCTTAGCGGATCGGCCAAGAGGGCGTGGCGGCAGGATGCGGTGGTACGCGCACATAAATGAAGGAGACTGTCGTGTCGGCGAACAGCTTCGACGCCCGCAGCACACTGCAGGTGGGCGACGAGTCGTACGAGATCTTCCGGCTGGACAAGGTCGAGGGCTCCGCGCGCCTTCCCTACAGCCTGAAGGTGCTGCTGGAGAACCTGCTCCGCACCGAGGACGGCGCGAACATCACCGCCGACCACATCCGCGCCCTCGGCGGCTGGGACTCGCAGGCCCAGCCGTCGCAGGAGATCCAGTTCACGCCGGCCCGCGTGATCATGCAGGACTTCACCGGCGTGCCCTGTGTCGTCGACCTCGCCACCATGCGTGAGGCCGTCAAGGAGCTGGGCGGCGACGCGGCGAAGATCAACCCGCTGGCCCCGGCCGAGCTGGTCATCGACCACTCCGTCATCGCCGACAAGTTCGGCACCAACGACGCGTTCAAGCAGAACGTCGACCTGGAATACGGCCGCAACCGCGAGCGCTACCAGTTCCTGCGCTGGGGCCAGACCGCCTTCGACGAGTTCAAGGTCGTCCCGCCGGGCACCGGCATCGTCCACCAGGTGAACATCGAGCACCTGGCCCGCGTCGTCATGACCCGCGACGGCAAGGCCTACCCGGACACCCTGGTCGGCACCGACTCGCACACCACCATGGTCAACGGCCTCGGCGTCCTCGGCTGGGGCGTCGGCGGCATCGAGGCCGAGGCCGCGATGCTCGGCCAGCCGGTCTCCATGCTGATCCCGCGCGTCGTCGGCTTCAAGCTCACCGGCGAGCTGACCCCCGGCACCACCGCCACCGACCTGGTGCTCACGATCACCGAGATGCTGCGCAAGCACGGCGTCGTCGGCAAGTTCGTCGAGTTCTACGGCGAGGGCGTGGCCGCCACCAGCCTCGCCAACCGCGCCACCATCGGCAACATGTCGCCGGAGTTCGGCTCCACCGCCGCGATCTTCCCGATCGACGACGAGACGCTGAACTACATGCGCCTGACCGGCCGCAGCGACCAGCAGGTCGCCCTCGTCGAGGCGTACGCCAAGGAGCAGGGCCTCTGGCTGGACCCGAAGGCCGAGCCGGACTTCTCCGAGAAGCTGGAGCTGGACCTCTCCACGGTCGTGCCCTCCATCGCCGGCCCGAAGCGCCCGCAGGACCGCATCGTCCTCGCGAACGCCGCCCAGCAGTTCAAGTCGGACGTCCTCAACTACGTGGACGTCGTCGACGAGGCGGGCAAGGAGTCCTTCCCGGCCTCCGACTCCCCGGCCGTCACCCCCAACGGCGCCCCGTCCAACCCGGTCCCGGTGACCGCCCCCGACGGCACGACCTACGAGCTGGACCACGGTGCGGTGACGGTCGCGGCCATCACCTCCTGCACCAACACCTCCAACCCGTACGTCATGGTCGCCGCCGCCCTGGTGGCCAAGAAGGCGGTCGAGAAGGGCCTGACCCGCAAGCCGTGGGTCAAGACCACCCTCGCCCCCGGCTCCAAGGTCGTCACCGACTACTTCGAGAAGGCGGGCCTGACCCCCTACCTCGACAAGGTCGGCTTCAACCTCGTCGGCTACGGCTGCACCACCTGCATCGGCAACTCCGGCCCGCTGCCGGACGAGGTCTCCAAGGCCGTCAACGACCACGACCTCGCCGTCACCTCGGTGCTCTCCGGCAACCGCAACTTCGAGGGCCGGATCAACCCCGACGTCAAGATGAACTACCTGGCGTCCCCGCCGCTGGTCGTCGCCTACGCGCTCGCGGGCTCCATGAAGGTGGACATCACCAAGGACGCCCTGGGCACCGACCAGGACGGCAACCCGGTCTTCCTCAAGGACATCTGGCCCTCCGAGGCCGAGGTCAACGACGTCGTCGCCAACGCCATCGGCGAGGACATGTTCTCCAAGTCCTACAGCGACGTCTTCGCGGGCGACGCTCAGTGGCAGGCGCTGCCGATCCCGACCGGCGACACCTTCGAGTGGGACGGCGAGTCCACCTACGTGCGCAAGCCCCCGTACTTCGAGGGCATGGGCATGGAGCCGGCCCCGGTCGAGGACATCTCCGGCGCCCGGGTGCTCGCCAAGCTCGGCGACTCGGTGACGACGGACCACATCTCGCCCGCCGGTGCGATCAAGGCCGACACCCCGGCCGGCAAGTACCTGACGGAGCACGGCGTCGAGCGCCGCGACTTCAACAGCTACGGCTCGCGCCGCGGCAACCACGAGATCATGATCCGCGGCACCTTCGCCAACATCCGCCTGCGCAACCAGATCGCGCCGGGCACCGAGGGCGGCTACACCCGCGACTTCACCCAGGACGGCGGTCCGGTGGCGTTCATCTACGACGCCTCCCGCAACTACATCGAGCAGAACATCCCGCTCGTCGTCCTGGCCGGCAAGGAGTACGGCTCCGGCTCGTCCCGCGACTGGGCCGCCAAGGGCACCGCGCTCCTCGGCGTCAAGGCCGTCATCGCCGAGTCGTACGAGCGCATCCACCGCTCGAACCTCATCGGCATGGGCGTCCTGCCGCTCCAGTTCCCGGAGGGCCGGACCGCCGAGTCCCTCGGTCTGACCGGCGAGGAGTCCTTCTCGGTCTCCGGCGTGACCGAGCTGAACGACGGCACCACCCCGCGCACGGTGAAGGTCACCACCGACACCGGCGTCGAGTTCGACGCGGTCGTCCGCATCGACACCCCCGGTGAGGCGGACTACTACCGCAACGGCGGCATCCTGCAGTACGTGCTGCGCAGCCTGATCCGCAACTAGCAGCCCGATCCGCCGCCGGCAGCCAGGCGGCGGCGCAGGAAGGTCGAGGGCCGCATCCCCGGTGACGGGGGTGCGGCCCTCGCCGTGTCACGGGGCCGGCACCACGGCAGCCAGCCACTCCAACTGGCGCCGCACGTGCACCGCGTCCCCGCCCTCGTGCCCGTTGAACGGGTACGCGTGGATCTCCTTGCGGGGCTCGGCCCCGGACAGTTCCGCGTACCGGTTGAAGGCGGCGTACGCCCCGCTCGGCGGGCACACCGTGTCGCGCAGACCCACGCCGAAGTGGGCCGGCGCGTGCGCCCGGCGGGCGAAGGAGACGCCCTCCAGGTAGGCGAGGGTGCGGTACGCGGCGCTCTCGGCACCGCGGTGCACCGAGAGGTACGCGGCGATCTCGCCGTAGGGCCCCGCGTCCGTGAGGTCCAGGGCGCGGCGGATACCGCACAGCAGCGGCGCCGAGACCAGTACCGCCGCCAGGTCGGGTACCAGCCCCGCGACGGCCAGCGCGAGTCCGCCGCCCTGGCTGTTGCCGACGGCCGTGACGCGCTCCGCGTCCACGCCGGGCAGCATCCGCACCGCGGCGACCGCGCGGACCGCGTCCGTGATCAGACGGCGGTAGTGGTGGTCGTGCGGGTCGAGCAGTCCCCGTACCGCAGGGCCGGGACCGCCGGGCGCGTCCGCGTGCGGGTCGGGGGTGGCGCCGCCGCAGCCGTACTGGTCGCCCTGGCCCCGGTTGTCCATCAGCAGGTGCGCATACCCGGCGGCCACCCAGGTCAGCCGCTCGTGGGGGAGTCCGCGTCCGCGCCCGTACCCGGCGTACTCGACGACCGCGGGCCGGGGCCGGTCGCCGGTCCCGGCGGGTGTGCTGAACCAGGCGCGCACCGGGTCGCCGCCGAAGCCCCGGAAGGTCACGTCCCAGGTCCGGGCCAGCCGCAGTCCGTTGTCCACCGGGTGCGCCGACACCACGGGGCCGCCGGGCGGTGATCCGGCGAGGGTCTCGCGCCAGAAGGCGTCGAAGTCCTCGGGCTCGTCGGGGGCCGGACGATGGTGCGTCAACTCCGTCGGCGGCAGGTCGAACGCGGGCACGGCGGCACCTCGCAGCGGGTTCGGGGACGACCGGACGATCGGACAACCGATCGTTGCGGCATCGGTCCAGAAAGGTGCGGCCGACCGTAACAGCTCTTCGCGGTTCTTCCCAGAGCGCCGATCACCAGCAGCTCTCTGCCCCACGGTGCGGCCTGAGCTCCACAATCCTGCCGTGTACCTGCCATTGACACCGCTTTCTCCCTACCTCTAAGTTGCCGCGAAGTTACCGGTGTGCGACCGAAACTTTCGGTTGTCCGCGCTCCATGGGGAGGCCTGAAGCATGAGCACCTCCACCACGCCGCCCGGCTGGCGGCGTGCGCTGCGCCGCGACTGGCAGCTGTACTCACTGGCCCTGCTGCCGTTGCTGTTCTTCCTGGTCTTCCGCTATCTGCCGATGATCGGCAACGTGATCGCGTTCCGCCGCTTCGAACCCGGCGGGTCGATCCTGGGGGAGCAGTGGGTCGGGCTGCGCTACGTGGAGATGTTCCTCAGCGACCCCACCTTCTGGCAGGTCTTCCGCAACACCCTCTGGATCGGCGGCCTCACGCTGGTCTTCTGCTTCCCCATCCCCATCGTGCTCGCGCTGCTCCTCAACGAGGTGCGCACCCGGTCGCTCAAACGGTTCGTGCAGTCGGTGTCGTACCTGCCGCACTTCCTGTCGATCGTGATCGTCGCCGGTATCACCCTGCAGATGCTCGCCACCGACGGCCCCGTCAACCACGTGCTCGGCTGGTTCGGCCAGGACCCGGTCCGGTTCATCCAGGAACCCGAGTGGTTCCGCACCATCTACGTGGGCTCGGAGATCTGGCAGACCGCCGGCTGGGGCACCATCCTCTACCTGACCGCGCTCACCACGATCGACGACGACCTCTACGAGGCGGCCCGCATCGACGGCGCGAACCGCTGGCGGCAGATCTGGCACGTCACCCTGCCCGGCATCCGGCCCACCATGATCACGCTGCTGATCCTCAACATCGGCACGTTCCTGGCGGTCGGCTTCGAGAAGATCCTGCTCCTCTACAACCCGCTGACCTACGAGACGGGTGACGTGATCTCCACCTACCTCTACCGCACCGGCGTCGAGTCCAACAGCTTCAGCTACGCCGCCGCCATCGGCCTGTTCGAGGCGGTCATCGGCCTGGTGCTGATCACCTCGGCCAACCTGCTCTCGCGCCGCACGGTGGGGACCAGCCTGTGGTGAGCGTCGACCGGCCCACCCGCGGCTACCGGGTCTTCCAGGGCGTCAACGGGCTGGTCCTCACCGGTGTCGTGGTGGTGACGCTCTACCCCTTCCTCAACATCGTCGCCCGCTCCTTCAGCGGGGAGCGCCAGATCCGGGCCGGCGAGGTGACGCTGTGGCCCGAGGGCTTCAACCTCACCACGTACAAGATCGTGTTCCAGGACGGCACCTTCTGGCGCAACTACGGCAACACCGTCTTCTACACGGTCGTCTCCACCGCCGTCGCCATGGTCCTGACCACGTGTTACGCCTACGTGCTGTCCAAGAAGCACCTCAAGGGGCGCGGAGTCCTCGTCGGCATCGCCGTGTTCACCATGTTCTTCTCCGGCGGACTCATCCCCACCTATGTGCTGATCACCAGCCTCGACCTGAAGAACACCGTGTGGGCGCTGGCCCTCCCGAACGCGATCAGCGTCTTCAACCTGCTGGTGATGAAGGCCTTCTTCGAGAGCCTGCCGGACGAACTGGAGGAGGCCGCCCAGATCGACGGCCTGAACACGTACGGCATCCTGTTCCGGATCGTGCTGCCGCTGTCCAAGGCGGTCGTCGCGACCATGGTGCTGTTCTACTCGGTGTCCTTCTGGAACTCCTGGTTCGGCGCCTTCCTCTACATGGACCGCATCGAACTGATGCCGGTCACGGTCTATCTGCGCAACCTCATCGCGGGCGCCACCGGGGGCACCGCCGCGGGCGCCGGAACCGAGCAGCTCACCCAGGTCGCGGCCAACATCCAGGCCGTCACCATCGTGCTCACCGCCCTGCCCATCCTCTGCGTGTACCCGTTCGTCCAGCGGTACTTCGTGTCGGGCGTGATGCTCGGCGCCGTCAAGGGCTGAGTCCCAGCCACACCGAGGGAGCAACCGTGAAGAACGCAGCACACCTTTCCCGGCGGCAGATCCTGGCCGCCGCGGGCTTCGCCGGCCTCGCCGCGCTCACCGGCTGCGGCAGCGGCGACGACGGCGGGGACGCCAAGGACCTGTCGAAGAAGCGAGACGGCGCGATGAAGGAGTACCGGACCGGCCAGCGGTTCAAGGCCGCGGGACCGCTCACCTTCTCGCTGCTGCACCTCAGCAACCCCAACTACCCGCCGAAGGACGACTGGCTGCTCTGGAAGGAGCTGACCAAGCGCACCGGCGCCACCTTCGAGCGCACCGACGTGCCGCTCAGCGACTACGAGAAGAAGCGCAGCCTGCTCATCGGCGCGGGCGACGCCCCGCTGCTCCTGCCCAAGACCTACCCAGGACAGGAGACCCCGTTCGTGGCGTCGGGCTCCGTCGTGGCCGTCAGTGACCACGTGGAACTGATGCCCAACTTCCGCGACAAGGTGCGCAGATGGAAGCTGACCCCGGAGGTCGACTCCCTGCGCCAGTCCGACGGCAAGTACTACCTGCTGCCCGGCATGCACGAGCGGGCCAAGGCCAACTACTCCCTCGCACTGCGCACCGACGTCCTCGACGAGCTGGGGCTGAGCCTGCCGTCCACCCTGGAGGAGACGGCCGACGTCTTCCGGGCGCTCAAGGCGGAGTACCCCGGCAGCCACCCCTTCTCCGACCGCTGGAACCAGCCCGAGCCGGGCGGCGCCCTCCTTGGCTACATCGGCCAGGCGCACGGCGTCCGGGCCGGCTGGTCGTACCTGAACACCAGCTGGGACGCGAAGGCCGGGCAGTTCGTCTTCACCGGCGCGAGCGACGGCTACCGGCAGATGATCGAGTACCTGCGAGGGCTCGTCGACGAGAAGCTGGTGGACCCCGAGGGCTTCACCCAGAGCGACGACGAGGCGGTCAAGAAGCTGCTCTCCGAGAAGTCCTTCGCGATCAGCGCCAACCCGCAGGAGCTGGTGCAGAACTACCGGTACAACCTCCAACGGCAGGTCGAGGGCGCGACGATCGAGATGATCCCCGTCCCGCTCGGACCGGCGGGCCCCGTGGTGCTCGGCGGCTCCCGCCTGGAGAACGGCATGATGATCTCCAGTGACGCCCTGGACCGCGACGACTTCGTCGCCCTGATGCAGTTCGTGGACTGGCTCTGGTACTCCGACGAGGGCCAGAAGTTCACCAAGTGGGGCGTCGAGGGCGTCACCTACACCGAGTCCGGCGGCCGCTACCGGGTCGCCGACGGCATCAGCCTCATGGGCTCCGCCCCGGACGCCCCCAAGGACCTCCAGAAGGACTACGGCTTCTACAACGGCGTCTTCTCCTACGGCGGCAGCTGGGAACTGGTCTCCTCCGCCTTCAGCCCCGACGAGAAGAAGTTCCAGGAAGTCATGTCGCGGCGCGAGGAACTCCCCGTCGACCCGGCCCACCCGCTCCAGTCCGTGGAGCAGGAACAGGCCACGCTCTGGGACACACCCCTCAAGGACCACGTCCGGCAGAACACCCTCCGCTTCATCCTCGGCAAACGCCCCATGTCGGAGTGGGACGCCTATCTGACCGAGCTGAAGGCCAAGAACATGGACCGGCTGGTCGACGTCCACAACAAGGCACACGAGCGGTTCAGGAAGGAGCAGGGGTGACCGCCCGCGTCCACGTCCCCGCCGACCCGGCCGGCGCCTTCCCCGACGCCTGGCGCAGGTGCGTCGGCACCGGCCGCCTCGACCTCGCCCTGCGCCGCGACCACCAGGACTCCCTCGCCGTGCTCCAGCGCGAGATCGGCTTCCGGTACATCCGCGGCCACGGCCTGTTCAGCGACGGCATGGCCGTCCACCGCCCCTACACCCACCAGGGCACCCGGTACGTCCACCACTCCTTCACCCACGTCGACCAGGTCGTCGACGCCTGGCTGGCCGCTGGAGTCCGCCCCTTCCTCGAACTCGGCTTCATGCCCGGCGGCCTGGCGAGCGGCGAGCAGACGGTCTTCTGGTGGCGCGGCAACGTCACCCCGCCAAGCCACCTCGCCGAGTGGACCGCGCTCGTCCAGGCGACACTCGCCCACCTCGTCGACCGCTACGGCCTCGACGAGGTGCGCACCTGGCCCGTCGAGGTCTGGAACGAGCCCGACCTGCCCGACTTCTGGCAGCACGCGGACCAGGACGCCTACCACCGCCTGTACGAGGCCACCGCGCACGCCGTGAAGGAGGTGGACTCGGGGCTCCGGGTGGGCGGCCCGGCGGTGTCGCCCGGGGCCGGGTCCGACTGGCTGGAGCGGTTCGCCGCCTTCACCGAACGCCGCGACGTCCCCGTCGACTTCGTCTCCCGCCACGCCTACAGCTCCGGGCCCGCCCAGCACGTGCCCTTCGGCGTGCACCAGACGCTCGCCCCGGCCGCCGAGCTGCTCGACCAGTTCGCCGAGCCCCGCCGCACCCTCAAGGGCACCCGGCTCGCGGACGTGCCCGTGCACATCACGGAGTTCAACTCCTCCTACCGGCCCGACAACCCGGTGCACGACACCGCCTTCCACGCCGCCTACCTCGCCCCGGTCCTGGCGGGCGGCGGTGACCTCGTCGACTCCTTCTCGTACTGGACGTTCAGCGACGTCTTCGAGGAGGCCGGCGTCCCCACCGCCCTCTTCCACGGCGGCTTCGGGCTGCTCACCCACCGGCAGATCAGGAAGCCCACCTTCCACCTGTACGCCTTCCTCGCCCGGATGGGCCCCGACCTGCTGACCCGCGGCGACGACCACCTCGTCACCCGGCACCGGGACGGCCGGGTCACCGTCCTGGCCTGGGCGCCCGTCGACCCGACCGGCGCCACACCCGGGCCGCAGGCGCACGCCCTGCGGCTGTCCGTGCCAGTCGGCGCACAGGACGCGGGCGGCGGCCGGGGCGAGGCGTTCGTCCGGCGCCTCACCGTCGACGAGGAGCACGGCAACGCGTACACCGCCTGGCGCCGCATGGGCAGCCCCCGCTCGCCCCGCCCCCACCAGCTCGACGCCCTGCACGAGGCCGCCGAACCCGCCCGCACCCATCGGCGCCTGCCGGTCGAGGACGGCCGCGTGGACCTGCCCCTCACCCTCGCCCGGCACGAGGTCGCCTTCGTCGAACTGAGCCCCGTCGAGGACGAGACCCCCACCTGGTGGGACGAGCGCCGCCTGCTCGGCCGGGACCCGGAGCGTGGCACGGGCCCGGAGCGTGGCACGGGCCCGGAGCAGGGCACGGGCCCGGAGCCGGGCCGGGACCCGGAGTGAGCACCGCGCGCACCGCCGACTTCGGCACCGGCGTCCTCTCCCGCGCCGCCGCCCTGATCCACACCCTGCTCACCGTCGAGGCCCTGCTGCTCCTCGCCTCGGCACCCGGCCTCGCCGCTCTCTTCCTGCTCGCCCCCGACCCCGCCAACCTCCCCCTGGCCGCCCTGTGCCTGCTGCCCCTCGGGCCCGCCCTGTCCGCCGCCGTGTACGCCCTGCACCACCGCAGCGCCGACCTCACCGAACTCCACCCGGCCCGCGCCTACGCACGCGGCTGGCGGCTGGGCGCCCTCCCGGCGCTGAAGCTGTGGGCGCCCCTGCTGGCCTGGCTCACCGTCATCGCCTTCACGCTCACCCACTTCGCCGCCACCGGCCTGCCCGGCTGGTGGGCGGTGCTCCTCGCGCTGGTCGGCGCCGGATCCCTCCTGTGGGGCGCGCACGCCCTCGTCCTGACCTCCCTGTTCACCTTCCGCACCCGCGACACCGCCCGCCTCGCCGCGTACTTCCTGCTCCGGCACGGCCGCGCCACCCTCGGCGCCGCCTCCCTGCTGCTCCTGACCGCCGCCCTGACCGCCCTGCTGACCGAGGCCCTGCCGGCCCTGCTGGCCGCACCCCTGCTGCTCTCCCTGCTGTACAGCAGCCGACCGGTGATCGACGAGACGCGGGAGGAGTTCACGGCCTGACCGTCGGGTGAGGCGGGCAACGAGTGTCGCCGTTAGTTCTTCTGCAGGACGCGGGTGACACCCGCGACGACCGCGGTCGTCAGTATCCAGCCGAAGGCGATCAGCAGGTAGGCCAGCCACTGGAGGCCGCCGTCCGGCCAGTACCAGGCCGTGCGCTGACCCAGGCCGCCGATGGGGATCAGGAGGTCGAGGGTGTAGACGAGGGGCTGGAACGGGGCGCCTTCGCCCTGTTTGACCGACTCGGGGGAGTGAGCGCCGAAGGACAGTGTGCCCAGCAAGGTCAGTGCGAGGAGCCAGACGCCGGCCAGCCAGGGGCGGTAGCCGTAGCCGACGGTCGCGTCGAGCAGGTGGCCCCAGACGCGCGCGGCCCGGGGCAGCGTCCGACGCCGATGGCGCTGTCTGGCCAGGAGGACGCGGCGGGCGTCGTCGTCGTGACCGGCCTTCCGGTACCAGCTCGCCAACTGCTCGTAGGGCTGGGGGTTGTAGCCGGGGCTGCGGCGAATCCAGGCCACCCGGTGGGCCACGGAGTCCCGCCGCCCCAGCGCCTCCCTTCGCTCGCCGGCCTCGTCCACCTTGACGGAGCCGTAGACGAAGCCGTCCAGCTCCACCACGTCCGGCCAGCTGTGCTCGCCGTCGTGGAGGCTGGACACCTGTGCGCCCCGCAGATCCACGGTGCCGGACGGGGGCCGGGCGAGGGTGAGGCCGAAATCGGCAGCCTGCATCAAGGGGGCGACCAGGGACGGGCCGCTGCCGTCGCGCGGCCCGTTCAGGACGGCGCCCGCGAAGGTCAGGTTGTCCGAGACCCGGGCACCCCGCAGCCGGACCGTCCCGTTCGCGACGAACCCGTCGGAGAAGTCGAACGTCGAGCCCACGGCGTTGTCCAGGGCGAGAGCCACCCCGGTCGGGCCGGGGCTCAGCAGCCGGGCCCCTTGCATGAACAGTCCGCCCGGCAACTGCGCCCCCGGCAGCCGTACTTCCCCCCGCACGACGAACCCGCCGCGGCAGGTCAGGCCCCCTTCCATGACCAGGCCGCCGGCCGCCACGGCCCACCCCCCGGGCGCGCTGATCCCGGCCCCGTCGAGGAGCAGTCCGCCGGTCACCCGGGCGTCGCTCAGGGAAAGGGCGGTGCTCACCTGGTTGAAGGGCGAGGAAGCGAGCCGTGTCACCACGGAGCGCCGCAGGTCGAGCGTGCCCTCGACGGCGGCCGAATAGGCTTCGACGCCCGGTACGCGGCTGCCCGTGATCACCAGTGTGCGTGTCGACGCCCCGAGCAGGTCCACCGACTCCTCGAACCAGCAGTCCTCGAGCCAGAGGGCGTGAGCGACCTGCGCGCCGGCCAGGTCGAGGCGTCCGGTCAACCGCGCCCCGGCCAGCCTGAGACCCGCGACGGCACCTGGCTGTGCGGCGTTCGCGCCCAGCAGGAGCGCCACGACCACGGCGGCCCGGACCGTCCGCCCGGGGCCCCACCGGCCGCCCTCGGCGACACGGTCGTCCGCGGCCGCGCCCGTGCGCAGGTCCACACGGCGCCCCTGCGGGAACGCGTCCCACAACGCGCGCTCCGGCGAGGTCAACTCGTCGTATGAGAACACTCGTGCAGCCTAGTGAGGGAGCGTCACCGGCATCGGCCGCTCGTGGCCCTGGCCCCCGCCGTCAGTGGATCGTCCGCCCCCGCTCGTCCGGCACCCCCGACTTGCGCAGGAAGTAGCTGTTGATCTGGTCGCGCCACTCCCGGGCGGACCGCACCTGCTCCTCGTACCGCTCCGCCACCCGGGCGTGCCGGGCGGGCTCGACCAGGTCCGCGAGGGACGCCCACACCCCGCGGGCCTCCTCGGCGTCCTCGACGCCCTCGAAGTGGGTGTCGTAGATGTGCTGGATCACGGTCTTCCCGCTGTGCAGCACATGTCCGTAGGGCACGTGGTGGAAGAACAGCAGCAGTTCGTCGGGGCAGGTCCTGGGCGAATCGAACAGCTCCGCCCAGGGACCGGCGTACTGCGCCGCGTACCCGGTGCCGGTGGCGGCGCTGCGGTCCACGCCCACGCCGTCGCGGTCGGCGAAGTGGTAGGTGCCCCAGGGGCTGTACTCGTAGCCGTCCACGCTCGGCCCGTAGTGGTGGCCGGGCTGCACCATGAAGCCGACGCCGAGCGGGGCGGTGTACTTCTCGTACGTGGCCCAGGAGCCGTCCAGGACGGCGTGCAGGCCCTCGTACAGGCGCCGCCCGGCTCCCGGATGGGTCAGCGCGATCCACTCGTCCAGGACCGCGCGCGGGTCCGCCGCCGGGGCCCAGGCGAGCCGCCCGAAGGTGTACAGGTTGGCCTGGGCGAGCGGGTGGCCGGTCCAGAACGGGTCGTCGCCCACGTTGGACACCGCCACCAGCCCGTCCGCCAGCCGCCCCACGCCCGTCTCGCCGTCCGGACGGAAGCGCAGCACCTCGCTCCACATCGGGCCCAGCCAGCACGCGTGCCGCTGCTGCCCCGTGTACTCCTGCGTGGCCTGCACCTCCACCGCGAGCCGGGTGCCCGGCATCGCGCCGATCAGCGGCGACACCGGCTCGCGCACCTGGAAGTCCATCGGGCCGTGCTTGACCTGGAGCACCGCGTTCGCGGCGAAGTCGCCGTCCAGCGGCACGAAGTGGTCGTACGCGGCCCGGGCACGGTCCGTCGACCGGTCCCGCCAGTCCTGGCGGTGGTCGTAGACGAAGGCCCGCCAGTGCACGGTGCCGCCGTACGGGGCGAGCGCGGCGGCCAGCACGTTGGCGCCGTCCGCGTGCGTGCGGCCGTACGCGAACGGGCCGGGCCGGCCCTCCGAGTCGGCCTTCACCACGTACCCGCCGAAGTCGGGGACCGCCTCGTACACCCGCGCCGTCGTCCCGGCCCACCAGTCCCGCACCCCGGCGTCCAGCGGGTCGGCGGTGGGCAGCGCGCCGAGGCCGACCGGCGCGTCGAAGCTCACCGACAGGTGCGTGCGTACGCCGTAGGGCCTGAGCGCGCCCGCGATCGCGGCGACCTCGTCGATCCGGTCGGTGAGCAGGTGCGCCTCGGTCTCGTGGACGTTGACGTTGTTGACGCAGACCGCGTTGATCCCGCAGGCCGCGAGCAGCCTGCCGTACGCCCGCACCCGGTCCAGGCCGTCGCGGGCCCGGCCGTCGGCCCAGAAAAGCGAGCCGCCCGCGTAGCCCCGCTCGACCTGGCCCATCACCGGATGCACGGCCACGTTGTCCCAGTGGTCCAGCATCCGCAGCGCGAGCGCCGGGCGGTGCTCCTCGCGGGCGGGTCCGCCCCGGAACGCCGCCTCGCCGAGCCGCACGACGTGGAACAGGCCGTAGAGCAGCCCGCGCCCGCCGGAGGCCGTGACGGTGGTCCGGCCGTCCTCCCGGACGTACTCGAAGCCCTCGTCGCCGGAGTCGGTGCCGTCCGCGCCCCCGACCGTCAGCTCCAGCACGAGTTCGGCCGGGGCGCCGTCGCCCACGAGCGCGCCCCCGAACCGCTCGCAGGCCGCCGCCACCTCACCGCGCACGGTGTCCACGAGCGGCCCGGCCCCGGGCACGCGCACGCGCCGGGTGCCGATCGCACGGAAGGCGGAGTCCGGCAGCCAGGCCGGGTCGATGGAGGCGTCCATGCCGTCAGGCGACCGCCCCGCCGGTGCCGCGCGCCGCAGCGATGTAGTCGGACCGGCCGGAGCCGTCGTAGACCGTGATGTCCACGTACGCGCCGTCCGGGATGTCGAAGTTCTTGACCGTCGTGTCCACGGTGGCAGAGGTGCCCGGCGCCGAGAAGGTGCCCAGGTCGTGGTAGGAACCGCCGGACGAGTAGCCGACGGCCACGTAGAACCCGTCGCCGTCGTTCTTGGTGTCGTACACCCAGAGCTTCTCGCCGTCGGGGTGGAACTCGACCTTGCCGATGAACCAGCCCGCGTCGTTCAGCTCCATCTTGACGGCCGTGCCGCCCGCGTCGTGCGCGAAGTAGGTGCCGTCGAACGGGTCGCCGAGCGTGCCGCCGCTGCACGGGCAGGTGTCGGTGTCGCGGTAGTACGTGGAGACGCTGGGGTCCGGGTCGTAGGCCTGGGCCGGGGCGGCGGTCGCGAACAGGGCCCCCGCCGTCAGCAGTGCGCCCGCGACCAGTCCGGTGACGCGTGTGCCGATGGAAGTCCGCATGTGTTCCCCCTGACGATGCGTGACGCGCCCCGGCGGCCGCCGACGGCGCCCGGTCATTTTGGTGCATGCGCCGGCGCAGGGGAATGGGGCGGCACAGGACAGCGGCGGGTTCCGGCCGGAGCCGGAACCCGCCGCCCGTCCGTCAGTGGTGCGGGTCGCCTACGCCAGCAGTTCCACCTCCGCCAGCGTGTGCGCGCCGTCCAGAACCAGGCGGTACTTGGCGTACGAGCCCGGCGACTTCACCGAGAACGCGCGCGTCTGCCGGTCCCAGGCGAAGGACTCGCCGGAGCGCTCGTCCAGCGTCTTCCAGGTGGTGCCGTCGGCCGAGCCCTGGAGCTTCCAGCCGGTCGGGGCCTTGGTGCGGTCCGCCGACGAGGTGAGCGTGTACTGGACCGCCTTGGCGCCCTCGCCGGACACGGGCAGGTCCACCGAGGTCACGCTCGCGTCCGTCGCCGAGGTGTTGTCGAACAGCGGGCCCTGGCCCGTGACGGCGTCGGTGCGCGGGGTCGGCACCTCGTCGTCCTTGGTGATCGACGGCGGCGCCGCGTTGTCGCCCGTGCCCCACGAGGAGGGCTTCGCGCCCATGTCGAACTCCAGGACGCCGCCCTTCGCGATCAGCGAGTGCGGGAGCGAAGTGGAGTTCCAGCGCTTGCCGTTGACCTTCAGGCCCTGCACGTAGACGTTCTTGGTGCTGTTCTTCGGCGCCTTGACGACCAGCTCGCGGCCGTTCTCCAGGTGCACCGTGGCCTTCTTGAACAGCGGGGACCCGATGGCGTACTCGCCGCTGCCCATCACCAGGGGGTAGAAGCCGAGCGAGGAGAAGAGGAACCAGGCCGACTGCTCGCCGTTGTCCTCGTCGCCGTGGTAGCCCTGCCCGATGTCGCTGCCGGTGTACAGCCGCTGGAGCACCTCGCGGATGTTCTTCTGCGTCTTGTACGGCTGCCCGGCCGCGTCGTACATGTACAGGGCGTGGTGGGCGACCTGGTTGGAGTGCCCGTACATGCCCATGCGGACGTCGCGCGCCTCGACCATCTCGTGGATGACGCCGCCGTAGGAGCCCTTCAGGTCCGGGGAGGCCGTCTCCGGGGTGGAGAGGTACTCGTCGAGCTTGTCGCCGAGGCCGTCCCGGCCGCCGTACAGGTTGGCCAGGCCCCGGCTGTCCTGCGGGGCGGTGAAGGCGTAGCCCCAGCCGTTGGTCTCCGTGTAGTCGTAGCCCCACACCCGCGGGTCGTACTTCTCGGAGTCCACGCGCCAGTTGCCCTTGACGTCCTTGCCCTGGAAGAAGCCGGCCTTCGCGTCGAAGAGGTTGACGTAGTCCTGGGCGCGGTTGAGGAAGTACGCGGACTCGTCCTTGTACCGCTTCTCGCCGGTCTCCTTGTAGAGCTTCTCGCCCATCTTCGCGATGCCGTAGTCGTTGAGGTAGCCCTCCAGCGACCACGACAGGCCCTCGTGCGTCTCGGTACCGGCGTAGCCGAGGAACGGCGAGGTCGCCATGCCCTTGCGGCCCACGCCCGAGGACGGCGGTACCACGGTGGCGTTCTTGACCGCCGCGTCGTACGCCGCCTTCGCGTCGAAGTCGACGCCCTTGACGTAGGCGTCGGCGAACGCCACGTCGGAGGAGGTGCCGGTCATCAGGTCCGCGTAGCCGGGGGAGGACCAGCGAGAGGTCCAGCCGCCGTCCTTGTACTGCTGCACGAAGCCGTCGACCAGCTCACCGGCCTGGGACGGGGTGAGGAAGGAGTACGCGGGCCAGGCGGTCCGGTACGTGTCCCAGAAGCCGTTGTTGACGTAGACCTTGCCGTCCACGATCTTGGCGCCGGTCTCGGTCGGCGTGTTCTCCTTGACCGCCTTGGAGAACGGGGAGGCGTACTTGTACGTCCCGTCGACCTTCTCGTGGCCCGCGTTCGGGTACAGGTACAGCCGGTAGAGGCCGGAGTACAGCGTGGTCAGCTGGTCCTGCGTGGCGCCCTCGACCTCGACCTTGCCGAGGATCTTGTCCCACTGCTTCTGGGCGTCGCGCTTGACCTTGTCGAAGGAGGCGCGCTTCGGGATCTCCTGGCGCAGGTTGTCCTTCGCCTGGTCGACGCTGATCAGCGAGGTGGCGATGCGCAGCGTCACGGCGTGGTCCCGGCCCGCGTCGAAGCGCAGGTGGCCCTTGACGCCGCTGGAGTCGCCGCCGGTGACCTTGCTGTCGAACTCGCCGTAGACGAAGAGGCGGGTGGCACCGGCGGAGCCGCCGGACTTGACGTCCGAGTAGCCGGTGAAGGTGCCGTTCTCCTTGTCCAGGGTCAGACCGGCGTTGTCCTCGACGTTGTCGAAGATCACGCTCGCGTCGTCACCGGGGTAGGTGAAGCGCATCATCGCCGCGTGGTCGGTCGGCGTCATCTCTGCCTTGACGCCGTTCTCGAACCGCACGCCGTAGTAGTACGGCCTGGCCGTCTCGTTCTCGTGCCGGAAGGCCAGTTCGCGGGCGTCCCGGCCGGTGTCCGGGGTGCCGGAGGCGGCCGAGGGCATCACCTGGAAGGTCTGCCGGTCGCCCATCCAGGGGCTCGGCTCGTGGCTCGCGGAGAACGCCTGCACCGTGGGCAGGTTGTCGTCGTTGTTGCCGCTGGCGTACTCGTAGATCCAGCTGAGCGAACCGGCGTTGGTCACCGGCGTCCAGAAGTTGAAGCCGTGCGGCACGGCGGTCGCGGGGAAGTTGTTGCCCCGCGAGAAGCTGCCGCTGGAGTTGGTGCCGCGGGTGGTGAGCGCGTAGTCGGACAGGTGGGCCTTGGGACGCTCGGGCTTGGCCCGCTCGATCTCCACGTCGTCCAGCCAGCCGCGGAACTTCGCCGGGCCCTTGGGGGAGTCGTAGGCGATCAGGATCCGGTCGACGGTCTTGCCGGCCGCGACCGAACCGATCCCGGACTGCACGCTGTTCCACTGGTTCACGTAGAGGATCTTGGCGTCGCCCTGACCGCGCGGCGTCAGCGGGAACCCGTGCTGGTCGGTGGCCTTGAGCTCGCTCAGGTAGGTGCCGTCGGTGAAGGCGAGGTCGACCGAGACGTTCGTGGCGTCGTAGTCGAGGTCGCCGTCGGCCATCGACGGGAAGATCTTGTACGACAACTCGCTGCGCCGGTCGACCTTGACGTTCACGTCGAAGACCTTGTTGTACGAGTAGCCCCGGCCGTCCGCGGTGTGCCGGCCCGCGTAGCGCAGCGCGTGCTTGCCGGTGAACCCGGCGTTCGCCTTCGCGGTCGGCGAGCCCACCGGGCCCTCGTCGACGAAGGAGAGCATGTCCTCGGGCGTGGGGACCTCGGTGTCGCTGGTGGCCAGCTGCACGTCGGCGAGCTGGAGCGCGTCACCGGCCCCGTTGTTCTTGGTGATCTCCAGCCGGAAGTGCTGGAACTCGGCGGTCTCGGCGAGTTCGTAGGTCTTGGTCTGGAACCGCTCGCCGAAGTGCTCCCCGGCGCGGGTGTCCAGCGTCTGCCAGGTCTCGCCGTCCGCCGAGCCCTTCAGCGTCCAGTCCAGCGGGTCGCGTTCGTCGTGGTCGTTGGCCGAGGTGAGCGCGTACTTGGCGATCTTCGTCGGCGCGTCGAGGTCGAACTCGACCCAGCCGGTCGGCGCGAAGGTGAGCCACTTGGTGGCCGGCTCGTTGTCGACGAGGTTCTCCTTCACCTCCCGGCCGCCCGTGTTCTCGGCGCTCGCGCGCACGCCGGTGACGTTCTCGGTGACGTTGCCGGGTATGCCGGTGCTGTACCCGCCGTCCACACCGGAGGCCCGCTTGCCGCCGTCCGCGCCGGTCTCCACGGTGTCGGTCCAGTCCGGAGCCGGGTCGTCGGCCTCGAAGGACGACGCGAACTCCCGGTCGGCCTTGGCGGGCGCGCCCGGCAGTGCGACCGCCGCCCCCTGGGAACCCACCGCCAAGGCGAAGGCGGTCGTCATGACGACCGCCGGACCCCATCTGTGCCGAACTCTGTACTGCATGTCCTGGCCACCCTCCCTGCGCGTGGGACAACGTTGTCAAATCAACTGCGCAAGGACCAGTAGGGGTCAAGTGGCATGTGATGTCAAGGGTGTTGGATGTGGCGTTCGGGGCTTATGGCAGGGATTCCTCCGGCATGCGGTGCACAGGCCACTCATATTTCCGGGAGGTCTCAACTCGGAAAAGACGTACCGTGAACCTTGCATTCGATCTTGCTCCGCCAAGTGAAAGTGGACTATACCTGTCGGCACTCCGGGGCATCTTCACCGCACCCGACCTTGTACGGCCGCATTTCCTGCACGACCCAGCTTGACCCGAACGCGGTGCCGGGGAGGATCCGGTTCACCGCCTGAGTCCTGGAGAAGGCGAGGACTTGAGCATGGGATCCACCACCGGCGTGGGCCATCACGATCTGATCAGGCGGAGCGCGACCGCAGCTCCGGCCCCGGCGACTGTTGTGCCGGCATCGCTCAGCTGATCATCGGCGCCGCACCGCGGCTCCGAGACAACGGCGACAACGCCGCACACCCGGACAGAACCAATCGATCAGTGAGGATGCAAAGATGACCATTCGTGCCGGCTCTCTTGACAGGCGGACGCTCCTGCGCGGCGCCATCGCCACCGCGGCGATGGGCTCGTTCGCGATGGCCTGCAGCTCTCCCTCCAGCGAGGACGGCGACGGCGACGGCGGCCCGAAGGGCGAGAAGAGCGCCAACAACCCGTTCGGTGCCGCCGCGAACTCCTCGGTCGAAGCGGCCATCTTCGACGGCGGCTACGGCACCGACTACGTCGACTACACCAACCAGGTGCTCGGCAGCCAGGTCAAGGGACTCAAGGTCCAGGTCAAGCCGGTCGTCGACATCGCCCCCCAGCTCCAGCCCCGCTTCGTCGGCGGCAACCCGCCGGACCTCATCGACAACTCCGGTGAGGACCAGATCGGCTTCCTCGGCATCCTCGACCAGCTGGAGGAGCTCGACGACCTCTTCGAGGCCAACACCTACGAGGGCAAGAAGATCGCCGACATCGTCTACCCCGGCGTCAAGGACCCCGGAACGTACAACGGCAAGTTCGTCGCGCTCCGGTACGTGATGACGGTGTACGGCGTCTGGTACTCGAAGACGCTCTTCGAGGAGAACGGCTGGACCCCGCCGAAGACCTGGGACGAGGCGCTCGACCTCGGCCAGAAGGCGAAGAAGAAGGGCAAGTACCTCTTCGTCCACGGCAAGGAAGCCGCGACCTACTACCAGACGATGCTGTTCGCCTCGGCGATCAAGGAGGGCGGCGACGAGGTCCGGCTCGCTCTCGGCAATCTCGAGAAGAACGCCTGGTCGCATCCGGCCATCCAGGGCGTCCTCAAGGTCATGGAGACCATGATCAAGGAGAAGATGTTCGTCCCCGGCGGCTCCGGCACCCAATTCCAGAAGGCACAGGCGATCTGGAGCAACGACCAGAAGGCGCTGCTCTACCCGTCCGGTGGCTGGATCGAGAACGAGATGGCCAAGGCCACCAAGAAGGACTTCCAGATGACCGGCTTCCCGGAGATGACGCTCACGGACAAGCCGAAGCTGCCCTACGAGTCGCTCCACGCCGCGGCGGGCGAGCCGTTCATCGTGCCCAAGCAGGGCAAGAACCCGGCGGGCGGCAAGGAAGTGCTGCGGGCGATGCTGTCCGAGAAGGCGGCCGCCAACTTCTCCAAGACGAAGCTGGCCCCGACGGTGGTCAAGGGCACCGTGCCCGCCGACGGCTTCGGATCGGCCGCCCTCGTCTCCCAGACGACGATGCTCGAGGCCGCGGGCGACAACATCTACGACATGAGGCGGTTCGTCGAGGCCTACGGCATGAACACCGACCAGTTGGTGCCGTGGAACTCGTTCCTCTCCGGTGACCTCGACCGCAAGGGCCTCACTTCGGCCCTGCAGAAGATCTCCGACAAGGTCCGGGACGACGACTCCATCGACAAGATCAAGATCAGCTAGTACAGGGATGAAAGACAACACCACCACCTCCGACGCCGCGAGCCGCCGGCCCGAGCCGGCCGCTCGCGGCGGGCGGCCACGGCGCCGCAGGCTCACGTTCGACCGGGTGACGTTCTTCCTCGCGTTCCTCGGTGTCCCGCTGGCCATCTTCGTGATCTTCGTTCTGATCCCGTTCGGCCAGGCGATCTTCTGGGCGATGACCGACTGGCGCGGCTTCAGCCCGGACTACAACTTCGTCGGCTTCGACAACTTCACCAAGATGTTCCAGGACGACATCTTCCTGAAGGCCTTGCGCAACGTCGCACTCCTCGCGGCCTTCGTGCCGCTGGTGACGCTGACGCTGGCCCTCGGGGTCGCCGTCGCCATCACCCTGGGCGGGCCCAGCAAGGGTCCCGTCCGAGGGATCCGGGGAGCGTCGTTCTACCGGATCATCTCGTTCTTCCCCTACGTCGTGCCGGCGATCATCGTCGGTCTGATCTGGGCGCAGATGTACGACCCGAACGCCGGCCTGCTCAACGGCGTCCTCACCGGCCTCGGCCTCGACCAGTTCGACGCGTTCGCGTGGCTGGGCGAGAAGGCGGCCGCGATGCCGGCCGTGATGTTCGTCATCATCTGGGGGCTCGTCGGCTTCTACGCGGTGCTCTTCATCGCCGCGATCAAGGGCGTTCCCGGCGAGCTGTACGAGGCGGCGAAGATCGACGGGGCCGGCCGGCTGCGCACCACGATCTCGATCACCCTGCCGGCGATCCGGGACAGCGTGCAGACGGCGTACATCTACCTGGGCATCGCCGCCCTCGACGCGTTCGTCTACGTCCAGGCGATGGTGCCGAACGGCGGCCCGGACAACTCGACCCTGACGATCAGCCAGCGTCTGTTCAACGTCGCTTTCGCCAAGCAGCAGTTTGGCTACGCCACCGCGATGGGCGTCGTCCTCGCCGCCGTCACCCTGGTGTTCGCGGCGCTGGTGTTCCTCGTCAACCGCCTCACGGGCGGCGGCGAGGGCGAGAGCAAGAGGAAAGCACCTGGGTCCCGGGCTCGGCGTGCCGCAGCCAAGGGAGGTGCCCGGTGAGCGTCATCACCGCCGACCGCAAGCCGGCCAGTGACCGGAAACCGGCGAGCGACCGCAAGCTGACGAGGGCCGCCGCGAGCAGCGACCGCAGATTCGCGGCGATCTCGCACGCCCTGCTGATCCTGTGGTCCGTGATCGTGATCGTGCCCATGCTGTGGGTCCTGGTGTCGTCGTTCAAATCGACCGGCGAGATCCTTTCGTCGCCGTTCTCGCTGCCGGATCACTGGCGCTTCGAGAACTACGCGAACGCGTGGACCGACGCGAACATCGGAAAGTACTTCCTGAATTCCGTGATCGTCGTGGTCTCGGCGCTGATCCTGGTGATGCTGCTCGGCGCGATGTGCGCCTACGTTCTCGCCCGGTTCGAGTTCCCCGGACGCCGGCTGATCTACTACGTGATGCTCGCCGGCCTGACTTTCCCGGTTTTCCTGGCGATCGTTCCGCTCTTCTTCCAGTTGCAGAACTTCGGGCTGCTGAACACACGTCCCGGACTGATCCTCACCTATGTCGCGTTCGCGCTGCCGTTCACGATGTTCTTCCTCTATTCGTTCTTCCGGTCGCTGCCGCACGACGTGTACGAGGCCGCGCTGATCGACGGTGCCGGGGACTGGCGGGCGTTCTTCCAGGTGATGCTGCCGATGGCCCGCCCGGGCATGGCGGCGGTGGCGATCTTCAACTTCCTGGGCCTGTGGAACCAGTTCCTGCTGCCGGTGGCGCTCAACACCGACCAGGACAAGTGGGTCCTCACCCAAGGCATGGCCGCCTACGCGTCCTCGCAGGTCTACGACATCGACTACGGTGCGCTGTTCGCGGCGATCGTGGTCACGGTGGTGCCCGTACTGCTCGTGTACTGCGTCTTCCAGCGGCGGATCGCCGGTTCGGTGTCGCAGGGCACCTTCCGCTGACGCCCACGGCCGCTTCACCCGTCGTACGCAGGGGTCCGTCCCCGGAGAGGCAGCTCTCCGGGGACGGACCCCTGCGGCGTACCACCGGCAGCCGACCGTGGGAACGGCGTGGAACCGATTTCTTTCAAGGGCTTGACGCCACTGGGCGATCCAGCGGAGTTTGGGGTTCATAACTTGTACAAGGTCCGCATCGCACCGGGTGACGCGGACCCAGGGGATGAGGGTGAGAGTCAATGGAGACTCCCGGGTCGCAGTCTTCGCTGCACCGAGCCAACCTGGAACGCGTCGTACGGGCGGTACGGCTCGCCGGTTCGCTCACGCAGGCGGAGATCGCGAGGACGACGGGACTGTCCGCGGCCACGGTCTCGAACATCGTCCGGGAACTGAAGGACGGCGGGACCGTCGAGGTCACGCCCACCTCCGCGGGCGGCCGCCGGGCCCGCAGCGTCTCGCTGAGCGGGGACGCCGGCATCGTCATCGGCGTGGACTTCGGCCACACCCACCTGCGGGTCGCCGTCGGCAACCTGGCCCATCAGGTGCTCGCCGAGGAGTCCGAGCCGCTGGACGTCGACGCCTCCTCGGACCAGGGCTTCGACCGGGCGGAACAGCTGGTCAGCCGGCTGATCGCGGCCACCGGCGTGGACCGCGCCAAGATCGCCGGGGTGGGCCTGGGCGTGCCGGGCCCGATCGACGTGGAGTCCGGGACGCTGGGCTCGACCGCCATCCTGCCCGGCTGGGGCGGCACCCGGCCCGCCGAGGAGCTGCGGGGGCGGCTCGGCGTGCCGGTGCACGTGGACAACGACGCCAACCTGGGCGCCCTGGGCGAGCTGGTCTGGGGCAGTGGCCGGGGGGTGCGGGACCTGGCGTACATCAAGGTCGCCAGCGGTGTCGGCGCCGGGCTGGTGATCAACGGGAAGATCTATCGCGGACCCGGCGGCACAGCGGGCGAAATCGGTCATATCACCCTGGATGAGGCCGGGCCCGTCTGCCGGTGCGGAAACCGGGGTTGCCTGGAGACCTTCGCGGCAGCACGCTATGTGCTTCCGCTCCTCCAGCCCAGCCACGGCACCGATCTGACGATGGAGGGCGTCGTGCGGCTGGCGCGGGACGGTGACCCCGGTTGCCGTCGGGTGATCGCCGACGTCGGCCGCCACATCGGCAGTGGAGTCGCCAACCTCTGCAACCTGCTCAACCCGAGCCGCGTCGTCCTCGGCGGCGATCTCGCCGAGGCCGGCGAGCTGGTGCTCGGGCCGATAAGAGAGTCCGTCGGGCGTTACGCCATCCCCAGCGCGGCGCGGCAGCTCTCGGTGCTTCCCGGGGCCCTTGGCGGCCGTGCGGAGGTGCTCGGAGCCCTCGCCCTCGCCCTTAGCGAGATGGGCGATTCGACACTCTTGGACGGGTCTGCGACCGGCGCTCTGCCGGCGGCCACGCCTGCCTTCACTTAGAGCACGGATGGCACCGTTGTCATCTCGTTAAGGATTTACTTCTTGACGTCGCACGTGTGGCCGAGTTGACTTCCAGCCACCTCGGCCGCAACGACGCGGCCTCGTCAGGGAGGTTTGTGAAGTGAACACGCGTATGCGTCGTGCCGCCGTTGCCGTTGCCACCACCGCGATGGCCGTCTCGCTCGCCGCCTGTGGCAGCGCCAAGGAGTCCGACGGCGGCAGCGACTCGTCCGACTCGGCGGCGAAGAAGGGCGACGACATCACGGTCGGCCTGCTCCTTCCGGAGAACCAGACCGCTCGGTACGAGAAGTTCGACAAGCCCATGATCGAGAAGAAGGTCAAGGAGCTCACGAACAACAAGGGCAAGGTCGTCTACAACAACGCCAAGCAGGACGCCAGCCTGCAGAACCAGCAGGTCGAGACGATGATCACCAACAAGGTGGACGTGCTCATCGTCGACGCGGTGGACTACAAGGCCATCGCGGGCTCGGTGAAGAAGGCCCACGACGCCGGCATCAAGGTCGTCGCCTTCGACCGCCTGGCCGAGGGCCCGATCGACGCCTACACCTCGTTCGACAACGTCACGGTCGGCAAGACGCAGGGCGAGGCGCTCCTGAAGGCGCTGGGCGACAAGGCCAAGGACAGCCAGATCGTCATGATGAACGGCTCCTCCACGGACCCGAACGCCGCCCAGTTCAAGGAGGGCGCCCATTCCGTCCTCGACGGCAAGGTGAAGATCGGCCGCGAGTACGACACCAAGGAGTGGAAGCCGGAGAACGCCAACGCCAACATGGACGCCGCGATCTCCGCGCTCGGCAAGGACAACATCGACGGCGTCTACTCCGCCAACGACGGCATGGCGGGCGGCTCCATCACCGCCCTGAAGCGCGCCGGCATCACCAACATCCCGGTCACCGGCCAGGACGCCGAGCTCGCGGGTGTGCAGCGCATCGTCACCGGCGAGCAGTACATGAGCGTCTTCAAGTCCTACCCCAAGGAGGCCGAGACCGCGGCCGAGATGGCCGTCGCGCTGGCCAAGGGCGAGTCGCTCGACTCCATCGCCAACGACAAGGTCGACAGCGCCACCACCAAGGGCGTCCCCGCGGTCATCGTCCCGGTCGTCTCGCTGACCAAGGACAACATCAAGGAGACCGTCATCAAGGACGGCTTCTACACGATCGACGAGATCTGCACGGACAAGTACAAGGCCGCCTGCGACAAGATCGGCCTCAAGTAAGCGGACCCGCGTCCCGAGCCGGCTGAGCCGCCCGGGACCGGCCGCCCCAGCTCCTCCGGCGCCCCGCACCCATCAGCCCCGCAAGCTACGCGGGGCGCCGGACGGAACACCCCCCAATACTTCTGCACAACCTCCCGCCGGGTCAGGCGGCGAAGGAGATGGTTCACGTGTCCGCTACGCCCGTGCTGGCGTTGCGCGGGGTCTCCAAGCGATTCGGTGCCGTCCAGGCGCTCACCGACGTAGAGCTTGAGGTCCACGCCGGTGAGGTGGTCGCCCTGGTGGGCGACAACGGCGCCGGAAAGTCCACGCTGGTCAAGACGATCGCCGGCGTCCACCCCATCGATGAGGGCGCCATCGAGTGGGACGGCAAGTCCGTCTCGATCAACAGGCCGCACGACGCCCAGAACCTCGGCATCGCGACCGTCTACCAGGACCTCGCGCTGTGCGACAACATCGACGTCGTCGGCAACCTCTACCTGGGCCGGGAGATCCGCAGGCGCGGCGTCCTGGACGAGGTGGAGATGGAGCGCCGCTCCCGCGAGCTCCTCGACACGCTGTCCATCCGCATCCCGAGCGTGCGCATCCCGATCGCCTCGCTCTCCGGCGGTCAGCGCCAGGTGGTGGCGATCGCCCGGTCCATGCTCGGCGAGCCCAAGCTGGTCATCCTCGACGAGCCCACCGCCGCCCTCGGTGTCGAGCAGACCGCGCAGGTCCTCGACCTCGTGGAGCGGCTGCGCGAGCGCGGCCACGCCGTCATCCTCATCAGCCACAACATGGCCGACGTCAAGGCGGTCGCCGACAAGGTCGCCGTCCTGCGCCTCGGGCGCAACAACGGTGTCTTCGAGGTCAAGTCGACCTCGCAGGAAGAGATCATCTCCGCCATCACGGGCGCCACGGAGAACGCCGTGACCCGTCGTGCGGCGCGCACCAATGGGGAGATCAAGAAGTGAGCATCGACAAGACCTCCACCCCCGCCGAGGACCACGCGGTGGAGAACCCCGCCGCGGCCTCCGGCGCGGCCACCGCGGTAGACCCGCGGCTGCTGGTGCGCGAGCAGGGCTTCGCGGGCTACCTCGCCGAGTTCAAGCGGAAGATGAAGGCCGGTGACCTCGGGTCCATACCGGTCGTCGTCGGTCTGCTGATCATCTGGGCCATCTTCACCAGCCTGAACTCCAACTTCCTCACCGCCGGCAACATCTCCGACATGTCGGTGGCCATGGTCGGCACCGGCATGATCGCCGTCGGTATCGTCTTCGTCCTGCTGCTCGGCGAGATCGACCTGTCGGTCGGCTCGGTCAGCGGTGTGGCGGGCGCCACCTTCGCGGTGCTCAGCGTCACGCACGGGATGAACGAGTGGCTCGCCCTGCTGCTCTCCGTCCTCACCGGCACCGTGGCCGGTGCCATCCACGGCTTCGTCTTCGCCCGCATCGGCGTGCCGGCCTTCGCCGTGACGCTGGCCGGACTGCTGTTCTGGCAGGGCTTCATGCTGCAGATCCTGGGCAGCAACGGCACGATCAACCTCGACTCCGAGGGCATCGTCGTCAAGATGACCAGCTACTACTTCAGCGACGTGGCCGCCGCCTACGGCCTGGCGGTCGTCGTGACCGCGGGGTACTTCCTCAGCGCGTTCTTCGACAGCCGGCGCCGCGAGGCGGCCGGAGTGCCCTCCCGGCCGCTGAACGAGATCATCGTGCGCACGGTGCTGCTGGCGATCCTGGCGTTCGTCGTGGCGATCGTCTTCAACCAGTACAAGGGCCTGCCGCTGGCCGTGGTGATCTTCCTGGCGTTCCTGCTGCTCACGGACTTCGTCCTGCGCCGCACCGCCTACGGTCGCAAGATCTTCGCCCTCGGTGGCAGCGTCGAGGCGTCCCGCCGCGCCGGCATCAACGTGGAGCTGATCCGGATCTCGGTCTTCGCGATCGCGGGTGGCTTCGCCGCGATCGGCGGCCTCTTCGTGGCCTCGAAGATCGCCGCCGCCAACCAGGGCGCGGGCACCGGTGAGTTCCTGATGAACGTCATCGCCGCGGCCGTGATCGGCGGCACGTCCCTCTTCGGCGGCCGCGGCCGCACCTGGGACGCGCTGCTCGGTGTGATGGTCATCGTCTCGATCCAGTACGGCCTCGCCCTGGAGGGCATCGCCTCGCCGGTCCAGTACATGATCACCGGTGGTGTGCTGCTGGCGACGGTCGTCATCGACGCGATCACCCGCAAGACGCAGAAGACGGCCGGCCGCGCGTAGCAAGCCGCCGCACGGCCGACGACGGTCCGCCCGCCCGCCCAGCTGAGCCCTGGGCCGGCGGGCGGACCGCTGTGTCGTGTCAGTACGCCCCGCTCACCTCAGCAGGCGCCGAGGTCCTGCCAGACGCCCCACTGGCCGGTGGTCCCGGGCTCCTCGCCGGTCGTCCACCACTTGGCCTTCCAGGTGTGCCCCTCGTGGGAGACCTGCTGCCCGCCGGTGTAGACCGCGCCCGAGTTCCACGGGGCGGCCGTGCACTGGCTGCCGTTGCCGCCGGTGACGGTCAGCGCGTACGTGGTGCTGTGGCTGCCGGACGGGGTGGTGCCGGTGACCGTGACGGAGTACGTGCCCGAGACGGCCTGGTCGGTGGTGGCGAGGGTCAGCGTCGACTGTCCGCCCGCCGTGACCGAGGCGGGGCTGAAGGACGCGGTGACACCAGCCGGTACCCCGCTCGCGCCGAGCCGCACCGTCTCTGCCTGGCCCGACTTCACCGCGGTCCTCACGGTGGTGGTGGCCGAGGCGCCCGCGGTCACCGTGCCGGAGGCCGGGCCCGCGGAGAGGGAGAAGTCGTTCTCCGGGGCGGTGCTGCCGCTGGTGAAGGGCGCGAAGATGTGCGAGAAGTCCCAGGTGTTCTGCTGGATGCCGGAGCAGTTGTCGGCCGCGCCGCCGCCCGCGCAGCTCCCGTTGTCCCGCTGGAGCGCCCAGAAGGAGAGCGTGTTGATGCTCTGGTCCAGGGCCCAGTCGTAGACGGTGCGCGCGTTGTCCAGGGTGAAGGTCTCCGCCGGTCCGAAGTCGTCGACGCCGATCATCTCGATGACGCCGATCATGTGCCACAGCTCGGCCGAGGACTTGTCCGGGTAGAGCCGGGCCAGCACGTCGTGCAGCCCCTGGGTCGCCGTCTGGGTGTCCCGGGCCATGTCGTGGGGCTGGTTGTCGTAGTAGTCGAACGTCATGAGGTTCACGACGTCGACCTTGGTGCCGTTCGCCACGGCGTTCTCGAGCAGGGCGACGCCGTTGCTCGCCAGACCGCGGGTGGTGGTGGGCAGGGTGTAGGAGATCTCGATGTCGCGACCGTTGTCGGCGGCCCAGTCCTGGACCAGCTTGATGGCCTTGTTGCGGCGGTCGATGCCCGCGGTGTTGTCCAGCGCGTCGATCTCGATGTCCATGTCGAGCCGGGAGACGTCGTAGGTCGTGATGACCTTCTCGTAGGCCGCGGCGATCTGCTGGACGTCGGTGCAGCTGTCGGCGATCTCGGTGCCGGTGGTGTCGGCCGTGTAGCCGCCGAACGAGGGGATGACGTCGCCCCCGTTCGCCTGGATGGTGTCGAAGTCGGCGCCGAAGGTCGACTGCGCGATCGGCATCGACGTGTCGCCGTTCCAGTACGGCGTGCAGGACCCCGGGGTCGCCGTCTGGAGGAAGGCCATGGTCAGGTGCTTGGCACCCGACTGGGCGGCCAGCGCGGCCGGGCTCTCGCCGGTCCAGGCCTCGAAGTACGGCGCGAAGACCCGGTCCGGCAGCGGGGTCGCCGCCTGGGCCGCGCCGGTGCCGGACAGGGCGAGGCCCACCGCGGCCACGGTGGTGGCGGCCGCGGTGAGGGCCGCCCGGATGGAACGCATGCGTCTCATGTCAGTCCCGGTGTGTGTGGGGTGGAACGTCGATTCCCGTGCTGTGCTGGGGTGTTGCCGGGTACGGGGATATCGCCGGAGCGACGGGGGACGCAATGGTCTGGACCAGAATGGGACTAGACCAATTCGCGGGGCCGGGCGCCCCCCGGCCTGCACACCGTGCGCCCCGCGGACTGGACCACTCGGGTAAAGGTGTCCCCAAGCCGGACCCCGCCGCTCGCGATGACGCCGAGCCGCCCGCGAGGACGCCGAGCCGGCCGGGAAGACGCAGAGCCGGCCGGGAAGACGTAGAACGGCCCGCCCGTGGGTAAGGCCGAACGCGTGACGTACGACGCACCGCCCGGACACGTTCCGCCGGAGCGGAACATTAGACTCGACGAGCCCGGCAACAGCTCTACTGCAAGGAGGCACGGGTGCCGCTGCTGACCCGCATCACGGGACCGCGCGATCTGGACCGGCTCAGCCTGGAAGAGCTGACTCAGCTGGCCGAGGAGATCCGTACCTTCCTCGTCGACGCCGTCTCCAAGACCGGCGGCCACCTCGGCCCCAACCTCGGCGTGGTGGAACTCACCCTCGCCCTGCACCGGGTCTTCGAATCGCCGAAGGACAAGGTGCTCTGGGACACGGGCCACCAGTCCTACGTGCACAAACTGCTCACCGGCCGCCAGGACTTCTCGAAGCTGAAGATGAAGGGCGGCCTGTCCGGCTACCCCTCGCAGGCCGAGTCCGAGCACGACGTCATCGAGAACAGCCACGCCTCCACGGTCCTCGGCTGGGCCGACGGCATCGCGAAGGCCAACCAGGTGCTGGAGCGCGACGACCACGTCGTCGCCGTCATCGGCGACGGAGCCCTCACCGGCGGCATGGCCTGGGAGGCGCTGAACAACATCGCCGCCGCCAAGGACCGCCCGCTCGTCATCGTCGTCAACGACAACGAGCGCTCCTACGCGCCCACCATCGGCGGCCTCGCCAACCACCTGGCGACCCTGCGCACCACCGACGGCTACGAGCGCTTCCTGGCCCGCACCAAGGAGGTCCTGGAGCGCACCCCGGTCGTCGGCCGCCCGCTCTACGACA
Organism: Streptomyces sp. NPDC001599; assembly: GCF_042893535.1. Classification (NCBI taxonomy): domain Bacteria; kingdom Bacillati; phylum Actinomycetota; class Actinomycetes; order Kitasatosporales; family Streptomycetaceae; genus Streptomyces; species Streptomyces sp. NPDC001599. The sequence goes on from NZ_JBIAVA010000006.1 coordinate 198,320, forward strand.
CCCTGCACGGCGCCAAGAAGGGCCTGAAGGACTTCATCGCCCCCCAGGGCATGTTCGAGGACCTCGGCCTCAAGTACGTCGGCCCGATCGACGGCCACGACCTGGAGGCCCTGGAGTCCGCCCTCACCCGGGCCAAGCGCTTCGGCGGCCCGGTGATCGTGCACTGCCTCACCGAGAAGGGCCGCGGCTACCAGCCCGCCCTCCAGGACGAGGCCGACCGCTTCCACGCCGTCGGCAAGATCCACCCCGACACCGGCCTGCCCATCTCCACCTCCGGCGCCGACTGGACGTCCGTCTTCGGCGACGAGATGCTCAAGCTCGGCAAGGAACGCGACGACGTCGTCGCCATCACGGCCGCGATGCTCCAGCCGGTCGGCCTCGACAAGTTCGCCAAGGCCTTCCCCGACCGCGTCTACGACGTCGGCATCGCCGAGCAGCACGGCGCGGTCTCCGCGGCCGGCCTCGCGCACGGCGGCGTCCACCCGGTCTTCGCCGTGTACGCCACCTTCCTCAACCGCGCCTTCGACCAGGTGCTGATGGACGTCGCCCTGCACAAGTGCGGCGTGACCTTCGTGCTGGACCGGGCCGGTGTCACCGGCACCGACGGCGCCTCCCACAACGGCATGTGGGACATGTCGATCCTCCAGGTCGTCCCCGGCCTCAGGCTCGCCGCCCCGCGCGACGCCGACCAGGTCCGCGCCCAGCTGCGCGAGGCCGTCGCGGTGGACGACGCGCCCACCGTGGTCCGCTTCTCCAAGGGCGCCGTCGGCCCCGCCGTACCCGCCGTCGGCCGGGTCGGCGGCATGGACGTGCTGCGCGCCCCCGGCACCGACACGCCCGACGTGCTCCTGGTCTCGGTCGGCGCCCTCGCGCCGATGTGCCTGGAGATCGCCGACCTGCTGAACAAGCAGGGCATCTCCACCACCGTGGTCGACCCGCGCTGGGTCAAGCCCGTCGACGAGGCCATGGCCCCGCTCGCCGACCGGCACCGCGTCGTCGTCACCGTCGAGGACAACTCCCGCGTCGGCGGTGTCGGCTCCGCCGTCTCCCAGGCCCTGCGCGACGCCGGCGTCGACGTACCGCTGCGCGACTTCGGCATCCCGCCGCGCTTCCTCGACCACGCCTCGCGCGCCGAGGTGCTGGCCGAGATCGGGCTCACCGCGCCCGACATCGCGCGCCAGGTGACCGGTCTGGTCGCCAAGCTCGACGGCAAGTACGACCGCGCGGGCGCCGAGGTGGACCAGGTGGAGGCCGCGCGCGACTGACACCGCGCACGCGGGAGCTGAGCAACTCCACAACTCCGCACTGGGCCGGATGGGCCGGTTCCACCACTCGTTGCAGTGGCGGAACCGGCCCATCCGCGTGAAATCGCCCACGCCGGGGCATACGCAGTACGCCCCCTCTCGATCATGTCGAGGACGACAAGCGTGGGAGGTCCCCGTGAGCAACACCCTCTTCAGGACCAAGAAGATCGAGCAGTCCATCCGTGACACGGAGGAACCCGAGCACGCGCTCAAGAAATCCCTGTCGGCGCTGGACCTGACCGTCTTCGGTATCGGCGTCGTCATCGGCACCGGCATCTTCGTACTGACCGGCACCGTCGCCAAGGACAACGCCGGACCCGCCACGGCCCTGGCGTTCGTCGTCGCCGGAGTCGTCTGCGCGCTCGCCGCGCTGTGCTACGCCGAGTTCGCCTCCACCGTGCCGGTGGCCGGCTCCGCGTACACCTTCTCCTACGCCTCGCTGGGCGAACTGCCCGCCTGGATCATCGGCTGGGACCTGGTCCTGGAGTTCGCGCTCGGCACGGCGGTGGTGGCCGTCGGCTGGTCGGGCTACATCCGCTCGCTGATGGACAACGCCGGCTGGCACATGCCGGCGGAGCTGGGCGGGCGCGACGGCGCGGAGGGCTTCGGCTTCGACATCCTCGCCGCGGCCCTGGTGCTGGTGCTCACCGCCATCCTCGTCCTCGGCATGAAGCTGTCGGCGCGGATCACCTCGCTCGTCGTCGCCATCAAGGTGGCGGTGGTCCTCATCGTGATCATCGCGGGCGCCTTCTTCGTCAAGAGCGCCAACTACGACCCCTTCATCCCGAAGTCGCAGCCCGTCGAGGCGGGCGGGGGACTGCACTCGCCCCTCATCCAGCTGATGTTCGGCTGGGCGCCGGCCAACTTCGGCGTGATGGGCATCTTCACGGCCGCCTCGGTCGTCTTCTTCGCCTTCATCGGCTTCGACATCGTCGCCACCGCCGCCGAGGAGACCAGGAACCCGCAGCGCGACATGCCCCGCGGCATCCTCGGCTCCCTGATCATCTGCACCATCCTCTACGTCGCGGTCTCGATCGTCGTCACCGGCATGCAGCACTACACCAAGCTCTCCGTGGACGCCCCGCTCGCCGACGCCTTCAAGGCCACGGGCCATCCCTTCTTCTCCGGAGTGATCAGCTTCGGCGCGGCCGTCGGCCTCACCACGGTCTGCATGATCCTGCTCCTCGGCCAGAGCCGGGTGTTCTTCGCGATGAGCCGCGACGGACTGCTGCCGCGCTTCTTTTCCCACGTCCACCCGAAGTTCCGCACCCCCTACCGGCCGACCATCCTGCTCGGCGTGGTCATCGCGATCGTCGCCGGTTTCACCAGCCTCAGCGAGCTGGCCGAACTGGTGAACATCGGCACGCTCTTCGCCTTCGTCGTCGTCGCGATCAGCGTGATCATCCTGCGCCGGACCCGGCCGGACCTGCCGCGCGCCTTCCGCACCCCGCTGGTCCCGCTGCTGCCCATCGTGTCCGTGGCCGCCTCGCTGTGGCTGATGCTGAACCTGCCCGCCGAGACCTGGGTCCGGTTCGCGATCTGGATGGCGATCGGCTTCGTCGTGTACTTCCTCTACGGCCGCACCCACAGCCGCCTGGCCCGCGGCGAGGAGTCACCGGCCGACCCGGCCGAACCGTCCGGCACGTAGCCCCACCGCTCCGTCGCGCCGGGGTCCCGGGGCGGTACGGGGCCGTGTCTCACCCGGGCCGCACCGTCCGGGGCCCCGCCACCTCCGCGCCCAGCGCGGTCACCCGGCGGCGCAGTTCGCGGTCGGCCGTCACCACCAGGACGGGGCGGTCGTCCGCCGCCCGCGCGACCAGGTCGACCATGTGGTCGTCCCCGCTGCCGGGCGCCGACTCCACCCGTACGCCGGGCACGGACTCCACCCCGCGGGCCGCGCCCTCGACGACGAGCACGATGTCCACCGGCCCGGCCCGCCCCGGCACCCCGTCCGCCGCCAGCCGGTCCCGCAGCCGCTCGGCGGCCCCGCGCCGGTCCCGCCACCAGCCGTCGGGCACCGAGCCGACGACGTTCGCGGCGTCGACGACGACGAGCGGGTTCGCGTTGTCCTCCATGCCGTCAGGGTCGCACGCCCCGCCCTCGCCGCCCCCTTTTCCCCCGCCGTCGGCGGCCGTACCCGCTCGTCACGGAGCGGGTTCTCCCGCTTAGAGTGAACCGGTGAACGGCGACTGGCTTCTCCTCGGCCGCGACGGCCGCCTCAGTGTGTACTTCCAGGCGGACGACGCCGCCCTGTGGCGTGCCGAGAGCACACCCGGCGGGCGCTGGGAGGCCCCGCGCCGGGCCGGCGGCGACAAGACCCTGCGTCCGGGCGGCCTCGCGGTCGGGCAGGGCGCGGACGGTTACGCCCATCTGGTCGCCTGGCAGCCCACCGGTGCCGACCGCTCCGGCCTCGCGCACACCACGCACTACCGGCCGCTGCTCGCGCCCCTGGACTGGCAGCCGACCGGCCACCCCAACAAGCAGGGCGACCGCACCGGATCTCCCACCGTCGCGGTCGACGCGCAGGGACGCGCCCACGTCTTCGTCCGCAACGGTGGCGGCGGCATGAGCATGGTGGCTCAGCGGGAGAAGGGCGGCTGGGCGCCGTGGCGGGACCTGACGGGCAGCCGCGTCCAGGAGTCGCCCGTGGCCGTGACGACCCAGACCGGCCTGGTCGAGCTGTACGCGCCCGTGGAGGGCGGGATCCTGCACTGGAGTCAGGAGGGGCCGGGCACCCGCATGGTGCTGGGGGAGCGCCTCCACGCCGCGGTCCGCCCGGGCACCCTGCGCGCCCTGGCGACCTCCGCCGAGCACACCACGGTCTTCTTCACCGACGACGACACCGGTGAGCTGCGCGCCTGGCGCCCCGGCGGGAAACCGGCACCCCTGGTACCCGCCGCCGGCCCCGGCCCCGTGTCCGCCGTCCGCACCGTCATAGACGGCTACGACTGCACCGTGGTCGCCCAGCGTGCGGCGGGCAGCGGCCGCGTCGCCTTCGCCGCGTACCCCTCGGAGACGGAGGAGGCCGGCGCGGCCTGGACCGAGTCGGGCCCCGCACTGCCGGCCGACGCGACCGTGGCCCTGGCCCTGGACGCCGACGGCCGGCTGGTGGCGGCGACCCTGTCCCCGTCGACCGGACAGCTGCTGCTGACCCGGCGGAAGGACGAGGCGGGGCTGGCGCTGGTGGCGTGGGGGGCGTTCTGAGCGGGCCGGCGGAACCGACGGGCCGGACCGAGGGACCGGAGCCGCCCTCGGTGCGTCAGGAAGTCTTGCCGCCCGCGGGGGACTTCTTCGCCGACTCCGGGATTTGTGTTGTTGTCCTTCCGCTGCCCGGATCTGCCCCCCCAGAAAAAGCGACCGGGATCGGCACATTGTATGACGTGAGCGTTTCTATAACGTCACATTGTCTCCACATGGTGATCGATCCGCGGTTTCCCTTTCGCGGGAGTCGGCGGCCCTGTGGAAAGGCCGGTGCCCGGCACACCGAATGGCGTGCCGGGCACCGGAAGACCTGTTCGCGTTACGCCGGAACCGACGCCACCCCGGCCTCCAGGAACCGCTTCCCGTTCACCCGCTCCGAGACGCCCTCGCGGTCCAGGTACGGCGTGATGCCGCCCAGGTGGAAGGGCCAGCCGGCGCCGGTGATCAGGCAGAGGTCGATGTCCTGGGCCTCGGCGACGACGCCCTCGTCGAGCATCAGGCCGATCTCCTGGGCCACCGCGTCGAGCACCCGGGCCCGCACCTGCTCCTCCGTCAGGACCGAGTCGCCCTGCTTGAGCAGTGCGGCGACCTCCGGGTCCAGCTCGGGCTTGCCGCTGTCGTAGACGTAGAAGCCGCGCTTGCCCGCCTCGACGACCGCCTTCAGGTTCGGGGAGACCGTGAAGCGCTCGGGGAACGCCCGGTTGAGGGTCTCCGAGACGTGCAGGCCGATGGCCGGGCCGACCAGCTCCAGGAGGACCAGGGGAGACATCGGCAGGCCGAGGGGCTCCACCGCCTTCTCCGCCACCGCGACCGGCGTGCCCTCGTCGATGACGTTCTGGATCTCGCCCATGAAGCGGGTCAGGATGCGGTTGACCACGAACGCCGGGGCGTCCTTGACCAGGACCGCGGTCTTCTTCAGCTTCTTGGCGACGCCGAACGCCGTGGCCAGCGAGGCCTCGTCGGTCTGCTCGCCGCGGACGATCTCCAGGAGCGGGAGGATCGCGACCGGGTTGAAGAAGTGGAAGCCGACGACCCGCTCGGGGTGCTTCAGCTTCGACGCCATCTCCGAGACGGAGAGGGAGGAGGTGTTCGTCGCCAGGATCGCGTGCGCCGGGGCGACCGCCTCGACCTCCGCGAAGACCTTCTGCTTGACGCCCATCTCCTCGAAGACGGCCTCGATGACGAAGTCGGCGTCCGCGAAGCCCTCGGCCTTGTCCAGGACGCCGGTCACCAGGGCCTTGAGGCGGTTCGCCTTGTCCTGGTTGATGCGGCCCTTGCCGAGCAGCTTGTCGATCTCGGCGTGGACGTAGCCCACACCCTTGTCGACGCGCTCCTGGTCGATGTCGGTCAGGACGACCGGGACCTCCAGGCGGCGCAGGAAGAGCAGCGCGAGCTGGGAGGCCATCAGGCCGGCGCCGACCACGCCCACCTTGGTGACCGGGCGGGCCAGCGACTTGTCCGGGGCGCCCGCGGGGCGCTTGCCGCGCTTCTGGACCAGGTTGAAGGCGTAGATGCCGGAGCGCAGCTCGCCGCCCATGATCAGGTCGGCGAGGGCCTGGTCCTCGGCGTCGTAGCCCTGCTGGAGGTCGCCGTTCTTGGCGGCGGCGATGATGTCCAGGGCGCGGTAGGCGGCCGGGGCGGCGCCGTGCACCTTGCCGTCGGCGATGAAGCGGCCCTTGGCGACGGCCTGGTCCCAGGCCTCGCCGCGGTCGATCAGCGGACGCTCGACGGTGATCTCGCCCTTGAGGACGGACGCCGTCCACAGCAGCGACTGCTCCAGGAAGTCCGCACCCTCGAAGATCGCGTCCGCGATGCCGAGTTCGTGGACCTGCGCGCCCTTGAGCTGCTTGTTCTGGTTGAGGCTGTTCTCGATGACGACCGAGACGGCCTTCTCGGCGCCGATCAGGTTCGGCAGCAGGGTGCAGCCGCCCCAGCCGGGGACCAGGCCGAGGAAGACCTCGGGAAGGGAGAACGCGGGGAGGGCCGCCGACACCGTGCGGTAGGTGCAGTGCAGGCCGATCTCGACGCCGCCGCCCATGGCCGCGCCGTTGTAGTACGCGAACGACGGCACCGCGAGGTTCGCCAGGCGCTTGAGGACGTCGTGGCCGCCCTTGCCGATGGCCAGCGCGTCCTCGTGCCGCTTCAGCAGCTCGACGCCCTTGAGGTCGGCGCCCACCGCGAAGATGAACGGCTTGCCGGTGACGCCGACGCCGACGATGTCGCCGTCCGCGGCCTCCTTCTCGACCTGGTCGAGCGCGGCGTCGATGTTCGCCAGCGACTGCGGGCCGAGCGTGGTCGGCTTGGTGTGGTCGTGGCCGTTGTCCAGGGTGACGAGCGCGAAGCGGCCGGCGCCCAGGGGGAGGTCGAAGTGGCGCACGTGGGCGCTGGTGACGACCTCGCCGGGGAACAGCTCGGCCGCACCCTTCAGCAGCTCTGCGGTGGTGCTCACTTGTCCCCCTCGAAGTGCGGGTTCTCCCAGATGACCGTCGCGCCCATGCCGAAGCCGACGCACATGGTGGTCAGGCCGTAGCGGACGTGCGGCTGCTCCTCGAACTGGCGGGCCAGCTGCGTCATCAGGCGGACGCCGGAGGAGGCCAGCGGGTGACCGAAGGCGATGGCGCCGCCGTACTGGTTGACGCGCGCGTCGTCGTCGGCGATGCCGTAGTGCTCCAGGAAGGCGAGGACCTGGACGGCGAAGGCCTCGTTGATCTCGAACAGGCCGATGTCGTCGATGGACAGGCCGGCCTGGGCCAGGGCCTTCTCCGTGGCCGGGATCGGGCCGTAGCCCATGACCTCCGGCTCCACGCCCGCGAACGAGTACGCGACCAGGCGCATCTTGACCGGCAGGTTGTTCTCGCGGGCGAAGTCCTCGCTCGCGATGAGGGAGGCGGTCGCGCCGTCGTTCAGACCGGCCGCGTTGCCCGCGGTGACCCGGCCGTGCACGCGGAACGGCGTCTTCAGGCCCGCCAGGTTCTCCAGCGTGGTGCCCGGACGCATCGGCTCGTCGGCGGTGACCAGGCCCCAGCCCGTCTCGCCCGCCTCTTCGTTGGTGCGGCGCACCGAGACCGGCACCAGGTCGGCCTGGATCTGGCCGTTGGCGTAGGCCTTGGCGGCCTTCTCCTGCGAGCGCACGGCGTACTCGTCCGCGCGCTGCTTGGTGATGCTCGGGTAGCGGTCGTGCAGGTTCTCGGCGGTCATGCCCATGAACAGGGCGGACTCGTCGACCAGCTTCTCGCTGACGAACCGCGGGTTCGGGTCCACGCCCTCGCCCATCGGGTGGCGGCCCATGTGCTCGACACCGCCCGCGATCGCGACGTCGTACGCGCCGAAGGCGACCGAGCCGGCCACCGAGGTGACGGCGGTCAGGGCGCCCGCGCACATGCGGTCGATGGAGTAGCCCGGGACCGAGGTGGGCAGGCCCGCCAGGATGCCGGCGGTGCGGCCGATGGTCAGGCCCTGGTCGCCGATCTGCGTGGTCGCGGCGACGGCGACCTCGTCGATCTTCTTGGGGTCGAGACCGGGGTTGCGGCGCAGCAGCTCCCGGATCGCCTTCACGACCAGGTCGTCGGCGCGGGTCTCGTGGTAGACGCCCTTCGGGCCCGCCTTGCCGAACGGGGTGCGGACGCCGTCGACGAAGACGACGTCCCTGACGGTACGAGGCACGATGGCTCTCCTCCAGGGTGCGGGATGGCACTGCTGCGGCACGCATGCACTGAGCGCGCGCTCAGCCCCCATGCTACTTATGAGTAACGTAGCTGCCCAGTCCCCCCGGCGGGAGCGGCGAAGGTCACACCGCCCGTCACACCACCGGAGCACCGACCGCCCGGTTTGCGTGCCCGGTCACTCATCCCGGGATGTGGCCAAAACCCGCCGTCGACGAGCCGTCGTCCCCGCTACGCCGCCTCCTGGCTCAGCGCCGCCACCAGCACCGGTGTCACCTGCTCCACCTGCCAGGGCCGGGCCCCGTGTCCGGCCAGCGCCGCGCCCACGGACTCGGCGTCGACGGTCGCGGGCGGCTCCCAGCAGACCCGGCGCACCGTGTCGGGCGTGATCAGGTTCTCCTGGGGCATGCTCAGCCGCTCGGCCAGCGCCGTCACCGCGGCGCGTGCGGCGGTCAGCCGGGCCGCGGCGGCCGGGTCCTTGTCGGCCCAGGCCCGCGGCGGCGGAGGGCCGGTCACCGGCTGGCCGGGCTGCGGCAGCTGCGACTCGGACAGCGCCCTGGCCCGGTCGACCGACAGCTGCCACTGCTCCAGCTGCCGGCGGTTCACCCTGCCGAACCCGTTCAGCGCGGCCAGCGCGTGCGCGTTGGGCGGCAGCGCGAGCGCGGCCTCGACGATCGCCGCGTCCCCGAGCACCTTGCCGGGGGAGACGTCCCGGCGCTGCGCGATCCGGTCCCGGGCCTGCCACAGCTCCCGCACCACGGCGAGCTGGCGGCGCCTGCGCACCTTGTGCATGCCGGACGTACGGCGCCACGGGTCCTTGCGCGGCTCGGGCGGCGGGGCCGACGCGATCGCGTCGAACTCCTGCCGGGCCCACTCCAGCTTGCCCTGGCGGTCCAGCTCCTTCTCCAGGGCGTCCCGCAGGTCGACCAGCAGCTCGACGTCGAGCGCGGCGTAGCGCAGCCAGGGCTCGGGCAGCGGGCGCGTCGACCAGTCGACGGCCGAGTGGCCCTTCTCCAGGACGAAGCCCAGGACGTTCTCCACCATCGCGCCGAGGCCGACGCGCGGGAAGCCGGCGAGCCGCCCGGCCAGCTCGGTGTCGAAGATGCGGGTGGGCACCATCCCTATTTCCCGCAGGCACGGCAGGTCCTGGGTGGCCGCGTGCAGCACCCACTCCGCGTCGGCGATCGCCGCGCCGAGACCCGAGAGGTCGGGACAGGCCACCGGGTCGATCAGAGCCGTCCCCGCGCCCGCACGGCGCAGCTGCACCAGATACGCGCGCTGGCCGTAGCGGTAGCCGGAGGCGCGCTCGGCGTCGACGGCGACGGGGCCGCTCCCGGCGGCGAAGGCGGCGGTCACCTCGGCGAGGGCGTCCGCGTCGGCGATCACCGGCGGAATGCCCTCGCGTGGTTCCAGCAAGGGGATCGGCGCCTGACTCACAGAAGATCCGGCGTCGTCCGGAGGGGCGCCTCCGGTGGTTCGCAGTGGACGGTCTGCTGCGGTTTCGTGGGCGTCGGTCACCTGTCAAGGGTATCGGTGGATCGACGGAGCCCGCCGACGGAACGTTCCGTCGGCGGGCTCCGGGGGGTCGTAAACCAGTCAGGTCAGTGAAAGACGGGCTTCACGGGAGGTCGTCGGGGGAGTGGGAAGTTCGGAGCGGGAGCAGGGAGCAGGGAGCAGGGAGCGGTGAGCGGGGATCGGAGCGGTCAGTGGATGATGCCCGTGCGCAGGGCCACCGCGACCATCCCGGCGCGGTCGCCCGTGCCGAGCTTGCGGGCGATGCGGGCCAGGTGGCTCTTGACGGTCAGGGCGGACAGGCCCATCGAGACGCCGATCGCCTTGTTCGACTGACCCTCCGCGACCAGCCGCAGCACCTCGACCTCGCGGCCGGAGAGCTCGCGGTAGCCGCCCGGGTGGCTCGGGGCGCCCGGGGGGCGGCGGTGCAGACGGGCGGCGGCGGCGCCGATGGGGGCGGCGCCCGGCCGGGTGGGGAGCCCGACGTTGGTACGGGTGCCGGTGACGACGTAGCCCTTGACGCCGCCGGCGAGGGCGTTGCGCACGGCGCCGATGTCGTCGGCGGCGGACAGGGCGAGCCCGTTGGGCCAGCCCGCGGCGCGGGTCTCGGACAGCAGGGTCAGTCCGGAGCCGTCGGGGAGGTGGACGTCGGCGACGCAGATGTCGCGGGGGTTGCCGATGCGGGGACGAGCCTCCGCGACGGACGAGGCCTCGATGACGTCGCGCACACCGAGCGCCCACAGGTGGCGGGTGACGGTGGAACGGACGCGCGGGTCGGCCACGACCACCATGGCGGTCGGCTTGTTCGGGCGGTAGGCGACCAGGCTTGCAGGCTGCTCGAGGAGAACGGACACCAGGCCTCCTGGGGTGCGGGGACGGAGCCGGCTCATGGGGGTGAAGCCGGGACGAACCGTGCTTTCAAGGTCACAGTCGTCTTCGGCACCGAACGCGCCCGCCTTTAGAGAATGATCACGATCTGGTGAGTAACAATCCGAGCAATTCGGACACACTGTCGATCATTCGAAGATCGAACGGTTTCGCACTTTGTCGATACAAGGCCGAAAGTGGCCGTGTCGACAAAGTGACGGAACCTCCTCCGGACGTGCGGATCCCCCGCCCCGGAAGATGAACGACAGCTGGTGAAGGGTCAGCGCGACTGCGGGCCGCGCCGCTGCGGCAGCGTCACGACCGAGGCGTCGCCCGGCGCCGCCGGTGGCAGACCCGCGACCTGGGCCAGCAGGTCGCACCACGAGGAGAGGTGCGCCGCGGTGTCCGGGACCCCGCCAAGACCCTCGCGCGGCGTCCAGGACGCCCGGATCTCGATCTGCGAGGCGGACGGGCGCGCCGAAAGGCCTCCGAAGTAGTGGGAACTCGCACGCGTGACCGTGCCGCTGGGCTCCCCGTACGTCAGCCCGCGGGCCTGGAGCGCGCCGGTCAGCCAGGACCAGCACACCTCCGGCAGCAGCGGATCCGCCGCCATCTCCGGTTCCAGCTCCGCCCGCACCAGCGTCACCAGCCGGAAGGTCCCGTGCCAGGCGTCGTGCCCGGCCGGGTCGTGCAGCAGCACCAGCCGCCCGTCCGCCAGGTCCTCGTCCCCGTCCACGACCGCGGCCTCGAGCGCGTAGGCGTGCGGGGCGAGCCGCTGCGGCGCGCGGGTCGCCTCCACCTCGATCTGGGGCCGCAGCCGCGCGGCCCGCAGCGCCTCCACGGCGGCCGTGAAGGCCGGCGGTGCCGTACTCCCGTTGCCCCCGCCGCTTCCGTTGCTTCCGTTGTGACTCCCCTTGTGCCGGGCCTCTTCCTCGGTCCCCTTCGCCTCGTCCATTCCGCCAGCGCCGTCCGACAGTCGTCCCTGAGCCGCAGCCATGCGGGGAACATTAAGCGGAACGGCGGCCCGGCGCAGGGAGGGACACCCGCGTGCGGACGCGATGTCCGGATCACGCGGTCTCGCGGGGGCGCGCGGGAGGCGTCCCACCCGTGGTCCGGTGCCGTTCCGGGGGCATGCGAGACTTGCCGGTGTGAGTGCCAACCAGAGCCCCGCGGGCCAGCCGCCGACCGCCACGTACGACTCCGCGTTCCTCAGGGCGTGCAGGCGCGAGCCGGTGCCGCACACCCCGGTGTGGTTCATGCGGCAGGCCGGGCGCTCACTGCCGGAGTACCTGAAGGTGCGCGAGGGCGTGCCGATGCTCGAATCCTGCACGCGGCCGGAGCTCGTCGCCGAGATCACTCTCCAGCCGGTGCGCCGGCACGGGGTGGACGCGGCGATCTACTACAGCGACATCGTGGTCCCGCTCAAGGCCATCGGCATCGACCTCGACATCAAGCCAGGCGTCGGCCCGGTCATCGCGAACCCGATCCGCAGCCGCGCGGACCTGGCACAGCTGCGCGACCTCACCCCCGAGGACGTCACCTACGTCACCGAGGCCTTCGGCCTGCTCACCCGCGAGCTGGGCGCCACCCCGCTGATCGGCTTCGCGGGGGCGCCGTTCACCCTCGCGAGCTACCTCGTGGAGGGCGGCCCGTCCCGCAACCACGAGCACACCAAGGCGCTCATGTACGGCGACCCGCAGCTGTGGGCCGACCTCCTGGACCGCCTCGCCGGCATCACGGCCGCCTTCCTCAAGGTGCAGATCGACGCGGGCGCGAGCGCCGTCCAGCTCTTCGACTCCTGGGTGGGCGCGCTCTCCCCCGCGGACTACCGCCGTTCGGTGCTGCCCGCCTCCCGCAAGGTCTTCGAGGCCGTCTCCGGGTACGGCGTGCCGCGCATCCACTTCGGCGTCGGCACCGGCGAGCTGCTGGGTCTGCTCGGCGAGGCCGGCGCGGACGTCGTCGGCGTCGACTGGCGCGTCCCGCTGGACGAGGCGGCCCGCCGCGTCGGCCCGGGCAAGGCGCTCCAGGGCAACCTGGACCCGGCCGTCCTCTTCGCCGGGCGGGAGGCGGTCGAGACCCAGACCCGCGAGATCCTGGACGTGGCGGCGGGCCTGGAGGGTCACGTCTTCAACCTCGGCCACGGCGTCCTGCCGACCACCGACCCGGACGCGCTGACCCGCCTCGTGGAGTACGTCCACACGCAGACCGCGCGCTGACGCACCCTCGGGACAGTGCCGGCTCGCACGCGTCGCGCCCGGGCCTGCGGGCGGGCGGTCCGCCACCACGGGTGACCGCGAGCACGGCGGGTGAGGCGGGCGACCGCGGGACGTGATCACGCCCTCGGTCTCCTCGCCTCGGTAAAGTTCCCGGTCGCCCCCGGACCGACTCCTGGGCGCGGTCCCCGCTCAGCCCGCCGACGTCGTCGTCAGGATCTCCGCCGCGGCCACGCCCGAGGCCGCGCTCGCGCCGTGGGTGAAGACCTGGGCAGCCGCGGCGGACGTGGTGCCCGGCAGGCCCATCTCCACCACGATCGCGTCCGGGCGGGCCGCGGTCAGGCCGGTCACGGCGCGGCTCATCCACGCGTGCCGGGCCGCGTCGCGGGCGACGATCACCAGGGGGCGCCCCACCGCCGGTTCGAGAGCGCAGCTCTCCAGCGCCGTCGTCCCCTCCTCCAGCTCCTGCCCGTGCACCCGCACGGAGGTCGTACCCGGCAGGCGCTCCCGCAGCGGTTCCGCCACGCCCCACGGGGTCTCCTTGCCGATGGCCATGTTGGTCACCGGGGCCAGCTCGACCACGTGCGGCGGGGCGGTCAGAGGCAGGGCGGCCCGCGCGGCGCCGGTGAGCCGCACGGCCCGGCGGGCGGCGACGTGGCCGATGCCGTCCCCGGCTGCCTCCCCGGCACCTGCGGACGCCCGCAGCCCGGCCGACCAGCGGGCGAACTCCCGTACCCGGCCCGCCGCCTCGGCCAGCCGCTCCTGGGGCAGCTCCCCGCCCGTCACGGCGGCGGTCAGTGCCTTGACGAGGAGGGCGACGGTGGCCTCCTCGGCGCTCTCGCCGCCCACGCAGATGGCGTCCACCCCGGCGCCGACGGCCTTGACCGTGGCGCCGTCGATGCCGTAGCGGCGGGTGACGGCGCCCATCTCGATGGCGTCGCTGACGACCAGGCCGTCGAAGCCCAACTCCTCGCGGAGCAGGTCGCGCAGGATCCGCCGGCTCAGCGTGGCCGGCAGGTCGGGGTCGTGGGCGGGCACCAGCAGGTGGCCGGTCATGACCGCGCGCACGCCGGCCGCGACGGCCGCCCGGAACGGGGGCAGCGCCTGGGCGGCGATCTCGTCGAGCCCGGCCGTGTAGGCGGGCAGGTCGTGGTGGGAGTCCACGGCGACGTCCCCGTGGCCGGGGAAGTGCTTGGCGCAGGCGGCGACGCCGGACGACTGGAGCCCGCGGATCCACGCGGCGGTGTGCCGGGAGACCACCTCGGGGTCCGAGCCGAAGGAGCGCACGCCGATGATCGGGTTGTCCGGGTTGGAGTTGACGTCCGCGCTCGGCGCGTAGTCGAGGCTCACCCCGGCGGCGCGCAGCTGCCGGCCGAGGTCGGCGGCGACGGCCTCGGTCAGCTGTGCGTCGTCGACGGTGCCGAGGGCGAAGTTGCCCGGCCGGGACGACCCGGTGGCGGACTCGATGCGGGTGACGTCGCCCGCCTCCTCGTCGATCGCGACGATCAGGTCGGGGTTCTCGGCCCGCAGCCTGGCGGTCAGCCGGGCGACCTGCTCGGTGGAGACGATGTTGCGGGAGAAGAGCACGACGGAGGCCAGTCCGTCGCCGATGTCGCGCAGGATCCAGTCGGGGGCCTCGGTGCCCACGAAACCCGGCTGCAGAACGGAGAGCGCGAGCCGACGCAACTCGCTGCTGTGCTTGCTGGAGGACATCGGCCGCGCCTTTCGGGTGGATTCTTGGTATAGACCAAGGGGGTGCGCGTTCAGGTTAACCAGGCGTGTCAAGGGTGCCGCCGTCGAACCCGGAAGTAACAACTCGACTGGTGGGGAGGGGTGTTGACACCCTGCCTTGGTCTAGTCCATTGTGAGGCGCAAGTTCGGCAAGGGACGGATGTGACACCAGTTTCCGCGCCGGGCGCCTGCCGCGGCCGGACTGCGCAGTCCGCCGTCGCGGCGACGACTTCCGTACGACGACTTCCGTGACGACCACCCCGGACCTCGCCCCGCTCCCGCCCCGTGCCGCGAGCGGGCCCGCTGCCACCACCCGACCTCATGTGCGACGGCCGACCACCGTCGCACACACCGCCGTTGCCCGCACGGGGCGACGGCGAGGATCTGGAGCACCACATGGCGACGCCCGATTCCTACCTCCACCGAGCCCCGTCGGACCTGCCCTACTTCAGCGCGGACGCCGACACCTACCTGGCCCGCACCCAGCTGCGCGACCTCGACAAGAAACGTCCCCTGCGGGTGCTGTCCGAGGAGGACTTCGCCCACTGGCAGACGTACGGCTACGTCGTCGTGAAGGAGGCGATACCCGCCGACTCCGCGCGCCGACTGCTCGACTTCGCCTGGGAGTTCCAGGGGATGGACCCCGAACGCCCCGACACCTGGTACGAGGACCGCGAGTACCGCTCCGACCTCGACCGGGAGCTGCACATCTACGGCTTCGTCGAGGCCTACCACCACCAGCTCATCTGGGACAGCCGCCAGACGCAGCGCGTCTACGACGCCTTCGTCGACGTGTGGGACTGCGAGGAGCTGTGGGTCACCCTGGACCGGCTCAACCTCAACCCGCCCAACACGGGCAACCGGGACCGCGCCCTGATCGACAAGCCGGACCGCGGCTTCGACATCGACCTGCACTGGGACGTGGACACCACGCTCGGCGTCCTGCCGCAGCGCGTCCAGGGCATCATCGCGCTCAACGACACCAAGCCCGACCACGGCGGCTTCCAGTGCTGCCCCGAGCTGTTCCGCCGCTTCGACCGCTGGAAGGCCCTCCAGCCCGACGACCGCGACCCCATCCGGCCCGCGATCGACCGCGAGGACATGCCCGTAGTACGGCCCGACCTGGAGGCCGGCGACCTGCTCATCTGGAACGGCCTGCTGGCCCACGGCGTCGCCCCCAACGTCTCCGGCGAGGGCGTGCGCTCGGTGCAGTACCTGTCGATGATGCCCGCACTGGAGACCCACCGCACCCTGCGCGACTCCCGCGTCGACTCCTGGCGCACCCTCGCCACCCCCGACTGGAACGTCACCCTCCTCGGCGACGCCCACCGGCACGAGTCCGAGCGCTACGGCCCCGCCGAACTGACCGACCTCGGCGCCAAACTGCTCGGCCTGAAGTCCTGGCACGCGGCCGCCGGCGCCGAAGGCAGCGACCAGGACAGCGAGAACAGCGACCAGGACGGCGACCGGAACGAGGCCACCGGGGACGGCGCATGCGCAGCATCTGCCTGACCCTGCCCACCAACCGGCACTGCCCGGACACCGTCGCGGCCCTGGGCGAGGAAGCCGCCTACGCCGCCGACCACTTCGACATCGATGTCCACCTGCTGGTCCTCGACTCCTGCCCGCCCGAGGAACTCGCCGCCCACGCCGCCGCGTTACGGCGCCTGCCGGCCCACCCCCGGATCACGGCGCACCACCTCGACGAGGCCGCCCAGCGCGACTTCCTGACCCGGGTGGCGGCCCGCTCCGGCAGCGCCAAGCCCGAACTGCTCCTCGACCTGATGCTCCCCGACGGACTGTCCTACGGCGCCTGCACCAACCGCGCCTTCCTGATCGCGGCCGCGCTCGGCTGCGAGTCCGTCCACCGCAGGGACTCCGACAGCCGCTACCAGAGCGTGGCCGGCCGCACCGTCTTCCCCGTCCACCACGAGCTGCTCTCCCTCGGCGAACGCGCCGCCGACGCCGCGGCGGGCGTCACCGAGCCGGTCGCCCTCGACGACGACCTCCGTGAGCGGCGGGTCGCCATGGTCGGCAGCTCCTTCGTGGGTGAACTCTCCGTCGACATCGCGCGGATACGGGACGCCGACCCCGCCGTCTACCACGACGTCGTCTCCCTGTGGGCGCCCGAGGGCTGGTCCGCCGAGCAGAAGCGCGCACTGGTCGAGGAGTCCTTCACCGGCGCGGGCACCGAACCCTTCACGGTGGACCACTCGCTGCTGACGGTGGTCGACCCGATGCGCGTGGACATGTGCAACATCGCCTTCCACGGCCCGACGGTCAGCGAACGCGTCCCGCTGCCGCCCGCCCGGGACACCATCGGCAGCGACTACTTCCTCATCCACCTCGTGCACGACGCCCGGCTGCCGGGCGTGCTGCACAACCGGAACATCGTCAACTACTACACCGGCGAACGCCGGACGGGACCCGGCTTCCTCGCCTACCAGACCCGCTTCGCCAAGTTCCTGCTGTCGATGCTCTACTTCCACCACGTCTACGACCGCATGGCCGAGGCGGGCGACGCCCTGCTGGACGAGCACGGCCGGGTCCGCCCCGACACCGTCGCCGCCCTGGCCCGCGAGAGCACCGGCCTCGACACCGCGGAGAACGTCCGCCGGCTCGACGCCCTGGACGCCGCCTACCGCAGGCTCGGCGGCAGCTACGCCGACTTCGCCGACCTGCTGGCCGGCCGTCGCGCCCGCCTCCTGGACGAGGCACGCGGCGACATGGCCGACTTCGCGCTGCTGACGGAGGCGTGGGAGTCCATGGTCGCCGCGGCGAGGACCACCCCCGTCCGCCTGCCCGAGGGGCAGCCGCGGTGAGCGCCGTGACGGCCGCGGACCTCGACGGACCCCTGGCCGCCGCGCTCGCCGCCGCCACCGAGGACCGGCTCGTGTACGACCTGGCCGGCATCGAGCGGCGCCACGACACGCTGCGGGACGAACTGCCGGGCGTAGAGGTGCGGTTCGCGATGAAGGCCTGCCCGGTCGACGAGGTCCTCGCCGCCCTGGCCGGCCGGGGCGCCGGCGCCGACGCGGCGAGCCCCGGCGAGGTCGAGCAGGCGCTGCGGGCCGGGATACCGGCCGGCCGCGTGCACTACGGCAACACCGTCAAGTCCGACCGGAACATCGCCGAGGCCCACCGGCTCGGCGTGCGCACCTTCGCCACCGACAGCCTCCAGGACGTCGCCGCCCTCGCCGTCCACGCCCCCGGTGCCCGCGTGTTCTGCCGGGTGGCGACCGGCGGGGCGGGCGCGTTGTGGGGGCTGAGCAACAAGTTCGGCTGCCCGCCCGGCGACGCCGTGCGGGTACTGGCGGCGGCCCGGGACGCCGGGCTGGTGCCGGCCGGCCTGTCCGTGCACGTCGGCTCCCAGCAGATGACCAGCGAGGCCTGGCACGGCGCCGTCGACGACCTGGGCGAGGTGCTGCGCGCACTCGCCCGGCGCGGCATCCGCGTCGACCACGTCAACCTCGGCGGCGGACTGCCCGCCCTCGGCTACCGCGACCGGCACGGCACCCCCCTCGACCCACCGCTGGACAAGATCTTCGCGGTGATCCGGGAGGGCATGGACGAGCTGCGCCGGATCCACGGCGGCCCCCTGGACTTCGTCGTCGAACCCGGGCGGCACCTCGTCGCCGACCACGGCGCGATCCGCGCCCACGTCGCCCGCCTCACCGAGCGCCGGGCGGCCGACGGCGAGCGGCAGCACTGGCTCTACCTGAGCTGCGGCAAGTTCAACGGCCTGTACGAGATGGACGCCCTGCAGTACCGGCTGGTCTTCCCGGGCCACCCCGACGGCCCGTACGTCCCGGCCGTCGTCGCCGGACCCACCTGCGACAGCGACGACGCCTACTCCCACGAGGAGGGGCTGGTCCCGGTGCCCGCCGCGCTGGCCTCGGGCGACCCGGTCTGGGTGCTGTCCTGCGGCGCCTACGCGACCAGCTACACCACCCGGGGCTTCAACGGCTTCGCCCCGCTCCCGTACGCCTTCGCGGGCCGCCCGGAGGGGACCGGCGCCGATGACTGAGACCGTGCGCGTACGCACCCTCGCCGACGGGGACTGGGACGCGGTGGTGACGCTGGAACGGGACGCCTACACCGGCCTCGGCCTCTCGGAGGGCCGGGCCGCGCTCCAGTCCAGGGCGGCGGTGTCGCCGGACACGTGCTTCGTCGTGGACGTCGGCGCCCGTACGGCCGGCTACGTGCTCGCGCTGCCCTATCCGCCGCACCGCTACCCGGACCTGACGCGGACGGAGGCGGCCCGGGACGCCGTCGAGCCCGGGAACCTCCACCTCCACGACATCGTCGTCGCACCCGCTCTGCGCCGCAGGGGACTCGCGCGGCACCTCCTGCACCACCTCACCGCCATCGCCCGGGCGCGCGGGGACGAGCGGATCTCCCTGGTCGCCGTGGGCGGCACCGAGCGGTTCTGGTCGGCGCGCGGCTTCGCGGCCGAGCCGGGGGTGGTGCCGGCCGGCGAGTACGGCGGCGACGCCGTCTACATGTCCAAGCCGGTGGTGGCCGCCCGGCAGACCCGGCCCCGCCCGTCCCTCTCCCCGCCCGCCCCCACCCTGCGCGAAGTGAGCTGATTGCGCGTGACCCGTCCCCACGACCCCTTCCGGCGCGGCCAGTTGGCGATCGCCGCGCTGTTCCTGTCCCTCGGCTTCCAGTACGCCACCTGGGCCGCGCGGATCCCGGCCATCAAGACCGACCTCGACCTGAGCGCGGCCGAGGTGGGGGTGCTCCTGATGGCCGCGGGGGTCGGGGCGGCGGTGTCCTTCCCGGCGGTGGCGTGGCTGATGCGCCGGATGGGCTCGCGGCGGCTCGCCCTGCTGTCCCAGCTGGGCCTGGCGCTGCTGCTGCTCGCCCTGGCGGCGGCGCCGAACTACCCGGTGGCCCTGCTGGTGATGTGCGCCGACGGCGTCCTCGTGGGCTGCCTGAACGTGGCCATGAACGCGCAGGGCGCGGCCCTGGAGACACGGTACGAACGCAACACGATGGCGAGGCTGCACGCCGTCTTCAGCGCCGGATCCCTGCTCGCGGCCCTGCTCGCCTCCGGCATGACCGCCGCCACCGGATCGGTCCCGGCGCACTTCGGTGTCGCCGTCGTCCTCCTCGCCGCACTGGGCCTGACGGCGCGCACCGGACTGCTCGACGAGAACGCCCCGGCCGACGCGGGAACCACCGCCGACGCGACAGCCCCGGCCGACGCACCGGCGCCCGCCGAGCCGGAGCCGGTCCGCCGCCGCTGGACCGTCCCCTCGCGCCTGACCCTGTGGATGTGCTGCGCCATGGTCTTCGGCACGGTCGCCGAGGGCGCCATGAACGACTGGTCCGCCCTCTACCTGAAGGACATCGCCGAGGCCTCGGCGGAACTCGCCCCGCTCGGCATCGCCGTGGTGTCCGGGATGATGGTCGTCGCCCGCCTCTTCGCCGACGGCTGGCGCGGCCGCTGGGGCGACGGACGGGTCGTCCTGCTCGGCAGCACCGTGGCCGCCGCCGGTCTCGCCGTCGCCCTGCTCAGCGGCGGCGTCGCCCCGGCGCTCGCCGGGTTCGCCTGCATGGGCCTGGGCATCGCGGCCGTGACCCCCTGCGTCTACGCCGCCGCCGCCCGGCAGGGCTCGGACGCGCTGACCCTGGTCGCCGCCATGGGCACCACGGGGCTGCTGGCCGGCCCGCCGCTCATCGGCTTCATCGCCGGAGCGAGCAACCTGGCATGGGGCATGGGCGCCGTGGCCGCCTCGGCGGGCGCCGTCGCCCTGTGCAGCACCCGCATCAGCTGGACCGCCCCGGCCTCCGTCGGGCAGAGCGAGGCGAGCCCCGCCTGAGCGCACCCCGCCCGCCGCTCACCACCCCGCCCGCCGCTCACCACCCCGGCTGCGCCCGCCGCCCGAACAGCAGCCCGGGCGGCTCCGGCGGGCGCGGGGTGCCCCGCCGCAGGGGCCAGGCGATCAGCATGCCGACGACGAAGCCCACGACGTGGGCCACGTACGCCACCGTGCCCGCGTCGGACACGGCGCCGCCGGAGGAGTAGACCGCCTGGAGCCCGAACCAGAAGCCCAGCACCAGCCAGGCCGGCAGCCGCAGCGGCAGGAAGATCAGGAAGGGCACCAGCACCCATACCCTGGCCCTCGGATACAGCACCAGATAGGCGCCGAGCACCCCGGCGATCGCCCCCGACGCGCCGATCAGCGGGGCACCCGACTCGGCGTCGAGGAGCGCGAAGCCGTAGGTCGCCGCATAGCCGCAGACGCCGTAGAAGAGCAGGAAGGGGACGTGGCCCATCCGGTCCTCGACGTTGTTGCCGAAGATCCACAGGAAGAGCATGTTGCCCAGCAGGTGCAGCCAGCCGCCGTGCAGGAACATCGCCGTCAGGACGCTCAGCTCCGGCGACTTGTCGTAGCCGGGCGGCGCGACCACGCAGCCGGGCCCCTGCGGGCCGACCCCCACGGCGCCGGTGGGCACCAGGCGGGGCATCCGGTGCTGGAGCAGCTCCTGCGGCACCGCCGCCCAGTGGTCCAGGAAGGCCTGGAGGTCACACATCTGCGCGAGGCTGCCGTCGCCCGACGCGGACCCGGCCATGCCGGGGGTGAACAGGAACACCAGGACGTTCGCGAGAATCAGGGCGTACGTCACCCACGGGGTGCGGCGCGCCGGGTTCACGTCATGGACGGGGATGACCACGAGACAGTACTGCCCGCCCGTCCGGCCGTGAACCGGTCCGCCCGTTGAACGCCCCCGTCCGTGTGTACGTATGCCCTCTCAACCGCCCGCGGCCCGGGGAAGGCGGGACGCGGGGACGACGTGAGGAACAGGCGATGAACGAACGGGTCACACCGGCACCGGCGATGCACGCCCTGCCCGACGGCGAGGCCGAGGTCGCCCTCGTCCTCCGCCTCCCCTGGGAGGACGTCGCCCGGCTCGGTCAGGAGGCGGGGCGGCTGGCGGCGCAGATGCAGCGGCCGGTGACACTGGACGAGGCGGTGAGCCACCGGCTGCGCTCCGCGCGCGGCGCGTCCCACGCCAAGCCGGCCGGTGAGCAGCCACCCGCGGTGCGCACCCCGGTCCCGGCGACCGCCCCGGCCTCGATGGGCGCCCCGGCGTCGGTGTCCTCCCTGCCGGCGCGGCCCCCCGCCGAGCAGGCACGGCAGGCCATCGACCGGATCAACGGCACGGCCTGACCGGCGGGCGCCCTCAGCGCTGCCGCTCGACCTCCCGCGCCGCCTTGCGGGCGGCCACCAGCACCGGGTCCCACACCGGCGAGAAGGGCGGCGCGTAACCGAGGTCCAGGGCCGTCATCTGCTCGACCGTCATCCCGGCCGTGAGGGCCACCGCGGCGATGTCGACCCGCTTGCCCGCGCCCTCACGGCCGACGATCTGCACGCCGAGCAGCCGCCCGGTGCGCCGCTCGGCCAGCATCTTCACCGTCATGGGGGAGGCGTTCGGGTAGTAGCCCGCGCGGCTGGTGGACTCGACGGTCACCGTCACGAACCGCAGCCCCGCCCGCAGCGCGTCCTTCTCCCTCAGGCCGGTCCGCGCGATCTCCAGGTCGCAGACCTTGCTGACCGCCGTGCCGACCACGCCCGGGAAGGTGGCGTACCCGCCGCCCACGTTGGTGCCGACGACCTGTCCGTGCTTGTTGGCGTGGGTGCCCAGCGGAATGTGCCGCTCCTGGCCGGAGACCAGGTCGAGCACCTCCACGCAGTCGCCGCCCGCCCAGATGTTCTCGTGGCCGCGCACCCGCATCCCCAGGTCGGTGAGCAGCCCGCCGTGGGCGCCGAGCGGCAGCCCGGCCGCCGCGGCGAGCCCCGTCTCGGGGCGCACGCCGATGCCGAGCACGACCACGTCCGCCGGGAACTCGGCGTCCTTCGTCGCCACCGCCCGGACCCGGCCGTCGTCCCCGGTCAGCACCTCGGTGACCGCGGTGTCGTTCACCATGGTGATGCCGAGGCCCTCCATCGCCTCGTGCACCATGCGGCCCATGTCCGGATCCAGCGTCGACATCGGCTCCCGGCCGCGGTTGACGACCGTCACCTCGTAGCCCCGGTTGATCAGCGCCTCGGCCATCTCCACGCCGATGTACCCGGCGCCGACGACCACCGCGCGCCGGCCACGCGTGGCGGCCAGCGTGTCCAGCAGCGCCTGCCCGTCGTCCAGCGTCTGCACCCCGTGCACGCCGGGCGCGTCGATGCCCGGCAGCTCCGGCCGGACCGGCCGCGCCCCGGTCCCGATCACGAGCTTGTCGTACGACGTCCAGGACTGAGCCCCGGAATCGACGTCACGCGCGCGTACTCGGCCGCCGGCCACGTCGATCTCCGTGACCTCGGTGCGCATCCTGAGGTCGATGTCCCGGGCGCGGTGCTCCTCGGGCGTGCGCGCGATCAGCGCGTCCCGTTCGGCCACGTCGCCGCCGACCCAGTACGGGATGCCGCACGCCGAGAACGAGCTGAAGTGACCGCGCTCGAACGCCACGATCTCCAGCTCGTCCGGGCCCTTCAGCCGACGCGCCTGCGACGCCGCGGACATGCCCGCGGCGTCGCCGCCGATCACGACCAGCCGCTCGCTCTTCCCGCCCTCAGCGCTCATGTTCATGCGAACACGCTACGTGGGCGGGATCTTTCAGTCCCGCGCCCCGGACTCCCCGCCGCGCGGCGCCTGCGGACGGCGTGGCAGCCGGGGGCGTACGACCCGCAGCCACAGCAGCACGAGCAGCGCCGCCACCGCGGCGAACGGCGCCACCGCGCCGAGCACCACCGCCACCCAGCGCAGCATCGTCACGAAGGCGTCCCAGCCGCCGGCCAGCGCGTCCGTGAACCCCGGGTCCTCGTCCTCCTTCTTCTCCTCGTGCTTCACCGGCGTCTCCGACAGGGAGAGGGTGATGGTGGCCAGGCTCGTGCGGTCCTTCAGGGCCGCCTGCCGGGCGAGCAGTGCCTCCAGCTCCGCCTGACGGGTGCTCAGCTCGCCCTCCAGGCTCACCACGTCGCTCAGCCGCGTCGCCCGGTCCATCAGCTCGCGGACGCGGGCCACGCTGGCGCGCTGCGACTTGACGCGGCTGTCCACGTCCACCACCTGGTCGGTGACGTCCTCGGCCTTCGCGTCGCGCCGCAGCAGCTTCCCGGCGCCCTCCAGCTCGTCGAGCACGTCCTCGTAGCGCTCCACGGGCACGCGCAGCGTCACCTCGGTCCGCTCGTGGCCCTCCGCGTCGCGGGTGGTGGACTCGTCGCCGACGTAGCCGCCGGCGTTCTCGGTCGCGGTGCGGGCCGCGTCGAGCGCCATCGACGTGTCCTTGACCCGAACACTCAGGGAGACGGTGCGGATGATGTGGGCCGGGGCGAGCTTCGGCGGCGCGCTCGCCCCGGCACCGGCGGCCCCGGCCTCACCGGCGGCGCCGGCCCTGCCGTCGGCCTGTGAGCCCTCCGCCTGCGAGCCCTGCTGCGGTGCGGCCGCCTTGGCGTTGCCGCCCGTGTCGGAGCCGGAGTCCGAGGCGCTGCACCCGGTGAGGGCGAGCGCCGTGACCAGCAGCAGACCGGCCAGGGCCCGGGCGGCCGGCAGGGACCTTCTCGTCGTTGCCCGTCGTGCCTGCATCGTGGGTACCCCCCGGTCGTAGCGACTGATGTCTCTATGACGCACGCGGGGGCTCGTACGACGGCGCGGAACGGTCCCGAAGAGATCACGGTCCGGACTCGTGGGACCTGTCGGTGGCGTCTGAGACGCTGGGGGGCATGAGCGCAAGCGAGACACCGGCGGGCGAGTTCCCCCCGGCACCCCCGGAACAGGGCCCCGGACACGTGGTCGTCGTAGGAGCCGGCATCGCCGGACTGGCCGCCGCCCACCGCCTCCTGGAGGGCGGCGCCCGGGTGACCGTCCTGGAGGCGTCCGGCCGCGTCGGCGGCAAGCTGCTGCCGGGCGAGATCGCCGGCGTACGCGTCGACCTCGGCGCCGAGTCGATGCTGGCCCGCCGCCCCGAGGCCGTCGGCCTGGCCCGCGCCGCCGGACTCGCCGACCGCCTCCAGCCGCCGTCCACCGCGACGGCCTCCCTGTGGACCCGCGGCGCGCTGCGCCCCATGCCCAAGGGCCACGTCATGGGCGTCCCCGGCACCGCCGCCGCCCTGTCCGGCGTGCTCTCCGAGGAGGGCCTCGCCCGCATCGAGCGCGACGCCGAGCTGCCCCCCACCGAGGTCGGCGACGACGTGGCCGTGGGGGAGTACGTCGCCGCGCGCCTGGGCCGCGAGGTCGTCGACCGCCTCGTCGAGCCGCTCCTGGGCGGCGTCTACGCGGGCGACGCCTACCGCATCTCGCTGCGCTCGGCCGTGCCGCAGCTCTTCGAGGCCGCCCGCACCCACACCTCGCTCACCGAGGCGGTCCGCGCCCTCCAGGGCCGCACGGCCACGTCACCGCCGAGCGGCCCGGTCTTCATGGGCATCGAGGGCGGCATCGGCACCCTCCCGCCCGCCGTAGCCGACTCGGTCCGCGCGCGCGGCGGCGAGATCCTCACGCAGGCGCCCGTCACCGAGCTGCGCCGCACCGCGTCCGACGGCTGGCGGATCGTCGCCGGCGACCGGGAGCTGCACGCGGACGCGGTCGTCGTCGCCGTCCCGGCCGGGCCCGCCGCCGAGCTGCTGCGCGCCGAGGCGCCCGCCGCCGCGGCCGAGCTGTCCGCGATCGAGTACGCCTCGATGGCCCTGATCACCCTCGCCTACCGCCGCTCGGAGGCCGCCGCGCTCCCCGAGGGCAGCGGCTTCCTCGTACCGCCGGTCGACGGACACACCATCAAGGCGTCCACCTTCGCCTCCCGCAAGTGGGGCTGGATCGCCGACGAGGACCCGGACCTGGTCGTCCTGCGCACCTCGGTGGGCCGGTACGGCGACACGGAGATCCTCGGCCGCGACGACGAGGGCCTCGTCGCCGTCTCCCGGCACGACCTGGCCGAGGCCACCGGCCTGACCGCCGAGCCGGTCGCCACCCGCGTCACCCGCTGGCGGGACGGCCTGCCGCAGTACCCCGTCGGCCACCACGCGCGCGTGGCCCGCGTCCGCGAGCACGTCGCGAAGCTCCCCGGCCTCGCGGTGTGCGGCGCGGCGTACGACGGCGTCGGCATCCCGGCGAGCATCGCGAGCGCGTACGCGGCCGTCGACCAGATCCGGGGCGACCTGCGGGGTGTGGAGCAGCTCACGGCCCACCCGGTGCAGAGTCTGCACGGCGGAGCGGGAGAATAGGGCCATGAGTGACGACGCCTCCACCCCCGCGGCCGAGCGCATCCCCAACAAGGGCAAGCTGGCCAAGGACCTCAACGAGGTCATCCGCTACACCCTCTGGTCCGTCTTCAAGCTCAAGGACACCCTCCCCGAGGACCGCGCCGGGTACGCCGACGAGGTCCAGGAGCTGTTCGACCAGCTCGCCGCGAAGGACGTGACGATCCGCGGCACCTACGACCTGTCCGGTCTGCGCGCCGACGCCGACCTGATGATCTGGTGGCACGCCGAGACCGCCGACCAGCTCCAGGAGGCGTACAACCTCTTCCGCCGCACGAAGCTGGGCCGTGCGCTGGAGCCGGTCTGGTCGAACATGGCGCTGCACCGCCCCGCCGAGTTCAACCGCTCGCACATCCCGGCCTTCCTGGCCGACGAGACGCCGCGCAACTACATCAGCGTCTACCCGTTCGTGCGCTCCTACGACTGGTACCTGCTGCCCGACGAGGACCGCCGCCGCATGCTCGCCGACCACGGCAAGATGGCCCGCGGCTACCCGGACGTGCGCGCCAACACGGTCGCCTCCTTCTCGCTGGGCGACTACGAGTGGATCCTCGCCTTCGAGGCCGACGAGCTGCACCGCATCGTCGACCTCATGCGCCACCTGCGCGGCTCCGAGGCCCGCCGCCACGTCCGCGAGGAGATCCCGTTCTACACGGGGCGCCGCAAGGACATCGGCGAGCTGGTCGCCGGGCTCGCCTGATCAGGCCCTCGGCTCCGGCTCCGGGCGCGGGGCGCACGACGTGTCCCGCGCCGGGAGGCGGCCGTCCAGCAGGTACGCCTCCAGGTGGCCGTTGACGCAGTCGTTCGGCCCGCCCGCGATGCCGTGCGTCCCCGCGTCCCGCTCGGTCACCAGCACCGAGCCCGCCAGCCGCCGCCGCAGCTCCAGCGCACCCTCGTACGGCGTCGCCGCGTCCCGTTCCGCGGCCAGGACCAGCGTCGGCGGCAGCTCACCCGGCGCGGTGCGCACGTCGAGCGGCTGCTGCCGGGGCACCTGCCAGTAGGCGCACGGCAGGTTGGTCCACACGTTGTCCCAGGTCTCGAACGGCGCCCGGCGGGCCAGCCGCGTGTTGTCCCGGTCCCAGACCTCGAAGTCGGTCGGCCAGGGCGCGTCGTTGCACTCGACGGCCGTGTACACGGCGTTGGAGTTCTCCGACCGGACCGCGCCCGCCTCCGTCCGCGTGCCCGCCTGGTCGACCAGCGGCTGCGGGTCGCCCTTCAGGTAGGCCGACAGCGCCTCGGCGCGGTGCGGCCAGTAGTCGTCGTAGTACCCGGCCTTCAGGAACGCCCCCTGCAACTGCGCGGGCCCCACCGTCCCGCCCGCCGGCTCCGCCGCCAGCCGCGCGCTCGCCTCCTCGTAGCTGTCCTGCACCCGCCTCGCCGTGTCCCCGAGCCCGTACACGGCGTCGTGCTCGGCGACCCACTCCTTGAAGTCGTCCCAGCGGTCCTCGAACGCCTCCGACTGGTCGAGGTTGTTGCGGTACCAGACCTGCTCGGGGTCCGGGTTCACCACCGCGTCGAACACCATCCGCCGCACGTGCGAGGGGAACAGCTCGGCGTACAGCGCGCCGAGGTAGGTGCCGTACGACGCGCCCATGAAGGTGAGCCGCCGCTCGCCCAGCGCGGCGCGGACGACCTCCAGGTCCCGGGCGTTGTTGAGCGAGTGGTAGTGCCGCAGCGCCTCCCCGCCCCGCTCCGCGCAGTCGCGCGCGTACGCCTCCGCCTCCGCGGCGCGCTCCTGCTTGTACGCCTCCGAGGGCTGCGTCGGCGCCGGCCGCGGCCCCTTGAAGAAGTCCCCGGGGTCCTGGCAGGACAGCGGCGCGGAGGGCGCGACCCCGCGCGGGGCGTAGCCGACGAGGTCGTAGGCGGCGGCGATGCGCTTCCACTCGGGCACCATGCCCACCAGCGGGAAGTACAGCCCGGAGGCGCCGGGGCCGCCCGGGTTGTAGAGGAGGGCGCCCTGTCCGGGGACCGTGCGTCCGGCGCCGTCGGGGTCCTTGTGGGTGGCCCGCACCCGGCTCACCGTCAGCTCGATGCGCTTCCCGTCGGGGTGGGCGTAATCCAGGGGCACGGTGACCGTGCCGCAGCGCATGCTGTCCGGCAGCTCCTCCGCCCTCGGACACGCCCCGAACTCGATCCCGGCCGCCGCCGCGTGCCGGGCAGCCACGGCGGTGCCGAACGCCTCGGCGGATCCGGGCCCGGCCGGGGGCGCCGCCTGGGCAGGGGCGGCGGTGAGGGTGGTCAGCAGCAAGGACCCGGCGGCCGAGTAGAGAGCGGCAGCTCGCATCGCGTATCCCTTCGGTGCACGGTGTGACACCAGGGATGTTTGGTGCGGCGGGCGGGCGGGGCAAGCACCGCCCGCGGGTGTCGGGTCCGAGTGCCCCCGTACGCCCCCCGAGCGTCAGGCCTGGCGCTCCCAGTGGTCCCCGGCGTACTTCTCGCGGTGGGCGAAGGCCGCACGCAGGTCCGGTTCGCCGATCGCGTGCACGCCGCGCACGGCGACCGAGGTGAGGAAGGTCCGGTCGTCCGCCGTGCCGTCGGCCCGCTGGACGAGGGCGCCGACCAGCCGTTGCCCGGCGGGGGAGGCCCAGCGTGAGTACGTGTGGATCTCCATCCGCGTGATGGCCAGGCATCCCAGGGTCAGGGCCAGCGGCAGCGCGAACCAGAGGGCGATCAGGAGGCGCGGCTCGGTGGCGGGCAGCGGCAGCGCCAGGGCGACCAGGCCGAGCGCGCACACCGTCACCGCGGCGACCCGCACCCGCCGCACTCCGGCCGCGATCCCCCGGGCGCCGCCGTCGGGTACGGCGAGGCCCGCGCCGACCAGCCGGTCGGCCAGGCCCCGCACCGAGTCGGCGGCGGCCGCGGCGGCCCGTACCGGCGCTATCCGGGACTGTCCCCCCGGGCCTATCGCCCCTATCACCGACCGCTCCATGTCGTCCCGCCCGCGCGGGTCCACGACGGTCGCCCAGCCGGTGTGTGCGAGCAGCAGCCGCCGCTGACGCGCCATCGAGACCAGCGTCAGGTCCGCCACCCGCCGCGGACCGCCGGACAGGAACGCCGCCTCGTACAGCGTCAGCGTGTGCTCAGGAGCCGCGGTGTGCGGGTCGACGGCCGCCGCGCGCACGGCCGCCAGACACAGCCGCAGGCAGGCGAGGCCCGCGACGGCCCAGGCCGACAGGAGGAAAAGGACCCAGAACATGCCGTACTTCTATGCCAAAGGCTTTCGCCGCGCCATGCCCTTTTCACATTCCGGACGACGCAGTGTTGTGGGTATTTGAATCCTCCCCTCCCTGAAGGGAGGGGATTCCTGGCTCAGGCTGCCTCCTGGAGCGGCGCTCCAGGGGGTCTTCCGCCTTCGGCACCAGCCGGGTTGAGACCAGCCCGGGCGAGCATGACGCGTGCGGAGTTCTTGTCCCGTGGCCAGACGGTTCCGCAGGCGGTGCAGGTGTGGGTGCGTTCACCCAGCGGCAGGGCGTGCTTGGCTCTCGCTCCGCACTGCGCGCAGTCCATCGTGGTGTACGCGGGGTGGACCAGGCGGATGTCCCGCCCGTGTTTACGGCCCATCTCGATCAGAGCGGCCTTGGTGGCGCCGATGGCGGCGTCCGCGGCCTTGCGGGCCATCGTCGACCGGGCCAGGAACTTCGGCCGGAAGTCCTCGACCGCTACGGCATCGTGGTCGCGGACGACTTTCTTGGCCCACTTGCGGCCGGTGTCCGCACGCTGCCGGGCCACCTTCTTGTGGACCTTCGCCCGCAGCCTCTTCGCCGCCCGGTAGCCCCTCGATCCGGCCGTCCCCTTCTTCGGCCTGCGGCGGGCCATCATCCGGTCGTAGCGGGTGAGCTTCTCCTTCGCCTTCCCACCGTGCGAGGGGTGCGGCAGGTCGTGCGCGTCGGATGTGGTGGTCGCTGTCTCCCGCACACCCCAGTCGACACCGAGGACGCGGCCGGTCGCGGGCAGGGGCTGGACGTGGGCGGGGACGACGAAGGAGCAGTACCAGTGCCCGAGGCTGTCCTGGTACACGCGTACGGAGGACGGCTCGGCCGGCAACTCCCGCGACCACACCGCCCTCAGGACGATGCCGCCCGCCAGATGCAGTCGGCCGTCCTTCAGCCGGAACCCGCGCCGGGTGTAGTTCAGGGTCGCCGGCGACTCACGCCTGGTCTTCCATGTCGGCATCCCGGCCCGGCGCGCCACGGGCAGGCCCTCGGTGATGTCCTTGTGCGCCTTGGCTCGGGAGCGGCCGAAGTCGCGGATGACCTGCTGCTGGGGAACCGACGAGCCCTCCCGCAGCCACGGCGTACGGGAACGGGCCTCGGTCAGCATCCTGTCCAGCTGCGCCGGGCCGCACGTGGTCTTCGCGCCGGTGGCCCTGTTGTGCAGGTGTACGGCCCTGGACTTGGCGACGCACTCGTTCCACAGCCAGCGGCACCGGCCCCACTCGGCCGCCAGCAGGGCGCGGGCCGCGGACGACACCCGCAGCCGGTACGTGTACCGGGCATGCCCGACCTTTTCATCGGCCCCCGCCTGCGCCATCTCACCCCCCTCACGACCTGTGGCCAGGACACCGTGCCGTCCCGAACCCCGCAAAGGACCATACGTACGACAGCCGCACACACACCCGCCGATCCCACAACCACCACCCCGACCAGCGACTATGGGCACACATGTACGCACTATCTTGGGTACGCCGGGCGCTCCGCGCCGAAGCGGACCACGGCGACGCTCCGCGTCGCACCATCCGGATGCGATTCCTCCTCGGCGTGGATGCCGGGGCCTCTTTGCAAGAGGGTGATGTCCGTTGGCGATGTCCCCACGCCGCCGAGCGGGATTCAGCGCCGCAGCAGAACGCGCCTGGTCGCACGGGCCAGCCGGACCCCGGGGCGGGCCGACCGCGGCACCGGTCCCGACCGCTCCAGCCACCACTCCCGCAACTCCCGCCGCACCCCCGGGTCCTCGCCTTCCCCCGGCGCCGTCCGCAGCACGTGCTCGACGAAGCCGAGGGCGTCCCGCCGGTAGCCGCCGGTCATCGGACACCCCTGTGCGTAGGCGAGGAAGGCGGGGCGGTACCGCGCGCCCAGGAGCACCGGCAGTTCGGGCGCGACCTTTGCGACCACGTCGGCCCGCTTCCCGGCCAGCGCCCGCGCCTGCACCCCCAGCCGCACCCGGTCGAACCCCTCGGGCGCCGGCGTCCCCGCGACCAGCGCGGACAGCAGCGCGGCCTGCGCGAGCCCGAGCCGCTGCCGTACGGCGTCGTCGGCGCCGCGGCCCGCACCGGTACCGGTGCGCGGGGTGCGGGCGGCCGCTCCGGTCCCGGTGGCCGCCGCCCGGCCCTTCTCCACGGCGGCGCGGATCGCCTCCACCTCACCCCGCAACTCGTCGCCGTCGGGGAAGTTCTCGTCCCGCTCCAGCAGTACGCCCGGCGGCGCGACGCGCGAGGCGAGGTCGGTCAGGATGTCCAGCACCGGCCGCGCGACGGGGTGGGCGTGGCTGTCGTGCCAGACGCCGTCCCGCTCGAAGCCGCCCGCGACGTGGACGTAGGCGATGGCCTCCAGGGGCAGCTCGGCGAGCGCCTCGGCCGGGTCCTCACCCAGGTTCACGTGGTTGGTGTGCAGGTTCGCCACGTCGATCAGCAGCCGCACGCCGGTCCGGTCGGCCAGCTCGTACAGGAACTGCCCCTCCGTCAGCTCCTCGTCCGGCCACGAGACGAGCGCGGCGATGTTCTCCACGGCCAGCGGCACGGGCAGCGCGGCCTGCGCGATGCGCACGTTCTCGCACAGCACGTCGAGAGCGTCGCGCGTGCGCGGCACGGGCAGCAGGTGCCCCGCCTCCAGCGGCGGCGACGCGGTCAGCGCCCCGCCCGCGCGCACGAACGCGATGTGCTCGGTGACCAGCGGCGACCCGAGCACCTCGGCCCGCTCGGCCAGTGCCGCCAGCCGCCCCGGGTCCGGCCGGTCCGCGCCGCCGAGCCCGAGCGAGACCCCGTGCGGCACGACGCTCACCCCGCGCTCGCGCAGTCGCAGCAGCGAGTCGGGCAGATGCCCGGGACACAGGTTCTCGGACACGGCCTCGACCCACTCGATGCCGGGCATCTCCTCGACGGCGTCCGCGATCTCCGGCCGCCATCCGATGCCGGTGCCCAGTCGTCGCATGGCCGATCCCTCCCTCCGCGTCGTCATGACCGGGGTATCGCCCGTGCGAGGGGGCCCGAACCCCGCGGCGGGTGCCTTCAGAGGAACATTTGAGGTTCGCGGGCCACCCCGGGCACCGGCCGGCGCGCCTCCGCCGCCTACGGGCGCGCCCGCCGCAGCGCCGGATGGTCCGCCACCACCGTGCACGAACCCGGCGCGATCTCCGTGAATCCGGCGTCCCGCACCACCGGCAGGCCGCCGGTGGTGAGGCCGGTCCAGCGGGCCGGATCCGCGGTGCGCACCGACAGCGGGAAGCCCGCGTCGCGCCACGCCGTCCGCTCGCCGTCGGACAGCTCCCACCAGGCGAGCTGCGCACCGTGGCCCGCCTGGGCCATCGCCTTGCCCGCCGACATGTCCAGGTCGGGGTTGAGCCAGAGCACCGTCGCGGAGGGATCGGCGCCGACCGGCGGCTCGGGGTCGTCGAGGTCGGTGCCGGAGACCTGGAGCCGGGCCAGATCCTTGGGCCAGCCGTCCAACGGGACCGGCGGGAAGACCCGCACCTCGGCGCTCTTGCCGGTGACCGTGATGCCGGGCAGCGCCTCGGCCCGCCGCCACTCCGCGCCGCGGGCCCGGCGCACGACCTTGCGGATGCGCGCGTCCTGCCAGTCCCGCATCGCCCGCGCCCACGCGCCGTCACCGGTCGACCGCTCGTCGCCGAGCATCACCAGCACCGCCCGGGCCGCGGTCTCCAGCGCGTCGGTACGGGACGGCGGGGCCGCCCGCTCGATGCGCACGACGAGCGGCAGCACGAACTGCGGCGCGAGGTCGCGGTCCCCGGGCTCGGGACGGAAGGGGCTGTCGGGGATGGGGACGGGGACTGGGGCGGGGGCGGGGACGGGTGTCGTCGGGTCGTTGCTCACGTCCTACAGTCTGCCAACCCGCGCGCCTGGGAGAGTATGGCCCCATGCGACGCGAGCTACGGCTGGACGGTGTGGGCCGCCGCTACGGTCTGCGCGGCCCCTGGGTGCTGCGCGGGGTCGAGCTGGGCGTGCGGCCCGGCGCCCTCGTCCGTGTCGAGGGCGCCAACGGCACCGGCAAGTCGACCCTGCTCCGCCTGCTCGCCGGGATCGACGCCCCCACCGAGGGCCGGGTCACCGGCCGCCCGCGCACGGCCTACGTCCCCGAACGCTTCCCGCCCGCCCTGCCTTTCACCGCCGCGCGGTACCTCACCCACCTCGGCACCGTCCACGGGCTGTCCCGCCGGGCGGCGGCCCGTGCCGCCGGGCAGTGGCTGGAGCGGCTCGGGGCCGCCGGGTACGCCGACACGCAGCTCTCCCGGCTCTCCAAGGGCGGCAGCCAGAAGGTGGCGGTGGCGCAGGCGCTGCTCGCCGAGCCGGAGCTGCTCGTCCTCGACGAGGCGTGGACGGGGCTCGACGCCGACGCGCGGGAGGAGTTGGAGCGGGCGGTCGCCGAACGGACCGCGGCCGGCGGTGCCGCGGTCTTCGTCGACCACGATCCGCGCCGCCTGGCCGGCGCGCCCGACGCCGTGTACGCCGTGCGCGACGGAGCCCTGCACCGCCGTACCGGACCCGCTCCGGTGCCGCCCGGGCCGCGGGTCGTCGTCCGGGTGCAGGGGCCGCCCGGGGCCGCCCTCCCCGCCGACGTGCGCCGCATGGCCGCGTCGGCCGGGGAGACCGTCCCCGGATGCCACGCGCTCACCGTCCCCGCCTCGCACTCCGACGTCGTGCTGCGCACGCTCCTGACGGCCCGGCCGCCCTGGCACGTGGTGGCCGTGCACGACCCGGAGGACCACCGATGACCGCTCTCCTGCGCTACCAGACGGCCCTCCTGCTGCGCTCCCAGCGCTGGCTGCCGCCCGTCGTCCTGTATGCCGCCGCGCTCGGCATCGGGGTGCGGGGCGGGCAGCCGGTGCTCGACTCGCTGGGCTGGGCGGCGGCCGTGCTGCTGCCGGTCGCGGCCTGGCTGGTGCGGATCTGCGTCACGTCCGAGCCGCCCGCCGCGCGGGGCTGCGTGTCGGCGGCGCGCGGTCCCGCGCGGGCCCACCTGGCCCCCGTGCTCGTGGCACTGGCCGCCGCGGTCGTCCTGGGCGCGGTGGCGACCGTCGTCGTGACACTGATCAGCGACCCGGTCAGTACCGGTCGCGGCACGCGCGTACCCCCGCTCCCGGCGGCCGGTGCCGGACTGCTCGCCGCGCTGGTGTGCGCCCTGCTCGGCACCGCCGTCGGCGCGCTCACCGCCTGGCCGGTGCTGCGTTCGCCCGGCCGCGCGGTCCCCGCCCTGCTGCTGGCGGCGCTGCTGGCGCTGGTGGCGTCGGGGTCCCCGGCGCGGGCGGCGGTCAGCGGCCTGGTCACCGGGTCGAGGTCGGGCGCGGTCCCGCTGCCGCTGCTGCCGCTGGCCGGGGCGGCGGTCATCGCCGCGGGCGCGATCGCCGTGGCCTGTGCGCTCAGCTCGCGCAGGTCCTCAGCCTGAGCAGGCGGTGCGCTGGGCCTCCTGCCACTCGCAGACCGGGCAGAGCGTGATGCCCTTGTACGACTCCGGGTATTCCGTGGGCTCCCGGCACTGCACGCACTCGGCGTACGGCGGGCCGTCGGCCCGGGGCGGCCGGGGCGCCGTGTCGATCAGGCAGTAGCCGCCGGGCTCGCAGCCGGCGCCGTCCGGGTCCTGTTCGTGGTCCTGGTCGCTGCTCATGTCTCCAGCGTAGGACGTCAGGCGTGCCCGTTCGCAGCGCCGATCAGTTCCGAGACCTTCACGAAGCGGTAGCCCTGGCGGCGCAGCTCCGGCACCACCGCCCGCACCACCTCCTCGGTCACCGGAGCGGCGCTGCGCGTGCAGTGCATGACGACGACCGAACCCGGCCGCACCCCGTCGAGCACCTGCCGGGTCACCGCGTCGGCGTCCGTCGCGAAGGCGTCCCCGCTCACCACGTCCCACTGCACGGCGGTGACCCCGGTGGCCGACAGCTCCCTGAGGGCCGCCTTGTCGTAGCAGCCGCCGGGAAAGCGGAAGTACGGCATCGGGTTCGGCACCCCGGCCTTCTCGAACGCCGTGTACGCCCGCTCCAGGTCCGAACGCATGCGGTCCTCGGGCACGGTGGGCAGGCCGTAGCAGTCGTCGGTGTAGGCGTAGTGGCTGTAGGAGTGGTTGGCGATCTCGAACCGCGGGTCCCGGCCGATGGAGCGGGCCTCGTCCGGGTACTCCTCGGCCCAGCGGCCGGTCATGAACACCGTGGCCGGCACCTTCAGCTCCCGCAGCGCCGCGATCAGCCCCGGGTTGTCGAACCGCTCGCCCGACGCGGCCCGCGGCCCCTGGTCGGCGGTCATGTCGGCGTCGAAGGTGAGGGCGACCTGCCTGCCGCCCCGTGCGGCGTCCTTCGTGCCGTCCGTGCGCGGGCCGTGCTCGAAGACGGGGGTCAGGCCCGCGGGGCCGGGGGCGAGGGTGGGCGTGGGCGTCCGGGAGGCGGACGGGGACGGGGCGGGGGCCGAGGGTGCCGGACGGGGGGCCTGCTCGGCCCCGGTGGTTCCGCAGGCGGTGAGGGCGGCGCCCAGGACACAGAGCGCGGTGGCGCGTCGTACGAGAGAGATCACCGTACGAACGTAGGAGTGGGATGTTCTGTTTGTATGACTACGTCCGGCGACGTGCCGCCGCTCTCACCCACCCGGTCCAGCCGGCGTCAGATGTCCCGCCGCTCCAGCGGCTTGGTCGCCGGGCCCTCCAGCACCTTGCCGTCCGTGCCGAAGCGGGAGCCGTGGCAGGGGCACTCCCAGGCGCGCTCGGCCGCGTTGAAGTCGACCAGGCAGCCCAGGTGGGTGCAGCGCGGCGAGACGGCGTGCAGGGCGCCCTCCTCGTCCCGGTAGACCGCCAGCCGGTCGCCGCCCGCCCGGACCACCGCGCCCTCGCCCGGCGGCAGCGCCTCCACCGGCGGGGTGGGCCGCAGCCGGTCGCCGACGAAGTGCCGGGCCACCTCGGCCTGCGTCTTGAGCAGCGCGGGTGCCTCGCGCACCGCCGTGCGCAGCCGACGCGGGTCGTACAGTCCGCTCCACGCGCACTCCTCGCCGGTGATCTGCGCGGTGAGCAGCCGGCCCGCCATCATGCCGCCGCTCAGCCCCCAGCCGCCGAAGCCGGTGGCGACGTAGGTGTGGTGCGCGCCCGGGTGCAGCGGGCCCACCATCGGCACGGTGTCGGTGGGGTCGATGTCCTGCGTGGCCCAGGCGTGGGTGCGCTCGACGCCGGGGAAGTGCTCGTCCGCCCAGGCGGCCAGGGTCTCGAAGCGCTCGCGGGTGTCGCCCGTGCCGGGGGTGAAGTGCTCCCCGGTGACGACGAGCAGGCGGCGGCCCGCGTCGGCCAGGGGTGCCGTGCGCACCGAGCGGGTGTTCTCCTCCGGCGTGATGTACATGCCGTCGACGTCGCGGTCCGCCTCGACGGTCCCGGCGACGACCAGTTCGCGGCGCGGGGAGAGGCGGGCGAAGAGCAGCGCCCGGTCGAAGACCGGGTAGTGCGTGGCGACCACGACGTCGCGGGCGGTGACCGTCGCTCCCGCGTCGGTCTTCACCCGGCACGGCTCGCCCTCGTCCAGACCCTGGACGGTGGTGTCCTCGAAGATCAGCCCCCCGCGCGCCTCCAGGTCCGCGGCGAGGGCCCGCAGGTACTTGAGGGGATGGAACTGGGCCTGCCCGGTCACCCGCACGGCGCCCGCCACCGGGAACGGCAGCCCGGTCTCCGTCACGAACGACGCGGGCAGCCCCGCCTCCTTCGCCGCGGCCGCCTCGGTGCGCAGCTCGTCCACCCGGCCCGGGTCGCGCACGTACGTGTAGGCGTCGCGGGTCTCCCAGTCGCACTCGATGCCCAGCTCGGCGACGATCCCGGCGGCGTGCTCGATCGCCTCGGACTGCGAGCGGGCGTACAGCCGGGCGCCCTCGGGGCCGCGGGTGCGGCGCAGCCTGTCGTAGACCAGGGTGTGCAGGACGGTCAGCTTGGCGCTGGTGTACCCGGTGACCCCGGCACCGGCCCGTCCCGCCTCCAGCACCGCCACACTCCGCCCGGCCCGGGTCAGCTCCCAGGCCGTGCTGAGCCCGGCGACACCGGCGCCGATCACGGCGACGTCGACGTCGAGATCTTCGGCGAGTGCGGGGCGGGGCGCGCCGCCCGGTGCCGTCTGAAGCCAGTACGAGCCGTTGACCTGCACGTTCTGAGTCATGCGGCCCGGGTACCCCGTGGCCGCGGCTTCAGTGACCGGACGACGCGCCCCGCCTTGGTCCCCGGGCCGCTACCTGCGCCAGGGCCCCGTCACCGCGAAGGTGGTGCCGGGCGTGTAGCAGTTGACGAACATCGTGTCGCCGTCGGGGGAGAAGGTGACACCGGCGAACTCACCCCACTCCGGCTCCTCCTCCGTCCCGATGTTCTGGGCGCCGCGGGCCATGGCGTACACCTCGCCGCGCCGGGTCACGCCGAAGACGTGCTGGGCGCCGTTGCCGTCCTCGCAGACCATCAGGCCGCCGCTGGGGGCCAGGCAGATGTTGTCGGGGGACTCGCCCGGCAGCCGGACGTCGGTGTCGGGACCGAAGACGATCACCAGGGTGAGGCGTCGCCGCTCGGGGTCGTAGCGCCAGATCTGACCGTAGTGGTCGGCCGCCGAGCCCTCGGAGCTGTGGGCGAAGGACGACACGAAGTACACGCTCCGCCCGCCCCAGTAGCAGCCCTCCAGCTTCTGCGCGTGGGTGATGCCGCCCCGGCCGAAGTCCTGGAAGCGGATGGGCGTCTCGGCGGCCAGCGGGTCGGGCACGTCCACCCACTCGATGCGGTCGAAGGTCGCGCCCGTCTCCTGGATCGAGGACAGGTCGGGCACACCGGGCACGCGCATCGCCTGGAGCCTGCCGCCCGCCCGCAGCGAGCCCCGGCCGCCCAGCGGCTTCTCGGGCAGGAACCGGTAGAACAGGCCGAAGGGCCGCTCGAACGCGTCCTCCGTCTCGTACACGACACCGCGCCGCGGGTCCACGGCGATCGCCTCGTGCTGGAAGCGGCCCATCGCGGTCAGCGGCACCGCCCCGGTGCGGTGCGGGTCGACCGGGTCGACCTCGAAGATGAAGCCGTGGTCCTTGGTGTAGCCGTTGGTCCCGGCCTTGTCCTCGGTCTCCTCGCAGGTCAGCCAGGTGTGCCAGGGGGTGGGGCCGCCCGCGCAGTTGACGGCCGTACCGGCGATCGCGACCCGCTCGGACAGGACGTGGTTGCGGGAGTCCAGCGCCAGCGCCGTACAGCCGCCCTTGCCCTCCGGGTCGTAGGTGAGGCCCTCGACCCTGGGGACGGGGACGCGGCCGTCCTCGCGGTTCTCGTGGTTGCGGACGAGGTGGGTGGTGCGGCCGTGTCTGCCGGAGGAACGCCCCGGGAAGGCGGACATGCCGTCGTGGTTGGAGGGCACCGGGCCCTCCCCGGAGCGCAGCCGGTCGCCCTCGCGGGACAGCACCCGGTAGCGGAAGCCCTTGGGCAGGTCCAGCAGTCCGTCGGGGTCGGGGACCAGGGGGCCGTAGCCGGTGTGGCCGAGGGACTGCGCGGCGGCGGTGCCGGTGAAGAGTTCGGAGAGGGCGCCGGTGAAGGCGATGCCTGCGCCCAGGGCTCCGGTACGGGCGAGCACCTGGCGGCGGGTGGCCGCGTTGCGGGACGTGGACATGGGGAAACCTTCCTGCTGGCGGACAGGACTGTGACCCGCTGTGTCTATCACCTGCCAGGAGCCCCGGGAACCACGCGCGTAGCCCGTGTCACCGCTCGACCGGGTGATCGACCGGGTGCTCCTGCGCCTTCTCCAGGAACCGCAGCAGCTCCACGGGGAAGGGCAGCACCAGGGTCGAGTTCTTCTCGGCGGCCACCGCCACGACCGTCTGGAGCAACCGCAGTTGCAGGGCCGCGGGCGTCTCGGACATCTCCCGGGCCGCCTCCGCGAGCACCTTCGAGGCCTGGAGTTCGGCGTCGGCGTTGATCACCCGGGCGCGTCGCTCCCGGTCCGCCTCGGCCTGGCGGGCCATCGAGCGCTTCATCGTGTCCGGCAGGGACACGTCCTTGATCTCGACCCGGTCGATCTGCACGCCCCAGCCGACCGCGGGACTGTCGATCATCAGCTCCAGCCCCTGGTTCAGCTTCTCGCGGTCGGACAGCAGATCGTCCAGATCGCTCTTGCCGATGATGGAGCGCAGCGAGGTCTGGGCCATCTGCGAGACGGCGAACCGGTAGTCCTCGACCCGGACCAGCGCGTTGGCCGCGTCGACCACCTTGAAGTACACGACCGCGTCCACCCGCACGGTGACGTTGTCGCGGGTGATGCCCTCCTGGGCGGGCACGGGCAGCGTGATGATCTGCATGTTCACCTTGTGCAGCCGGTCCACGAACGGAACGATCATCGTGAACCCGGGACCGCGTGCCTGACCCGCGAGCCGTCCGAGCCGGAAGACCACCCCTCGCTCGTACTGCTTGACGACCCGTGCCGCCGAGGCGACGTACAGGACGCCCGCGCTGCCGACGGCGGCGGCCGCGGTCAGAAGCTCCTGCACCATGACGACCTCCTCGCTCGGAGGACGGTTTTCACCCTTACTGTCACGATAGGCCCGCCGCCGGGCCGGGGGCCATGCCCCGGGACCCGGCGGCGGACTCCCCGCTACACCCCGGCCTTCTCCGGCTCCGTGACCTTCACCGGATCCGTGCCGGTGGCGCTGTGCCGTTCGGCCCAGTTCTCCAGGGCCGTGCGGCAGGCGTGGTCCAGGTGGTGCAGCCCGGACAGGTCCAGCTCGACCGGGCGGTCCTGCGGCAGCGCCTCCAGGGACTCCAGGATCTTCGGGAGCCGCAGGAAGGTCGCGTTGCCGCTCAGATGGGCCTGGACGGGTCCCGCGCCCTTGTCGACGATCTCCAGCCCGAGGTGCGAGGCCTCCCAGGCGGTCTTGACCACGGACAGGGCCAGGCCGATCAGTACGCCCTCGAACATGTTGACCGCGACGATCGAGACGGCCGTGACCACGAGGATCAGCGCCTCGCCCCGGTGGTCGCGCCACAGCGGCAGGATGCTGCGGAACGGGATCAGCTTCCAGCCCGCGTGCACCAGGATGCCCGCCAGCGCGGGCAGCGGGATCAGGCCCAGTACGGACGGCAGCAGCGCCGCGAACAGCAGCAGCCACACACCGTGCAGCACCCGGGACGCCTTGGTGCGGGCTCCCGCGGCCACGTT
The DNA here is from genome assembly GCF_042893535.1 of Streptomyces sp. NPDC001599. NCBI lineage: Bacteria > Bacillati > Actinomycetota > Actinomycetes > Kitasatosporales > Streptomycetaceae > Streptomyces > Streptomyces sp. NPDC001599. The sequence continues at coordinate 238,411 of NZ_JBIAVA010000006.1, forward strand.
GGCGGAGCTGCGTACGATGACCGCGGTCATCGGCAGCGCGCCGAGGACGCCGCACACGGTGTTGCCCGCGCCCTGCGCCATCAGCTCCTTGTCGTACTGGGTGCGCGGGCCGCCGTGCAGCCGGTCCACCGCCGCGGCGCTGAACAGGCTCTCCGCCGAGGCGATCAGCGTGAAGGCGACGATCGTGCCGAGCAGGCCCACGTTCGCCAGCTCGCCGAAGGCGTCGGCGCCGGGCGGCTGGACCACGTCCAGCAGGCCGCTCACCTCGACGGTCGCGACCGACAGTCCGAACGCGGCCGTGACCGCCGTGGCCAGACCGACCGCGGCCAGTGCCCCCGGTACGGTCCGCGCCCGTTTCGGCAGCCGCTTCCACAGCACCATCACGGCGACAGTGCCCGCGCCCAGCGCGAGCGAGGTCAGCGCCTCGGTGCTGCCCAGCGCGTCGGCCGCGGCCCCGGGCAGCCCGGTGAGCTTGTCGAGGCCGGAGGCGGGCGCCTCGAGACCGGCGGCCGAGTACAGCTGACCGGCGATGAGCACCAGGCCGATGCCGGCCAGCATGCCCTCGACGACCGACAGGGAGATCGCCCGGAACCAGCGCCCCAGCCTCAGGGCGCCCATCGCGAGCTGGAGGAGCCCGGCGGCGAGCACGATCACGCCGAGCGCGGGCAGTCCGTACTGGTCGACCGCGCCGAAGACCAGCACGGTCAGCCCGGCGGCCGGGCCGGAGACCTGGAGGCTGCTGCCCGGCAGGAACCCGGTGACCAGGCCGCCCACGATGCCGGTGACCAGGCCCAGTTCGGCCGGGACACCGGAGGCGACGGCCACGCCCACGCACAGCGGGAGCGCGACCAGGAACACGACGAGGGAGGCGGTGAGGTCCTGCCGCCAGTGCGGGAAGCGGCGGCTGCGGTCGGCTATGGAGCTCATGCCGGCGTTCACAGGGCCTCGAAGGCGTCGGTGTCCGCACGGTGGCGGCGCACGAGGCCGGTGTGGACCTCGTAGTACCAGCCGTGCAGCCGCAGCCGGCCGTCCGTCAGCCGCTGCTCGACGCAGGGGTAGGAGCGCAGGCGCAGCAGTTGGGCCAGTACGTGGTGCTGCACGGCTTCGGCGACCGTCGGATCGGCGGGGTCGCAGGGCTTCGGCTCGTCGGCCGCGTGCGCCAGCCAGTCCCGCACGGCGGGCACGGCGGTCAGGTCGTCGCCGCGCACCAGCGCGCCGACGGCGCCGCAGTGCGAGTGGCCGCAGACCACGATGTCGCTGACGCCGAGGACCTGGACGGCGTACTCGACGGTGGCCGCCTCGCCGGAGGGGTGCTCGGTTCCGTAGGGCGGGACGATGTTGCCCGCGGTGCGCAGTTCGAAGAGCTGGCCGGGCCGGGCGCCCGTGATCAGGGCGGGCACCACCCGGGAGTCGGAGCAGGTGATGAACAGGACTTCGGGCGACTGGCCTTCGGCGTGCCCGGTGAACTCCTCAGGGCGCTGTCCGAACGTACGGGCGTTGTCGATGAGGGGTTGCATGATGCGGTTTCCTCCTGGCGCGCCGTGGGGGCGCGTCGGACGGGTGGGACAGAGGTGGGGGATGTGCCGGTGGTCCCTCAGCAGCGGAAGACCTGGAGCGCCTCGGGGGCGTGGTCCGTCGTGGGTCTCGGCCGGTGCTCGGTGGCACGGCCGGCGGTGAGGGAGCCGGGCGCCTGCGGAGTGGACTGCGGCGCCAGTGGGTGCCGAGGGGCGCCGGACTGCGGCGCGGCGGTGGTGCGGTGTCGGTCGCGGACGCGCGGCGCGGTGGTCGGCTCGCCCGGGCGGCCGCCCTCGCGGCAGGTGACGGTCTCGTCGTGCGGCACCGTGCCGGAGGGGATGGTTCCGGGACGGGCGTGGGCCACGGCATCACCGGTTGTATGCGCGGATGCGAAGGACGCCGTGGGAGCGAAGAACTGGAGCGCGAACAGGACGGGGGCGAGGATCGCGACCACCGTGCGGGCCGCCGAACGTCGGTACACGCGGCCCCCTCCAGGCAGTTCCTGCCGCTGGTATATGCCGGGAGACAGGTCAATGCCCGGCAAAAGCATGGTCAATGCGCGGTCAAGAAACACGTTAACCCTGCAAAGGACTTTGCAGGGTTAACGGGGCGTTACGTGCCGGAGAGAGCCTCAAAATGGCGGCTGGGTTGGCGGGAACCGACCGTTCCTCAGGGCGTGTCCACCAGCCGCGCCGCGTCCCGGGCCAGCGCGGTGAGCCGGGAGATCGCCCGGAAGTACTTCTTGCGGTACCCGCCCTTCAGCATCTCCTCGCCGAACAGCCGGTCGAAGGGCAGCCCGGAGGCCAGGACGGGCACCTCGCGGTCGTAGAGCCGGTCCGCGAGCACCACGAGCCGCAGCGCCGTCGACTGGTCCGGCACCGGGTGCACGCCGGTGAGGCACACCGCCGTCAGGTCGTCGGTCAGGGCGCCGTAGCGACTGGGGTGGACGCGGGCGAGGTGGTCGAGGAGGGCGGCGAAGTCGTCCAGGGAGGCACCCTCGGTGGCCTGCGCCGCCCGGGTCACCTGCTCGTCGGAGTACGGCGCGGGGGCCTCGGGCAGACCGCGGTGGCGGTAGTCCTCGCCGTCGATGCGCAGGGCGCGGAAGTGGGCGGACAGGCCCTGGATCTCGCGCAGGAAGTCGGCCGCCGCGAACCGGCCCTCGCCCAGCTTGCCCGGCAGCGTGTTGGAGGTGGCGGCGAGCGCCACGCCGGCCTCCACGAGCCGGGCGAGCAGGCTGGAGACGAGGACGGTGTCGCCGGGGTCGTCCAGCTCGAACTCGTCGATGCACAGCAGGCGGTGCCCGGACAGGGTCTGCACGGTCTGCTGGAAGCCGAGGGCGCCGACGAGGTTGGTCAGCTCCACGAAGGTGCCGAAGGCCTTGCGGGAGGGCTCGGCGGGGGTGGCGTGCCACAGGGAGGCCAGCAGGTGGGTCTTGCCGACGCCGTAACCGCCGTCGAGGTAGACGCCGCGGGGTCCGGCCGGGGCCTTCGGCGCTTTGGCACGGCCCAGCCCGAAGAAGCCGCGCCTGCCGGTGGCCGTGCCGGGCGCCTCGCCCAGTCCGCCCGCGAAGTCCTCCAGGACCCGGACGGCCTCGCTCTGGCTGGGCTGGTTCGGGTCGGGGATGTACGTGCCGAAGCGGACGGAGTCGAAACGGGGCGGGGGCACCATCTCGGCGACCAGGCGGTCCGCGGGGACACGGGGCTCGCGGGCGCACAGGGAGACCGTGGCCGGAGCCGTCCCGGTTATCGGAGCGGGGACGGAGGCGGGAGAGGAGGACGACACGGTACTCAATGGTAGGGCCTGCGCGGAGGGCCTCGTCGTCGGCCGGGGGCGGCGCGGACGGGGCGGGGGAGGCGGGCGGCGCGGGGCGCGGACGGGGCGCGGACGGGGCGCGGGGGCAGGCGGGGCGCCGGGGCAGGCGGGCGCGGTGCCGGGTGCCCGTGCGGCGGGGCGCCGCGGTGGTGGGGTCCGGAGGAAACCGGGCGGCGCGCGTGGCCCGGCGCGGGTTCGGCGCCGTGGGCGCGGTGCGTATGTGGGGGTGGGCAGGGCTCCGGCCTGCGCGGTTGGCGTGGCGGGTGCGTGGAACACTGCACCCCATGCGACGCCTGTTCCCCGTGTCCCCCGTGACCGATCCGACCGCCGGCCCGGGCGGCGGCTCCGAGACCGACCGGGAGTGGAGCCTGGCCGAGCTGGCCGCCGCCTACGCGTACCCCGAGCCGGACGGGCACCGGCAGACGTGGCTGCGGGCCAACATGGTCTCCACCCTCGACGGCGCCGCCCAGCACGACGGCCGCTCACAGCCCATCTCCAGCGCGGCGGACATGCGGGTCTTCGGCACCCTGCGGGCACTGGCGGACGTGGTGATCGCCGGCGCCGAGACCGTACGGCAGGAGGGGTACCGCCCGGCACGCGCGCGGGCGGATTTCGCCGAGGCGCGGCGGGCGGCCGGCCAGGCGCCGGTGCCGGTGATCGCGGTGGTCAGCGCGAGCCTGGAGCTGGACTTCTCCCTGCCGCTGTTCACCTCCCCGGCCGTGCCCACGCTGGTCCTGACCGGCGCCGCCGCGGCCCCCGACCGGATCGCCGCCGCGGAGCGGGCCGGGGCCCGGGTGGTGATCGCGGGGGACGGCGTCGGGGTGGACCCGGCCCGTGCGCTCGGGGCGCTCGCGGAGCTGGGGCACACCCGGCTGCTGACCGAGGGCGGCCCGCGGCTGCTGGGGCAGTTCGTCACGGCCGGTGTGCTCGACGAGCTGTGCCTGACCGTCTCCCCGATGCTGACCGCGGGCGACGCGCAGCGGATCGCGGGCGGACCGGCCGTCGAGATGCCACGGCGATTCGCACTGGTGTCCCTCTTGGAGGAGGAAGGTTTCCTCTTCGGCCGGTACCGGCGCGACCAGGAGATCCCGGTCCCGGGTGGGCGGCGGTGACCGGACACGGGTTCGGTCGTTACCGCACATCCGGGAATCGACGGAATCTCCCGTTCCGTTTAGTCCGCGCCGGGCACACTGATTCCGGCAGTACCCGTGCGATCACGGGGCAGGATGGTTTCCGCAGGGTCTGGTACGGCCTACGGAGGGTGGGCCCGCGGGCCCTCGAAGGAGAAGGGGCGCCTGGTGTTCACAAGCGTTTTGATGATCGAGAAGGCCCTGACGTCCGCCGACGTGGAGTTCGTCACCACCTTGCACGGGGACGAGCGGGTCGGCTTCCACGTGCTGCTCCAGCCGCGCGGCGATCAGGCGGACCGCCTGCTGCGCGCCATTGACGACGTCGCGCTCGGCGAGCTGGACGACGCCGTGCGCGAGGGGGAGACCCCGGAGGGCCGGGAGGCGCAGAGCGTCGGGGAGCGGGCCCTGGAGGTGTCCCTCACCGCCCTGCGCGCCTCCGGTGCACAGGCCGACGGGAGACTCATCGAGGACCACCCGCTGGACGAGCTGAAGTCCGTCGTCATGGAGACCGGCGCCGACGAGGTGATCGTCCTGACCGACCCCCACTACGTGGAGGAGTTCTTCCACCGGGACTGGGCCTCCCGGGCCCGGCACAAGGTCGGCGTACCGGTCCTGAAACTGTTCTCCCACAGCAAGGCATAGGCTGGTGCCGCGCCCCTGCCGAGGGGGCGCGGCCTCAACGGATCACCAACGGATCACTCTGGGAGAACAGCGCATGGCACCCGGCCTTCCCACCGCCATGGACCGACCGCACTTCATCGGCATCGGCGGCGCCGGAATGTCGGGCATCGCCAAGATCCTCTCCCAGCGCGGCGCCGCCGTGGCGGGCAGCGACGCCAAGGAGTCCGCGACCGCCGACGCGCTGCGCGCGCTGGGCGCCACCGTGCACATCGGGCACGCGGCGCGGCACCTCGCCGACGACGCGAGCTGCGTGGTCGTGTCCTCGGCCATCCGCGAGGACAATCCGGAGCTGGTCCGCGCCGCCGAGCTGGGCATCCCGGTGGTGCACCGCTCCGACGCCCTCGCCGCCCTGATGGACGGCCTGCGCCCCATCGCGGTGGCCGGCACGCACGGCAAGACCACCACCACCTCGATGCTGGCGGTCTCCCTGTCCGAGCTGGGCCGGAACCCGTCGTACGCGATCGGCGGCGACCTGGACGCGCCCGGCTCCAACGCCCTGCACGGCGACGGCGAGATCTTCGTCGCCGAGGCGGACGAAAGCGACCGCAGCTTCCACAAGTACGCCCCCGAGGTCGCCATCGTCCTCAACGTCGAGCTGGACCACCACGCCAACTACGCCTCGATGGACGAGATCTACGAGTCCTTCGAGACCTTCGCCGGCAAGATCGTCCCCGGCGGCACCCTGGTGATCGCCGCCGACCACGAGGGCGCCCGCGAGCTGACCCGACGGCTGGCCGGCCAGGTGCGGACGGTGACGTACGGAGAGTCCGAGGACGCCGACGTGCGCATCCTCTCCGTCGTCCCGCAGGGCCTCAAGAGCGAGGTCACCGTCGTCATCGACGGCGCCGAGCTGACCTTCGCCGTCTCCGTCCCCGGCCGCCACTACGCCCACAACGCCGTCGCCGCCCTCGCCGCGGGCGCCGCCCTCGGCATCCCCGCCGCCGAGCTGGCCCCCGCGCTGGCCGCGTACACGGGCGTCAAGCGGCGCCTCCAGCTCAAGGGCGAGGCGGCCGGTGTCCAGGTCGTCGACTCCTACGCGCACCACCCCACCGAGATGACCGCCGACCTGGAGGCCATGCGCGCCGCGGTGGGCGACGCCCGCATCCTGGTCCTCTTCCAGCCGCACCTCTTCTCCCGCACCCAGGAGCTGGGCAAGGAGATGGGCCAGGCCCTGGCCCTCGCGGACGCCTCGGTCGTCCTCGACATCTACCCGGCCCGCGAGGACCCGATCCCGGGCATCACCAGCGAGCTGATCGTCGAGGCGGCCCGCGCCGCCGGCGCCGACGTCACACCGGTCCACGACAAGGACGCCTCGCCCGCGCTGGTCGCGGGAATGGCGAAGGCCGGTGATCTCGTTCTCACCATGGGCGCGGGCGACGTCACGGACCTCGGACCGCGCATCCTGGACGAGCTGTCGAAGTGAAGTACCTGAAGTGAGGGGCTGAGACTCATGTCGTACGACGTCGAGAAGCCGGACGAGCAGTGGCGGGCCGAGCTGGCCCCGGCCGAGTACGCCGTGCTGCGCGAGGCCGCCACCGAGCCGGCCTTCACCGGTGAGTACACCGACACCAAGACCGAGGGCGTCTACTCCTGCCGCGCCTGCGGTGCGGAGCTGTTCACCTCCACGACCAAGTTCGAGTCGCACTGCGGCTGGCCGTCCTTCTACGACCCGAGGGACACCGACGCGGTCGAGCTGATCGAGGACCGCTCCCACGGGATGGTCCGCACCGAGGTGCGCTGCGCCCGCTGCGGATCCCACCTCGGCCACGTCTTCAAGGGCGAGGGCTACCCGACCCCGACCGACCAGCGGTACTGCATCAACAGCATCTCGCTGCGGCTGACACCCGCGGGCGGCTGATCCCTCCTAGCTCCTCAAGCGGTGCCGCGCTCCGGGGCGTCGATGGAGTTCGGAGTCGGGCGCCGTTCTTTCTTGACGGTAGCGGCGAATCGCACGGGATCGCCGGTATCGATCGACGACGAGGGCGGCGACCGGGACGAGTGGTCGTCTCGAACGGCCGCGGCCGAGCATGCAGGCGCGAGGTGATGCTTGCCTGTACGGCCGCGGCGCGAAGGGACTTGGAGCGGAACGCCGAGCGGGGGGCCGCGACCTCGCCGTCCTCGCCCGCGAGCCAGCTGAGCGGGGCGTCGGGCCGTTGCGCGAGTGCGGTTGCGACGCCGACGAGAGAGAACCCGCGTGCCATCACGTCCTTTGCGACTCTTGCCCGGCGGGTGCCGCCGGTGAGCATGAGAGGAACCGAGGCGGCCTCGACGAGCTCGCCGGCGAGTTCAAGGAAGTAGGCCTCGCGCTCCAGGGTGCGGTCGTCGGCCGTGTGACCGGCCGTGGCGAGTGACTCGACGCTTCCTCCCGACAGCTCCACGAAGTCGACGCTGTCGCTGAGCCACTCGATGACGTGGTGTGCGTCTTCGAGGTCGAAGCCGCCACGCTGGAAGTCCGCGGAGTTGAGCTTGACGGCGATGCCGAAACCCGGTGACACGCGCTCACGGACGGCTGTCACGACGTCGAGGAGCAGCCTGGCACGGTTGCGGAGGGAGCCTCCCCACTGGTCGGTCCGCTTGTTGACTTGTGGAGAGCCCCGGAAGCCTCGGGGAAGACGGGAATGTACTTGGTTCCCCGGGCCCCTGCGCCTCGTAGCCTCCGAGCGGTGATCGTCGAGAGGAGCCGGGCCGCGGAGGCGGGTGTGACGACACCGTCCTCGTCGCGTGCGATCGTCACGAATCGCCCTCCCGGGCGTAGGACGTGCTGCGCAGGGTCCCACTGCGCGCGACCGCCGACGCAGTCGATCACCCCGCTTGCCTCTCCTATCGAATATCGATAGATTGCCATCGCATTTCGATCGAAGGAGAGTTGATGGGAAAGATCACCGTGCTGGCGCTGCGTACCGTGCTCGTGGCGTTGCTCGCCGGTTCGCTGTTCGTGCAGACCGTGATGGTCGCGCTGCTGGCCGACGACATCGAGGGCGGTGTGCTCGCGGACCGGCGCGTTCCGATCCTGCTGATCGTGGTCCTGGGCATCGGCACGGCCCAGACCGTCCTGGTCTGCGTATGGCGGCTGGTGAACATGATGCGACGTGGGAGCGTGTTCTCCGAGGGCGCCTTCCGGTACGTGCACATCGTGATCGGCGCCTTCACCGCCGCGGCGCTCCTGGTCTTCGCGCTGGGCGTCGTTCTGGCGCCGGGCGAGGCCGTGGCCCCGGGCGTCGTCCTGCTGCTCGGCGGCGTCTCCCTGGCGGTGTTCGCGGTCGCCCTGATCGTGCTCGTGCTGCGGATGCTGCTCGCCCAGGCGGTCGCCCGCGAGGCCGAGGCGACCCGGATGCAGACCGAGCTGGCCGGGGTGATCTGATGCCGATCGTCGTCGACATCGACGTGATGCTGGCCAGGCGCAAGATGTCCGTGGGCGAACTCGCCGACCGCATCGGCATCACCCCCGCGAACCTGGCGGTCCTCAAGAACGGCCGCGCCAAGGCGGTCCGGTTCACCACGCTGGCCGCGCTCTGCGAGGTCCTGGACTGCCAGCCCGGAGACCTGCTGCGCTGGGAGGCCGAACGCCTGGCGGACGAGGCCACACCCGCGGAGCGTCACCTGTGAGTACTGTGACCGGCACCGACTTCCTCGGGCCCGCGGCCCGTACCGACGTCCTCGTAGTCGGCGCCGGGCTGGCCGGCCTCCACACCGCTACGCTCCTCGCACGGCAGGGCCACTCCGTCCTCCTGATCGACCGGCGAACCAGCCTCGTCGGCGCGGTCCGCACCACGGGAATCTTCGTGCGGAAGACGCTCGACGACTTTCCGCTGCCTCCCGAGCACCTCGGCCCGCCGATTCGACGGGTCGTCCTCTACCCGCCCGACCTGCGTCGCCCCGTCGCCCTGGTCAGCGGCCGCGACGAGTACCGCGTAGGAGACATGGCGCCTCTCTACACGGCGGCCGCGGCCACCGCGACGACCGCCGGCGTGCGGATCGTCCTGGGCACGCGCTATGCCGGACGCCAGGGCGACACGTTCCACCTGCTCGGTCGCGACGGGCCGACGGCGGTCCGGGCGCGGTTCGTCGTCGGTGCCGACGGAGCCCGCTCCAGCGTCGCCCGCGACCTCGGCCTTGACCGCAACCACCACCTGCTGGTCGGAGCCGAGGAGGTCTTCGAGCTGGCCGGACACGAGGAGCCACCGACCTTCCACTGTGTGCTCGACCCCTCGCTCGCTCCCGGCTACCTGGCTTGGGTGGTCAACGACGGGCAGCACGCGCATGTGGGCGTCGCCGGCTATGCGGACCGCTTCCCGGACGGACTTCGCCGGGCACTGCAGCGGTTCAGCGCGTCAGCGCCCGGGGTGGCCGGCGTGGACCGTCCGGAAGCGGTGGAGCGGCGCGGCGGCCCGATTCCCGTCGGGGGCGTGCTGCGCCGGATCGGCTGCGCCGACGGCATTCTGGTGGGGGACGCGGCCGGCGCGGTCTCCCCGCTCACCGCCGGTGGGCTGGATCCGTGCCTGCGGCTGTCGGAGTTCGCGGCCGAAGTCCTGGACCACGCGCTGCGAACCAGGCGGCCGGATGCGCTGTCCGCCTACGACGGAGCCGCTCTGCGCGCCGCGTTCCGAGGCCGGCTGACCCTGCGCAGGGCACTGGCTCAGGTGCGCACACCGACCATGGCCCAAACGGCTTTCACACTGCTCCGTACGCCGATCGGCCGGGCCGCGGCGGGCCGGGTCCTGTTCGGCGACAAGTCCTTCCCGACTCCTGCCCGTTGACCGCGAGACCGATCGCCCACCTCACGCATGGGCCAGAGCCGCCTCCATCCGGCCGGCGAGGTGATATGCCAAGTGGAAGGCCCAGTCGAGACGACGAGCGTCATGAACTGGTACCCAATGGCAGCAGCCCTTTCCGGAGATCTCTGTCATCCGGTGTCGGGCTCCGCCGTTCTCACTGGTTTTGGATCTTGCCGCACGCGGCGTCGGCTGCCGGGGCCGCGTTTCGAATCGTCTCCCCAAGCTCTCTTGACCTGGAGCGCGCTCCAGATCTGAGGATGAGGGGCATGGATGTCAACAACACCAACTCTCAGATCGTCCTCGGGACGATGGACTTCGGCACCCGCGTCGGCCAGGACGAGGCTTTCGCGATCCTCGACACCTTCGTCGGCGAAGGCGGGGTCTGGCTCGACACCGCGAACTGCTACTCCTTCTGGGTCGATCCGAGTGGCCTCGGCGGTGCCAGTGAGCAAGTCATCGGCGCGTGGCTTCGAGCCCGCCCCGATGCGCGGGCCGCGGTCCGGATCGCGACGAAGGTTCGGCAGAATCCGCGCGTCCCGCACGCCTGGCCACAGAGCGCCGAAGGACTTTCCGCCCCGGCCGTACGCATGGGCGTCGAGGAGAGCTTGGGGCGTCTCGGAGTCGATCACGTCGATCTCCTCTGGGCTCACGCCGAGGACCGCACCGTGCCGCTGGAGGAGACCGTCGGGGCCTTCGGCGAGCTGGTCACGAAGGGAACCGCTCTGCGGATCGGGGCGGCGAATCACGCTGCCTGGCGCGTCGAGCGCGCCCGGTCGCTCGCCCGGGAGCAGGGCGTGGAACCGTGGACGGCCCTGCAACTGCGCCACTCACTTGTGCAGCCGCGCCCACTCACCCCCCTCGCGGAGAGCGGTCATCGCCTGCTCACCGACGAGGACCTGGACCTCGCACAGTCGGAGGGGCTCACCGTGTGGTCGTACAGCTCGCTGATGTGGGGTTCCTACGTGCGCGCAGACAAGCCGCTTCCGCAGACCTATGATCATCCGGGTACCGCCCGGGTGCTCTCGGTCCTGGACGACGTGGCCGGCGAGCTGGCGGCCACGAGGAACCAAGTCGTCCTCGCCTGGCTGATGCGCAGAGGGATCGACCCCATCGTCGGCGTGAGCCGGACGGAGCAGCTCGTGGAGGCACTCGCCGCACGACGTGTGCGGCTCAGCGACGAGCACCTGGCCCGCTTCGCCGAAGCGCGGTAACAGAGACCGGACAAGGAACGCCGTGACCACCCTCCTTACTCCAGCAGCCGCTTCCGACCGGACCGGTGTCTCTCTCGACACACTGCGCTACTACGAGCGCGAAGGGCTGGTCGGACCGATCCGGCGCTCCCCAGGCGGGCGCCGGGAGTACACCGAGGACGACGTCTTCTGGATCGGCCTGATTACGTGCCTTCGTGACGCCGGCCTCGGCATCGCCGACCTGCGGGAATTCGTCGCCATTCTGCGCACCGAGCATTCCGTGCAGGACCGGGTTTCCTTCCTCCGCGAGCGTCGTGCCACGCTGGAGCAGCGCGCGGCGGCGCTGTCCCGGGCCATGGAGGTCCTCGACGACAAGATCGCCTACTACAGCTGACGGCCGTTCTCGATGCCCGGGACGAACAGCCTGTCGGGCCGTTCGACCACCCAGGTCCGGCCGTTGTAGTCCCGGGCGACACTGCCGGCTGACCTGGGGCCGGTAGTCGGGCAGGTCGATGGTGCGCGGGTGGCGGGCGGTGCGGTCCATCGATTTCATCGCGCGGGCTCCCGCAATCCTCTGTGTCACACCCCGGTGGCAGACTGGCGGCACGACAAAGCTCGGAAAGGCAGGGCGTTGCGGCAGGGGGCACCCGTTGAGCGCCGCTGCTCGGGGGTGGCTGGTGCCACGGGGGGGAGATGTGCGGCTGTGATCTTCGACAGTCTTGATGTGTCGTACGGCGAGATGTGGGGTTCCTATCGGGGAATGGCCCACCCGGACCCGATGTCGCGCGCGCTCGCGGCACGCAAGCATGCTGCCGGGATGGATTACGCGGTTCTGCTGTCCGCGCGGGAGCGACCGCTGGCACTGGTCGAATACTGGCCGCGCCGGATGTGGCGTGTGTATCTGTTCGACGACAGGTCCTGGTGCATGCAGATGATCGACCTCAAGCCGCACCACACGGGAATGTTGCTGGCCCACCGGAACACCCGATGGCAGTTTTCCACCGAGCAGGAGCACTCGTCCGGTCAGTGGGATGTTCAGGAGACCACGACCGTCCTTGCCGACAGGATGGTCGAGGTGAGGTCCGAGTTTGCCGGGCCGAGGGGGGCTCCGACGCAGCCACTGCACGCTCGGGCACCCGGCCGGTCGAGCTCCGACCCGGAGCACGTCCCCGTGCGGCTGCTCTCGGCGCCCGTCGAGGACTTCCTCTGCCCCGTACCGGAGTTCGGCGACTGGCAGGTGTTCGCGCCGTTCCTCGCCCAGCAGGGCCACGAGCCCGCCACGACCGTAGTCCTGCGCGACGTGTCGGTGGACGAAGGGTCGGGACCGCTGCGCGCCACCGAGATCGAGCAACTGTTCACCCCGGGCGAGTGCGACACTCCGGATGGACCGGCCGTCGTCGAGCCCGTTGACGCCGGCCTGCTGCGGATCACGTCAGGGCAGCTGGCGGTCTCGGACCCCGGCTGGATCAGCGACCCGCGGACCGTCGCTGTGCCACCGGGCGAGTTTCCGGTCACGCTGTCGCTTCTGCGCACGACACACGGGGCCCGTGTCGCCGCGGCCAGGGTGACCTTCCTGGACAGCCCGCCCCGCGAGTGGGAAATGGCCCTCCGGCCCGACGAGGACCTGGAGCTGCTCGGCGAGGGCCAGTTCTACGGGGTCGGCGTGGACACCGGCACAGCGGCTTTCATGGACGCGACGCGGACGGTGATCGAAGAGCAGCTGGACGAGGACCTGTTCATACCCCTCGACAGCGACAGCCGTTTCAGCGTCGAACTGCCCGGCACAGAGCCCGAGCCGAACCTCATCGCCTTCCGTGCCGGCCAGGGCGACGGGGCCTACCCCGTCTGGATCGGCCGCACCGATGACGGACGGGTTGGTTGCGTCGTCGTCGACTTCCAGCTCCATTCCGCCGACGGGGGAGAGTAGGGGGCCGCCGACCATCGGCGCGAGGCCGCACTGCCCGGGACTGGGACCGCGGCGAACCTCCGTAGCGCACACGGCGATTGAGAAGCTCGTCAACTCGATCACCGACTTCGGCCTGGTGGGCACCTCCCCGGAGGACGTCTGGAAGCTCGCCAGCGGTGCTACGCATCGACGTAGCCGTGCCCCGCAACGGCTCCCTGGTTGCCTTGCGGCCCGCATCTGGACGTGGCCCATACCTCACCTCGGCACGGCAGCACCTTCCTCCTGGAGAGTGCACGGGCCCGGTACGGCGCGGGTGGCCAGGTCCACGTCCGGGCGGCGGTTCGGGTCGGCGAGGACCTGCTGCATCAGCAGCGTCGCCGGGCCGTCCTTGGCGGGATTCGGGGGATTCGGGGGATTCGGGAGGATTATCCCATCACGCCCAAGGCCCGCAGGGACCGGGAACGCAGCGCGTACCACGGCTCAGGGCGGCCGTGGTCTTGCCGGCGCCCCAGCCCGTTCAGCGAGGCCGGGACGGGCCGGTCCCGGGCGGCGCGGGGAGCACCGGATCTTCGACGAATCCTTTCCGCGTAGGCCGCCGTTGTCCCCGGATTCCCCGTGTGAACGCCCGAGCAGGGGGAAGGAGTCGCCCCGGAGCAACGGGGGCCCCGCGGACCAGGCGTCTACACTCGACCGGCGACGGCCCCACCGACCGCGGCCGGAGCGGGCAGCTTCTGCCAGACCCGAAGGGTATTCGGCGTTTTGATACGGATGGACTCAGTCACCAAGCGGTACCCGGACGGCACCGTGGCGGTCGACCGGCTGTCGCTGGAGATACCCGACCGCTCGATCACGGTCCTCGTCGGGCCCTCGGGATGCGGCAAGACGACGACCCTGCGGATGATCAACAGAATGGTCGAGCCCACCGAGGGCACGATCCTGCTCGACGGCGAGGACCTCCAGCAGCAGCCCGTCACCACACTGCGCCGGTCCATGGGATACGTCATCCAGAACGCCGGGCTCTTCCAGCACCGCACGATCCTCGACAACATCGCCACCGTGCCGCGCATGATCGGCTGGGGCAAGCAGAAGTCCCGCGAGCGGGCCGCGGAGCTGATGGAACGGGTGGGGCTCGACGCCTCCCTCGCCAAGCGGTACCCGTACCAGCTCTCCGGCGGTCAGCAGCAGCGCGTCGGCGTGGCCCGGGCGCTCGCCGCCGATCCGCCCGTGCTGCTCATGGACGAGCCGTTCTCCGCCGTCGACCCCGTGGTCCGCAAGGGACTCCAGGACGAACTCCTGCGCATCCAGGATGAACTGGGCAAAACCATCGTCTTCGTCACGCACGACATCGACGAGGCCATCAAACTGGGCACCATGGTCGCGGTGATGCGCACCGGCGGCCGGCTCGCCCAGTTCGCACCGCCCGCCGAGCTGCTGTCCGACCCCGCGGACGACTTCGTCGAGGACTTCCTCGGCGCCGACCGCGGCATCCGGCGGCTCTCCTTCTTCCCGTCCGCCGCCCTGGAGCTGACCACCGGCCCGGTCGTGCGCGCCGACGCGACCGCCGAACAGCTCGCCGCCGCCGGCGGCGCCCCCCACCTGCTGGTGACCGACGCGGACGACCGGCCGCTGGGCTGGGCCGAGCCGGGCGACCTGAGGGCGGGGGACCTCGCGGCCGGGCGGCTGCTGTCCTACGGGCGGCCGTTCGTGCCCGGCACCGACTCGCTGCGGGCCGCCCTCGACTGCGCCGTGCTCTCGCCCACCGGCTGGGCCGTCGCCGTGGACGCCGACGGACGGGTGACCGGCGTCGTCTCCCAGCAGAGCGTCGGCGCGGCGATCCGCTCCGCCCACGGTGCGGGGAGCCCCGGCGCGGGGACCCCCGGCGACGCGCGGGCCGAGGAGCCCGCCGACGTCACGAAGGTCGCCCCGTGAACGGCTTCTTCGACATACCGAGCGACCTCGACAACACCTACTTCGGCCTGATCGGCCTGCATCTGCGCGAGGCGCTGCTGCCGGTCCTGGCCGGGCTGCTCGCCGCCCTCCCCCTCGCCCAGCTCTGCGTGCGCTTCCGCTGGCTGTACCCGCCCGTGCTCGGCGTGACCACCGTCTTCTACGCCGTCCCGTCGCTGGCCGTCTTCGTGGTCCTCATCGACTACACCGGGCAGACCGAACTGACCGTGATGATCCCGCTGGCCGTGTACAGCCTCGTGGTGCTCGTCCCGGCGATCGTCGACGGCGTGCGGTCGGTGCCCGAGGAGACCCTGGCCGCGTCCACCGCCATGGGCTTCGGGCCCGTACGGCGCTACCTCCAGGTGCAGTTGCCGATCGCCGTGCCCGCCATCCTCGCCGGGCTGCGGGTCGCCGTGTCGGCGAGCATCTCCCTGGTCAGCGTCGGCGCCCTCATCGGCAACCAGGGCGCCCTCGGCAACCTCCTCGCGGACGCCCAGAAGTACGGCCGGCCCGAGCTGGCGGTCAACTCGGTCCTGACCACCGCCGTACTGGCCGTCCTGTGCGACGCGCTGCTCGTCCTGGCCCGCAACCTGCTGACGCCCTGGATGCCACGCGGCAAGGGCGGGCGCCGCCCGAAGCAGGCCGCCGAGCGGCCCGAACCGCAGGAGGCGGCGACCCGGTGAACGTCCTCGACTTCGTCCACGCCTTCTTCAGCGACAGCGCCCACTGGCACGGCTACGACGGCATCCCCACCCGCCTGCTGGAACACGTCCAGTACACCCTGATGGCCCTCGGGCTCGCCGCCGCCATCGGGCTGCCCGTCGGGCTGCTGACCGGGCACACCGGACGCGGCGGCAACGCCGTCGCCTTCGTCGCCACCGCCGCCCGAGCCCTGCCCAGCTTCGGTCTGCTGGTACTGATCGCCGTCGTCGTCGGCATCGGCCTGCTGCCCGTGATGGTCCCGCTCGTCGTACTCGCGGTCCCACCCATCCTCGTGACCACCTACGAGGCGGTCCGCTCCGTCGACCCCTCCCCGGTGGACGCCGCCCGGGGCATGGGCATGCACGAGTCGGGCATCCTCTTCCGGGTCGAACTCCCGGTCGCCCTTCCGCTGGTCCTCAGCGGGCTGCGCTCGGCCGCCATCCAGGTCGTGTCGACGGCGACCATCGCCGCCTACGTCAGCCTCGGCGGCATCGGCCGCTACATCATCGACGGGCTCTACCAGCGCGACTACGAGAAGGTCGTCGGCGGCGCCACCCTGGTGGCCGTCCTGGCCCTGGTCACCCTCGCGGTCTTCTGGGCGGCGGGACGGTTCGCGGTCTCGCCGGGGGTGCGCAGGCGTTGAGCGCCCGGGCCGCGGAGAAACCGTAACCAGGCCGTACTTGACTCACCGGCAAGTGGCTCGTTTGGATCGACGGATGACTTTCACCGCGAAGAGCAGCAGGTCCAGGACCAGGCACACCGGCGCGGCGGCCGTCGCGCTCACCGCCGCGGCGGCGCTGCTCGCGGGCTGTTCCTCCGACTCCGACGGCACCTCCGACAACCCCCTCGCGGGTGACAAGGCGGAGGCGGGCACCGTCGTCGTCGGCTCGAACAACTTCGCCGAGAGCACCCTGCTCGCCGACATCTACGGAGAGGCGCTCAAGGCCAAGGGCCTCAAGGTCACCTACAAGCACAACATAGGCAGCCGGGAGACGACCTACGGCATGATGAAGAACGGCTCCGTCACGGTGCTGCCGGAGTACAACGGCTCGCTGCTCGCCTACCTCGACCCGAAGGCACAGCAGAAGTCCGTCGAGGCGGTGAACGAGGCGGCGAAGGCCAAGCTCGACAAGAAGCTGACGCTGCTTGAGTCGTCACCGGCCGAGAACAAGGACTCGGTGAGCGTCAACGCCGAGACCGCGAAGAAGCACGGCCTCACCGCCGAGTCGACCCTCGCCGACCTCAAGGACGTCGCGCCGGACCTGGTGATCGGAGGCTCGCCCGAGTTCCAGACGCGTCAGCAGGGGCTCAAGGGCCTGGAGTCGGTGTACGGACTGAAGTTCAAGTCCTTCAAGGCGCTCGACGCGGGCGGCCCGCTGACCCAGTCGGCGCTGACCAAGAACGACGTGCAGGCGGCGGACGTCTTCACCACCGACCCGACCATCATCAAGGAGAAGTTCGTCGTCCTGAAGGACCCGGAGAACCTCTTCGGCCACGCGAACGTGACCCCGCTGGTCACCAAGGACGGGCTGGACAAGGAGGGCGTGGCCACGCTCAACGCGGTCTCCGCCAAGCTGGACACCGAGACCCTCCTCGACCTGGACGCCCAGGTCCAGCTGGACAAGAAGGACCCGCTGGACGTGGCCAAGGAGTGGCTGAAGTCCGCGGGTCTCGTCTGACGGACGCCCGGGGAGGAAACGCCACGACCCGCTACGACGCCGCGGCCCCGGCCGCGGCGTCGATCAGCTGGTCGATCAGGGCGATGAGGACGTCCCGGCTCGAGGTCCGCTCCCGCGCGTCGCACAGCAGCACCTGCACGTGCTCCGGCAGCGCGAGGGCCTCGCGGATCTCGGCCGCCGGGTACGGGTGCCGGCCGTGGAAGCCGTTGACGGCGACGACGAACGGGATGCCCCGCCGCTCGAAGAAGTCGATCGCGGCGAAGCTCGACTCGGGCCTGCGGACGTCGACCAGGACCACCGCGCCGAGCGCCCCGATCGCCAGGTCGTTCCACATGAACCAGAACCGCTGCTGACCGGGTGTGCCGAAGAGGTACAGCACCACGTCCCGGCCGATGCTGATCCGGCCGAAGTCCAGCGCCACCGTCGTGGCCCGCTTCTCCTCGATGCCGGCGAGGTCGTCGACGTCCAGGCCCGCCGCGGTCAGCGGTTCCTCGGTGCGCAGCGGGGCGATCTCGCTGACCGACCCGACCATGGTGGTCTTGCCGACGCCGAAACCGCCCGCGATCAGGATCTTCACCGCCTCGGGCGCGGTGGAGCGTGCGGATGCCGTGGGCGTCTCGGCGACGCGCTCAGAGCCGGCCAAGGCCGTCCCTCACTTTCTGCAGCAGGTCCAGGTCGTCGGTGGCGCGGGAGACCGGGTGCGGCGGCCGGGCGGTGATCCGGCCGGCCTCCAGCAGGTCCGAGAGCAGGATGACGACCACGCTCACCGGCAGGTCGAGCCGGGCCGCGATCTCCGCCACGGCCATCGGCTCGGCGCACAGCCGCAGGATCCGCAGGTGTTCGGGCTGCGGCCGCGCCGCCCGGGCGGGCTGCGGGTCGATCGCGGTCACCGTCGTGATGAGGGTGAAGTCGGCGCGGCTGGGCCGGGTCCGGCCGCCGGTCAGGGTGAACGGCCGCACGAGCCGGCCCGCAGCGTCGCCTCCGGTCACGTCACTCGCCGGGGCCGGCGGTGGCCCGCGGTGCCGCGCTCAGGTGCTCGCCGATCTTCTTCACCAGCATGTTCATCTGGTACGCCACCACGCCGACGTCGGCGTTGGGCCCGGTGAGCACGACCAGGTGCGCGCCGGGTCCCGCGGAGGTGAGTATCAGGTAGCTGTTGGCCATCTCGATGAGCGCCTGGCGCACCGGGCCGCCCCGGAAGTCCATGCTGACGCCCTTGCTGAGGCTCATCAGGCCCGACGCGGTCGCCGCCAGCCGCTCGGCGTCGTCCCGCAGGAAGCCGGTGGACTTGCTGACGACCAGGCCGTCCTCGGAGAGCACCACGGCCTGGTTCACGTCGGCGACCCGCTCCACGAGTCCGGTGAGCAACTGGTCCAGCTCGGTGTGCGTGGCGGGGGAGGGTCGGGTCATCGCGTGTCCTTCGTGGGCGGTCGGCGGTCGGCGGTTGGGGTCGAGTGGGCGGCGGAGGAGAGCGCGTGCCCGTCGGTGGCGCGGTCGTCCGCGCGACCGGCGTCCTCGTCCGCCTCGTCTGCCTCGTTTGCTTCGGCTGCTTCGTCGTTGGTCTGGGCCCGCAGTGTGCCGCGCTGGAAACCGGCGAGGGATGAGGCGGCGCGCTCGGCGGTGAAGTCGGCGTAGTCGTCGCCCGCCGCGTCGTCCGAGCCGTCCCGGCGGCCGCCCGGATCCTCGTCGCGCAGTTCGGCGGCGAGGCTGGTCTGCGGTACCCGGCGGGGCAGCGGCGCCAGTCCGCCGCGCCCGTCGGCAAAGCCGTGGGAGGAGTCGCCGAAGGAGCCGCCGGGGGAACCCGCCGCGGCTGCGGACGGGCTCGCGGGCGCCGGCCGCGACGACCGTAGGGGCCGCACCGGCTCCGGGCCGCCGACCGGGTCTGCTGCGGTGGCCGGACCGGCCTCGGTGCCCGGGGCCGCCGGACCGGTGCCGGTGACCGGGTCGCCCGAGCCGCGCGCGGCGGCCGCGGCCGGTCCGGCGACCCGGGGGCCCCGCGCGCCCTCCGCCGCGACGTCGGTGCCGTCCGCCCCGCCGGCCGGCTCGCGCACCACGATGTCGTGCGGGATCAGCACGATCGCCGTGGTCCCGCCGTACGGCGAGGGGCGCAGCGTGACGGTGATGCCGTGCCGGTGCGCGAGGCGGGCGACGACGAACATGCCGAGCCGCAGGTCGTCGGCGAGTGCCACCACGTCGAACTGCGGCGCCACCGCCAACTGGGCGTTGAAGGACGCGTAGTCCTCCTCCGACAGCCCGAGCCCGCGGTCCTCGATCTCGACGGCCAGGCCCTTGGCCACCAGTGCCGCCCGCACCCCGACCGGGTTGGGCGCGGGGGAGTACGCCGTCGCGTTGTCGATCAGCTCGGCCAGCAGATGGATCACGTCGGCCACCGCGGGCGGGGCGAGGGCCACCTCCTCGTCGGCGTGCAGCTCCACCCGCTGGTACTCGGCGACCTCGCCGACCGCGCTGCGCAGGATGTCGACCAGCGACACGGGCTCGCGCCAGGTGCGCCGGGGCTGCTCACCGCTGATGATGACGAGGTTCTCCTCGTAGCGCCGCAGCTGACTGGCCGTGGAGTCCAGTTCGTACAGGCCCTTGAGGATCTCGGGGTCCGTGTGCTCGCGCTCCAGGGCGTCCAGCTTGCCGAGCTGCATGTTGACGAGGTTCTGGCTCTGCCGCGCGATGCCCAGGATGACCTTCTGGAAGCCGCGCCGGGTGTCGGCGAGTTCGACGGCGGTGTGCACGGCGGTGCGCTGCGCCGTGTTGAACGCCTGGGCGACCTGGCCGAGTTCGTCCCGTCCGTAGTCCAGCGGCGGCGTCGCGGACTCCACGTCGACCGTCTCGCCCCGCTCCAGGCGGGCCACCACGTCGGGCAGCCGCTCCTCGGCCAGGCTCAGGGTGGCCAGCCGCAGCCCGCGCAGCCGCCGGGACAGCGAGCGGGTGATGCGCCAGGACATCACGATGCACAGCACCAGCGCGATCAGGCCGCCCGCGCTGAGGACACCGGCCTTGATCAGCAGGCCCCGGGCCTCCTCGGCGCTGCGGTCCAGGAGCCCGTCCGTCTGCTGCCGGATGAGCTGCCCGTACTGGGTGGAGATCTTCTCGAAGGCGGTGATCCAGCGCTGCCGTGCGTCCGGCAGGTCGATCCGGTCGTCCCCGCCCGCCGAACGGGCCTCGAGCACCTGGTTCTCGACGTCCTGCATGGACTTCCACTCGGAGCTGGCGAGGATCCGCTCGGTCTGGGTCTTCGCACTGCCCGTCAGAGAGGGGACGATCTGGTCCTGCACCAGCCAGCGGCGGGTGTGCACCAGCTGGGCGAACCGGGACCACTGCTCCTCTCCCATCCGGTCGGACGGCCAGGCCAGCGTGAGCCGGGCGTCCTCCTGGGAGACCAGCTCGGCGGCGTGCTCCAGGGCGACCAGCGGCCCCGCCTGGGAGGTGAGGTCGCCGTCGTCGACCTGGGAGAGCTCCTGGAAGGCGTGGATCTGCTCGTCGACGATCGAGGTGTACTGGTCGAGCGCCTGCTCGGCGGTGATGTCGCTGGGGTCGTCCACCTGGTTGCGGTAGTACTCCAGGCTGCCCACCGAGCCGAGTACCGAGTACAGCCGGTCCGAGACCCGGGAGGGCGCGCTCTCGATCGCGTCGGACTGGCCGACCAACTGCGCGACCGCCCGGTCCGTCTTCTTCCGCTGTGCGTCCAGTTCGGTCCGGTCGCCGTCCGGTGCGGCCAGCCAGGCGGCCGACAGGCTGCGCTCCTTCTGCAGGGCCAGGGTGGCCTCGGTGCCCATGGCGCCGGTGTCGCGGCTCAGCTCCGTCTGCGCGCGCAGCCGCAGCCCCTCCGAGAACATCTGGATCGTCGTGACGCCCCACACGGCCGCGAGGGTGACGCCGGGGACCAGGGCCAGGAGGATCAGGGAGAGACGTATGGAGCCGAGGCGGCGCCGGGCACCCTTCTTCCGTGACTTCCGTGCAGGCATCGTCGTCCTAGGCGATCAGTGGGGCGGGGTGGCGGGGGTGCGGAGGTACCGGCGGCCGCGGGGCCCGGTCACCGGGTGCCGCCCGCGGCGAACTCGGCGACCGAGTCGGCGTTCGTCCGGGTCACGAACGCCGGGCCGGTCAGCACGGGGGCCACACCGCCGCCGCTGACGTTGCCGTTGGTGCGGTACAGCCAGAGCGCGTCCACCGCGAGATAGCCCTGGAGGTACGGCTGCTGGTCCACGGCGAACTGGACGTCCCCGCGTTTGACGGCGGCCACCAGGTCGTTGTCGAGGTCGAAGGTGGCGACGTGGGCGTCGCTGCCCGCGGCGTCGACCGACTCGACCGCGGTGAGGGCGAACGCCGCGCCGTTCATGACGACTTCGTCGATGCTCGGGTCCTGCCGCAGCCGCGCCGTGACGGCCGCACCGACCGCCTTCATGTCGGTGCCCTCGACGTAGAGCATCTCGGTCTCGCCGCCGAAGGTCTTCTTCACACCGGCGCAGCGGGCCTCCAGGGCGACGTTGCCGCGCTCGTGGATGACGCACAGGGCGTGCTTGGCCCTGAGGTCGTCCAGCTTGTCGCCGACGGCCCGGCCCGCGACGCTCTCGTCCTGCCCGAAGTACTCCAGGAGTCCGGTGGACCGCCAGGCGTCGATACCGGAGTTGAGGCCGACCACCGGGATCCCGGCCGCCTTGGCCTCGGCGACCGGAGCCCTCATCGCCTGCGGTTTGGCCAGGGTCACGGCGATGCCGTCGGCCTTGTCACGGACGGCGTCCCGGACGAGGTCGGCCTGGTCGGCGGTGTCGGCGTCCCCGGCATAGGTCAGGTCGACGCCGTCCTTGGCGGCCGCCGCCTCGGCGCCCTTGCGCACCCGGTCCCAGAAGGCGTCGCCCTCACCGCCGTGGGTGACCATGACGATCTTCATCCGGTCGCCGCCGGACCCGCCCGCGGCGTCCGCCGCCGAGCCGTCCTCGTCCCCGCCGAGGGCGGAGCAGCCGGCCGCCAGCAGACAGACGGCCGCGGTGAGGGCCGCGGTGCGCAGGGGTCCGGGGGAGTGGGTGGGCGGGGGAGCTGTACTCATGGGGGCGGGGGCACCTCGCTGTGCGGCCGAGCAGGAGGAACGGGGCGGGCCGGCCCGGAGCCGCGGGTCAGTGCGCCAACCGGGTGAAACTCGCCTGGCCGGAGCAAACCGTGTGTGACCGCTGGTAGTCAAGTGACCAGCCAACTCCTGTGAGTTGTCGGTGCCGCATCGTGATGAACGAGGGTGGCGAAAGCGGGCCGAAGCGGAATGCCGGGCGGTATGCCCGGCGGCGTGGGCCGTCGCTCCGGGTTGATCTGATGGTCAGTTAGGCCGTGAGTTATCGTGTACGGGGGGTAAAGACAGGCGGCACGGTCTGTTGAGTTCCAGCCCAGGAGAGTCCAGCCGATGGCGAGGCAGCTACGCGCCGAGCAGACCCGCGCGACGATCGTCGGTGCGGCGGCCGACCTGTTCGACCGCCGCGGCTACGAGTCGACCAGCCTGAGCGAGATCGTCGCCCACGCCGGGGTCACCAAGGGCGCCCTGTACTTCCACTTCGCGGCGAAGGAAGACCTCGCGCACGCCATCATGGAGATACAGTCCCACACCTCCCGCCGGCTGGCGAAGGACCTGGACGGGCGGGGCTACTCCTCGCTGGAGGCGCTGATGCGCCTCACGTTCGGCATGGCCCGGCTCTGCGAGGAGGGGCCGGTGCTGCGGGCCGGGCTGCGGCTCGCCACCGCGGGAGTACCGGTACGGCCGCCGCTGCCCCACCCCTTCACCGAGTGGCGGGAGATCGCCACGTCCCGGCTGCTGAACGCGGTGCGGCAGTCCGACGTGCATCCGGACATCGACGTCGACTCCGTCGCCCACACCCTCGTCTGCTCCGTCGTCGGCACCCGCGTCGTCAGCGGCACCCTCGAACCGGCCGGGCGCCAGCCCCGTCGCCTCGCCGAGATGTGGTACATCCTGATCCGGGGCATGGTCCCGGTGACCCGGCGCGCCCGCTACCTCACCCTCGCCGCCCGCCTGGAACAGGAGACGGGCGCGGCCTGACCGCCTGGTACGGGGACGCGCGCGGCCTGGCCGGTACGGTGACGAGCATGCCCGACACCCCGTTCGTGCCCGCCCCCGTCATCGTCGCCGACGAGCCCGGCTCCTTCCCGCACGGCGTGCTGGCCGAGCGGCACCCCGCCGTCGTGCGGCAGGTGCGGGACGCCTTCCCGTTCGGTCCCGAACGGCGCCGCGCGCTCGACGCGTTGCTCGCGAGCTGCGCCGACGGCGTGGTCGAGCCGCTGTCCGCCGACGCCGACCCCACCGGCCGCGACCGGGACCGCTGGGCGCGGTGGGGCATGGACGCGTACGCCGGCCGCTCCTGGTACGACGTGCCCTGGCTGTGGGCCGAGAGCCACTTCTACCGCCGGCTCCTCGACGCCGTCGGCTACTTCGGCCCGGGCACCTGGCAGGGCGTCGACCCCTTCCGGCCCGCCAAGCTGGCCGAACTCGACGCGCCGGAGACGGACGAGGAACTGGCCGCGCTCGACGGTCTCGACGAGTTGTCCGCCGAGGAGCGGGCCCGGGCGCTGCTGCACGGCTCGTTGTGGGGCAACCGCGCCGACCTCGGCTTCCGCCTCTCCGACCGGGGTGCCGGCACCGAGGGCGCGGTGGAGGCACTCGTCGCCGACGACAGCGACACCCTCTGGTCCCTGCTCCCGGCTCCCGGGACGGGCCCCACGGGCCGGGGTCCGGCCACGCTGTGCCTCGTCGCGGACAACGCGGGCCGCGAACTCGTCCCCGACCTGCTCCTCGTCTCGCACCTCCTCGCCGAGGGCCGCGTCGACCGGGCCGTCCTGCACGTCAAGCCGTACCCGTACTACGTCTCCGACGCCACGCCCACCGACCTGCTCGACGCCCTGCGGCGGCTGGTCGCGGCGGGCGGTGCGGCCGCGGCCCACGGCGAGCGGCTCTGGACGGCGCTGACCGACGGCCGCGTCACCGTCCGCGCCCACCCCTTCTCCTGTGCCCCGCTGCCGTACGCGGACATGCCCGACGACCTGCGCGCGGACTTCGCCGCGGCCACCGTCACCGTCCTCAAGGGCGACCTGAACTACCGGCGCCTGGTGGGCGACCGGTGGTGGCCGCCGACCACCTCCTTCGCGCGGGTCACCGCGTACTTCCCCGGCCCGGTCGCGGCGCTGCGCACCCTGAAGTCGGACGTGGTCACCGGGCTCGACGCGAGGACCGAGGCCGCGTTGGAGGCGAGCGGCGAGCGGCGCTGGCGGACGAGCGGGACGCACGCGCTGATCCAGGTCAGGCGCTGAGGGAGAAGTTCCCGCATTCCGGGCTGATTCACGCGATGGTGTGATCATGTGCGGCCCGGCGGATGCGGCCGAAGAGCCCTGGGTAGGGCCGGGCCATGACGCAACAGCCCTTCCGACTCCCGCACTTCTACCTGCCGCACCCCGCACGGCTCAACCCGCATCTCGACGAGGCGCGCGCCCACTCGACGACGTGGGCGCGCGAGATGGGCATGCTGGAGGGCTCCGGGGTCTGGGAGCAGTCCGACCTCGAAGCCCATGACTACGGCCTGCTCTGCGCCTACACCCACCCCGACTGCGACGGACCGGCGCTCTCCCTCATCACCGACTGGTACGTGTGGGTCTTCTTCTTCGACGACCACTTCCTGGAGAAGTTCAAACGCAGTCAGGACCGCCTCGCCGGCAAGGCCCACCTGGACCGGCTCCCGCTGTTCATGCCGCTCGACGACGCGGCCGGGATGCCCGAGCCGCAGAACCCGGTCGAGGCGGGCCTCGCCGACCTGTGGACCCGCACGGTGCCCGCGATGTCGGCCGGCTGGCGCCGCCGCTTCGCCGTCGCCACCGAACACCTCCTCAACGAGTCCATGTGGGAGCTGTCCAACATCAACGAGGGGCGTGTCGCCAACCCCGTCGAGTACATCGAGATGCGCCGCAAGGTCGGCGGTGCCCCGTGGTCGGCGGGGCTCGTGGAGTACGCGACCGCCGAGGTGCCCGCCGCCGTCGCCGGGTCGAGGCCGCTCAGGGTGCTGATGGAGACGTTCTCCGACGCCGTGCACCTGCGCAACGACCTCTTCTCCTACCAGCGGGAGGTCGAGGACGAGGGCGAGCTGAGCAACGGGGTGCTGGTGCTGGAGACCTTCTTCGGCTGCACCACCCAGGAGGCCGCCGAGCTGGTCAACGACGTCCTCACCTCGCGACTGCACCAGTTCGAGCACACCGCGTTCACCGAGGTGCCCGCTGTCGCCCTGGAGAACGGCCTGACCCCGCCTCAGGTCGCCGCCGTCGGCGCGTACACGAAGGGCCTCCAGGACTGGCAGTCCGGCGGCCACGAGTGGCACATGCGTTCCAGCCGCTACATGAACAAGGGGGAGCGGCCCCTGGCCGGCTGGCAGGCGCTGACCGGGCCAGGCACCTCCGCCGCGGACGTCGGCGCGCTGCTCGCCGACGCGGTCGCCCGGCGCGCCCGCCCCTACACGTACGTGCCGTTCCAGAAGGTCGGTCCGTCCGTCATCCCCGACATCCGCATGCCCTACCCGCTGGAGCTGAGCCCCGCGCTGGACGGTGCCCGGCGGCACCTGTCCCAGTGGTGCCGGGAGATGGGCATCCTCGGCGAGGGCGTCTGGGACGAGGACAAGCTGGAGAGCTGCGACCTCCCGCTGTGCGCCGCCGGACTCGACCCGGACGCCACCCAGGACCAGCTCGACCTCGCCTCCGGCTGGCTGGCCTTCGGCACCTACGGCGACGACTACTACCCGCTGGTCTACGGCCACCGCCGGGACCTCGCCGCCGCCCGGCTGACCACCGCACGCCTGTCGGACTGCATGCCGCTCGACGGCGAGCCGGTCCCGCCGCCCGTCAACGCCATGGAACGCTCCCTGATCGACCTGTGGGCGCGCACGACGGCCGGCATGACGCCCGAGGAGCGGCGTCCGCTGAAGACGGCCGTCGACACGATGACCGAGGCCTGGGTGTGGGAGCTGTCCAACCAGATCCAGAACCGCGTCCCCGACCCGGTCGACTATCTGGAGATGCGCCGCGCCACCTTCGGCTCCGACCTCACCCTGGGCCTGTGCCGCGCCGGACACGGCCCGGCGGTGCCGCCCGAGGTCTACCGCAGCGGCCCCGTCCGCTCCCTGGAGAACGCGGCGATCGACTACGCGTGCCTGCTCAACGACGTCTTCTCCTACCAGAAGGAGATCGAGTACGAGGGCGAGATCCACAACGCGGTCCTCGTCGTGCAGAACTTCTTCGGCGTCGACTACCCGGCCGCCCTGGGCGTCGTGCAGGACCTGATGAACCAGCGCATGCGCCAGTTCGAGCACGTCGTCGCGCACGAACTCCCCGTCGTCTACGACGACTTCCAGCTGTCCGAGGAGGCGCGGACCGTCATGCGCGGCTACGTCACCGACCTGCAGAACTGGATGGCCGGCATCCTCAACTGGCACCGGAACGTCCCGCGCTACAAGGCCGAGTACCTGGCGGGACGCACCCACGGCTTCCTCCCGGACCGGATCCCGACCGCGCCCGTGACCACGCGGGCCGCAGCGCCGATCGCCGTGCCGGGGAGCAGTCCCGCCCTGACGCACTGACCGACGTTCAGTCTCACTCTTTCGTGGCTCGTCACGCGCCGGTGCGCCGGGTAGAGCACCTGCCGGAGGCGATCCATGGAACAGACTGCGTTGCGTCCCAAGCCGATGCCCGGCCGGGATCCGGGACCCGGTACCGAGCCCGACGGCGCCCGGCGTCCCCACGCCGGCCGTCGGCGCCGCCGGCGGCTCACCACCCTGCTGCTCGGCGTGCTCGCCGCGGCCGTCCTGCTCCTCGCGGGCGTGGGCCTCGGCACGGTGGGTGCCACGGTGATCGGTATGAGCAAGCTGGCCGAACTGCGGCAGCAGGCCGCGGCGACGGGCACCCGGGGCGCCCCGGCGCACCCGTCGGCCGGTCCGTCCGCCGGCCGGTCCCCCTCCCCGGCGCCGGCCGGCGCGACCCTCGGGGTGGAGGCCGTGGACGACGAGAAGCCCGGGGCCCGGGTCGTGGGCGTCCACGTGCCGGGCCCCGGGTACACGGCGGGCCTGGTGCGGGGCGACGTACTGCTCGCCGTCGGCACGACCCGCGTCGACTCGGCGGCCGACCTCGCGCACGCCGTGGCCCGCGCCAGGCCCGGCAAGGAGGTCAAGCTCACCGTGCGCCACCGCAGCGGCGGCTACCAGCAGCTGACCGCCGTACCGGGCGTCGTCACGTGACCGTGCGGAAGTGGCTCGTGAGCCGTCCGGCGTCGTCCAGCACGTGGAAGGCGAGCCCGACCGGCGCGTCCCGGTCCGCGACCTGCTCGCCCTCCCAGGGCAGCCGCAGCGTCCACGTCACCCCGGGCCCCACCACCAGTGGCCGCCCGGCGAACACGGTGGCGGCGGGGGAGTGGGCGTGACCCGTGATCAGCCCGGCGATCCCGGGCCTGCGCTCCAGCAGTGCGGCCAGGCGCTCGGGGCGGCGCAGCCGGTAGGAGTCGGGCAGGGGATGGTGCACGGCCGTGGGCGGGTGGTGGAAGGCGAGCAGGGCCGGAACGCCGTCGTCGAGTCCGTCGAGCGAGGCCTCGATCCAGTCGTACGTCTCCCCGTCCAGCTCCCCCTCGTCGCTGCCCGGGATGCTGGAGTCGCACATCAGGACGGCGCCGCCGTCGAAGACGTGCACGTCGTTGACCGGGCCGTCGGCGGCCGGGCGGCCGAGCAGGGCCTTGCGGTAGGGCGCACGGCTGTCGTGGTTGCCCGGGCAGGTCAGCACGGGGAACGGCGCGGAGCCGTCGCGCAGGCCCAGGACGCGGGCGGCCTCCTCGTACTCCGCCTCCGTGCCGTGGTCCGCGATGTCCCCGGTGACCAGGAGCGCGTCCACCCGCCCCGGCAGTCGCCACAGCCTCTCGCGCGCCCGCTCGGCGCGCTCCGTCGCCCGCGGGCTTCCGTCCAGGTGCAGATCGCTGATGTGCGCGAGTACGAGCACGGTGCCGGCCTCCTCCGGGCGCCCGGACCGCGACGCCCCCGATGCTAATGCTTGAGGTGCATACAACCATTAGTCGTGAGGGTCGATCAATGCCAATCGGCTCGCGTCGCCCCCGTCCTGCGGGCAGGATGCTGCCCGTGGTCCCTTCACCCCTCCGCCCACTCTTCCGCCCCGGGAGGCCCGGATGACCGGCAGCAGCCCCGCCGCTTCCTTCACCGCCGACGACTACCGGGCCCGTATGGAGCGCGCCGCGCGTGCGGCCGCCGACGCGGGCCTCGCCGGGCTGCTGGTGGCCCCGGGACCGGACCTGGTGTGGCTGACCGGCTACGCGCCCACGGCGGACACCGAACGGCTCACCCTGCTCGTCCTGGCCCCGGACCGCGACCCCGTGCTCGTCGTCCCGACGCTTGAGGCACCCGACGCGGCGAAGGCGGCCGGCGCGCCCGCCCTGACCCTGCGCGACTGGACCGACGGCAAGGACCCCTACGCGGCCACCGCCGCCCTCCTCGACGGATCCGGCCGCCTCGGCATCAGCGACAACGCCTGGGCCATGCACCTGCTGGCCCTCCAGCGCACCCTGCCCGACACCTCGTACGCCTCCCTCACCGAGGCGCTGCCGATGCTGCGCGCGGTCAAGGACGCGGCGGAGCTGGAGCTGCTGGCGGCGGCGGGCGCGGCCGCGGACGCCGCCTTCGAGGAGATCCGGCGGGTCCGCTTCGGCGGGCGCCGGGAGTCCGAGGTCGCCGCCGACCTGGCCGGGGCGCTGCGCCGGTCCGGGCACTCCCAGGTCGACTTCACCATCGTCGCCTCGGGACCCAACGGTGCCAACCCGCACCACGAGGTCGGCGACCGCGTCATCGAGGACGGCGACATGGTCGTCCTCGACTTCGGCGGCCTCAAGGACGGCTACGGCTCGGACACCTCCCGCACCGTCCACGTGGGCGAACCCACCGACGAGGAGCGCCGGGTGCACGACCTGGTCCGCGAGGCGCAGGAGGCCGGTTTCCGGGCGGTGCGGCCCGGCGCGGCCTGCCAGGACGTCGATCGGGCCGCCCGCGCGGTCATCGCCGACGCCGGGTACGGCGAGTACTTCATCCACCGCACCGGGCACGGCATCGGCGTCACCACCCACGAACCGCCGTACATGATCGAGGGCGAGGAGCAGCCCCTGGTGCCCGGCATGTGCTTCTCCGTCGAGCCCGGCGTCTATCTGCCCGGCCGGTTCGGGGTACGCATCGAGGACATCGTCACCGTCACCGAGGACGGCGGCAGGCGGCTCAACGACACGACCCGGGAGCTGGTCGTCGTCGAGTGACCGGTGACGGACCGACCCCGAACGCCCCGGCAGAACCGGAGGACGACGGCGCGACATGACCCAGGCACCGACACCCACCGCGGACACCGTCCGCCGACTCGTCCGCTCCCTGCTGGGCGGGAGCACGGAACCCGACGTCCGGCCGGTCGCCGAGGGCGTCGGACCCGGCACCTGGTGGGTCGGCACCCGGCACGTACTGCGGCTGGCGCCCGACCGGGAGAGCGCGGTGCGCGGACGCCGCGAACTGCGCCTGCGCGAACTGGTCCGGCCGTACGTCCCGGTGGCGCTGCCGACCAGCGTGGCGCACGGGGAGTGGGCGCCGGGACTCGCGTACACGCTGGACGCCAAGGTGGCCGGCGGGTCGGGCGAGGACCACGACGTGTCCGCCCTGGGCGAGGCGGACCTCGCGGCGCTGCTCACCGGCCTGCGCGAGGTGCCGGTCCGGCAGGCCGAGACGCTCGGCGTACCGCGGGCGGCGCCGCGCTCCCTGGAGGCCCTGCGCCAGTCCGCCGAGCGTGCCGCCCGACGCCTCGCCGCGGCCGACGAGTTCGACACCGCCCGGCCCGAGCGGCTCACCCGGGAGGCGGCGGCCCAGCTCGGTGTCCAGCCGGGCGCGGCGGTCCTCGTCCACCACGGGCTGACCGGCGGGCACCTGGTGGTCAGCGCCGACGGCCGGGTGCGGGGCGTCCTCGGATGGGGCGACGCGGTCCTCGGCGACCCGGCCGAGGACATCGCCGGGCTCGCCCTCTCCGTCGGTTCACCGGCCGCCGTCCGCGCGGCCACCCTCGCCGGCTACGGCGCCCGGCCCTGCCTGCGCGGCCTGTGGCTGGCCCGCTGCGACGCGGTCGTCCACCTCGCGGAGGCACTGGACGGCCACTCCGGCGAGCCGGTGCCGCCGTCCGTGCCCCTGCTCAGGACGCGGCTGCGACGCGCCTGGGAACCGATCCTCCTGGAACGCGTGACGGAGCTGCGCGACGACGACCGCGACGACGACCGCGACGACACCGCCTGACGGCCTCCGGCCCGCTGCTCACTCCTGCACCAGCACCACGCTCGACTCGCCCGGTACCCGCAGTATTCCGTTCGCGCCCGGACCCTCCACCGGTTCCCACGCCGCGAGCACCTGGGCGGGCCGGTTGCCCAGGGGGATCGCCGCCGGTTCGGTGCCCAGGTTGACGGCCACCCGGATGTCGCCGCGCCGGAAGGCCAGCCAGCGCCCCGTGCCGTCGTAGGCCACCCTGGTGTCGGCCAGGTCCGGGTCGGTCAGGTCCGGCTGCTCGGCGCGCAGGGCGATCAGCCGCCGGTACCAGTCCAGTACGCGCGCGTGCGGCTCGCGTTCCGGCTCCGACCAGTCGAGGCAGGAGCGCTCACGGGTCGCCGGGTCCTGCGGGTCGGGCACGTCCTCCTCCCGCCAGCCGTGCGCGGCGAACTCCCGCCGCCTGCCGCGCCGTACCGCCTCCGCCAGCTGCGGATCCGTGTGATCGGTGAAGAACTGCCACGGGGTGCCCGCCGCCCACTCCTCGCCCATGAACAGCATCGGCGTGAACGGCGCGGTCAGCGTCAGGGTGGCCGCGCAGGCGGCGAGGCCGGGGGAGACCAGGGACGCCAGACGGTCGCCCCGGGCCCGGTTGCCGACCTGGTCGTGGGTCTGGCTGTAGCCGGTCAGCCGGTGCGCGGCGACCCGGCCGCGGTCCAGCGCACGGCCGTGCGAGCGGCCCCGGAAGCCGGAGTACGTACCGTCGTGGAAGTAGCCCCGGGTCAGCGTCTTGGCGAGCGCCGCCAGCGGATCGCGCGCGAAGTCGGCGTAGTAGCCCTGCGACTCCCCGGTCAGCGCGGCGTGCAGCGCGTGGTGGAAGTCGTCGTTCCACTGCGCGTGCACGCCCAGGCCGCCCTCCGCGCGCGGGGTGATGATCCGCGGGTCGTTCAGGTCGGACTCGGCGATCAGGAAGAGCGGCCGCTCCAGGTCGCCCGCGAGGCCGTCCACGGCGGTCGACAACTGCTCCAGGAAGTGGCACGCGCGCGTGTCGGCCAGAGCGTGCACCGCGTCCAGGCGCAGCCCGTCGAGCCGGTAGTCCCGCAGCCACGCCAGCGCGCTGTCCACCAGGTACGCCCGCACCTCGTCGGAGCCGGGCGCGTCCAGGTTCACGGCGACGCCCCAGGGCGTGTGGTGGGTGTCGGTGAAGTACGGGCCGAAGGCGGGCAGGTGGTTGCCGGACGGGCCCAGGTGGTTGTGCACCACGTCCAGGACCACGCCGAGCCCGAGGTCGTGCGCCCGGTCGACGAACCGTTTCAGCGCCTCGGGCCCGCCGTACGGCTCGTGCACCGCCCACAGCGAGACCCCCTCGTAGCCCCAGCCGTGCCGCCCGGGGAAGGGACACAACGGCATCAGCTCCACGTGTGTGACGCCCAGTCCCGCCAGGTGCCCGAGGCGCTCCGCGGCGGCGTCGAGCGTCCCCTCGGGGGTGTACGTCCCCACGTGCAGCTCGTACAGGACGCCGCCGGGCAGCGGACGCCCCGCCCACGGAGCACGCCACGCGTACCGCCCGTGGTCGACCACCGCGCTGAGCCCGTCGGGACCGTCCGGCTGGCGGCGCGAGCGGGGGTCCGGCAGCACCGGACCGTCGTCCACCGCGAAGCCGTACCGCGAACCGTCCCGCGCCGCAGCCTCACCGCACCACCACCCCGGCCGCTCCGGATCGCGCTCCAGCGCGCGCGTGGCGCCGTCGCACTGCAACGTCACTCGGCCGGCCTGCGGTGCCCACACCTCGAACTGCACGGACGGTTCCCCTTCGTCTGCTCACCGTGATGTAGCGCGTCCATGTTCCAGCACGAGGGGATCATTCCGCTGAGGATTGCCCTCGCTCGCGGCGGGTGTCGTGACACTCGCGCGCCGGGCGGTCGCCGTTTTCCCGTTTTCTGGACACTCCGGCCCCGCTGACCGACAATCAGCTGCGTGACGTCGTCCTTCGAGTTCCCCACGTACCCCGCGCGGTTGTCCGACGCGGAGCGCGACAAGGCGCTGAGCGTGCTCCGGGACGGCGTCGCCATGGGGCGCCTGTCGCAGGACACGTTCATCCGCCGGATGGAGCTGGCGCTCGCCGCCCGCCGCCTGGAGGAGCTGGCCGTGCTCACCGCCGACCTGCCCACCGAGAGCCGGCTGTCCCGACTGGTGTTCGGCACCGTCGAGGCGGTGTCCGGTTTCGGCGTACGACTCGGCCGGGCGTGGCGGGCCGAGCGGCTGCCCAAGCTGCTGCTGCCCCACCCCGGCGCCGGGCATCCGCTGCGCATAGGGCGCGATCCGGCCAGCGGACTGCGGCTGAGCCACGAGACGGTCTCCCGGGTGCACGCGGAACTCAGCCTTCAGGGCGGCATGTGGGTACTGCGCGACCTGGGCTCCACGAACGGCACCACGGTCAACGGGCGGCGGGTCATCGGCGCGGCCGTCGTCCGCGAGGGCGATCAGATCGGTTTCGGCGGGATGTCCTTCCGCCTGGCGGCGAACTGACGCGGCCCGGCGGCCGCCCTCCGGGTAGATCCATGGCCCGCGCTTCACACGGAGTCGTGACCGTCTCCGTGGCTCAAACCGCTTTGCTTTTCACGGTGTTGACGTACCCCGCAAGTCGTGACTGACTGTGCGTACACCGCGCACACCAGGTGAATCGACGGCCCGCTTCGTGGAGGTGTGCCCTGCCGCCCCTCCTGCGCTACCCGACCGTGGACGAGCTGGGCGCCCGGGCCGCCGCACTCGTCGCCCGGTACCCCAGACACGCCCGGCTGCGGCGTGTCGGCACCTCCCGCGCGGGCAGCCCGCTGCTGCTGCTCTCCGTCGGCCACGGCAGCCGCCAGGTCCTCGTCGTCGGCGGCCCGCACGCGAACGAGCCCGTGGGCGGCGCCACCGCCCTGCGGCTGGCCGAGCGGGCCGTGGCCGACCCCCGGCTCACCGAGGGCGCCGACGCCACCTGGAACCTGCTGCTCTGCGTCGACCCCGACGGCCTGCGCCGCAACGAGGGCTGGCTCACCGGCCCCTACACCCTCGGCCGCTACGCCCGTAACTTCTTCCGCCCCGGCTTCCTGGAGCAGCCCGAGTGGCTGCCCGACGGCCCGGACCGCGCCACGCTGCCCGAGACCCGCACCCTGCTCGCGCTCCAGGACGAACTGCGGCCCTTCCTGCAGTGCTCCCTGCACGGCGTGGACGTCGGCGGCGGCTTCGTCGAGCTGACCCACGAGCTGCCGGGCCTCGCCCAGCGCATCTCCCACACCGCGGCCCGGCTCGGCATACCCCGCGAACTCGGCGCCTACGACACCCTGTACTGGCCCGACCTCGGACCCGCCGTCTACCGCATCCCGCCGCCCCGCCGCGGCGACCTCACCGCAGCCATCACCGAGGCCGCCGTCGACTCGACGTGGTGCCACCCCCGGCGCCACGGCACCGTCACCGCGGTCGTCGAGGCGCCCATGTGGGGCGTGGCGGCCGTGGCGGACGACTCGCCCCCGGCCGACCGCGACGGGGTGCTGCGCACCGTGAGCCGCACCCTGCGCCACGACACCCTCCGGCTGCGCCGCGTCCTCGCCCGGCTCAGGCCCCACCTCGCCGCCGTGCCGGAGGCGGCGCACCTGCTCGCACCGGTCGACGACTACCTGCTGGTCTGCCCCCGGCTCGCCGACGAGTGGGACCCCGACACCGACGACGGCACGGGCCGCGCACTGCCGCCGATGAACACCTCCCACCTCGTGGCGCTGCGGCTGGCCGGACGCCGCCTGTCGCTGCGTACCGCGGGGCTGCTGCACCAGCTGGTCACCCGTACCGGGGGCGATCCGGCGGGCGTCCTGTCCGAGCTCGACCGGCTCGTCGACGAGGGCTGCGCCGACTACCGCGACGGCTGCGGGGCGCACTGGATACCGGTCGGGCGCCAGGTGGAGTACCAGACCCGGGTCGTGCTCGCCGCGTTCGAACTGGCCGGACGGCGTACCGGTGCGGGCGCCCGCCCGGGTGAGCCCGGCCGGGGTTCCGAGGCCGCGGTGCCGATGCACCGCGACTGACCCGCGTCAGCCTCCGTCCCCCCGTGTTCCGGCCGCCGCCTCCACCCGTTCCAGGAGCGCCACCGGCCGGTCCGCGAAAAGGTCCTGCGCGCGCGCGTGGCCCGCGAACTCCCGTCCGGGCGCCAGCGCGTCGGCCCATCTGCCGGGCGGCAGCGGCAGCGTGGTGCCGCGCCAGCCTCCCGCCTCCGCCAGCCGCAGCGACAGCCGGGTCACGGCGGTCACGGTCCGGCCGGAACGGACGAACGCCACGCAGTGTGCCGCCGCCGGGCCCTCGGCAGGCAGCGGCTCGTACGTTCCCGTGTCGCCGAAGACGCCGGGTCGCCGGGCCCGCAGCGCCAGGGCCGCCCGCGTCACCGCCGCTTTCGCCCCGGCGCCCCCGGCCCAGCCCTCGTCCCCCGCGGCGGGGAAGTCCACCGGGCGGCGGTTGTCCGGGTCCACCAGGGCCAGGTACTCGTGCTCGGTGCCCTGGTAGAGGTCCGGTACGCCCGGCATCGTCAGGTGGACCAGGGCCGTGCCGAGGACGTTGGCCCGAATGTGCGGAGCGAGCGCCTCGCGCAGGGCGGTCACCCGCGCGCCCGGCGCGCCGCCCGGACCCGCCGCCACGAACCCGGCCACCGCCTCCTCGTACGAGGGGTCCTGCTCCGTCCAGCCGGTGTGCGTGCCCGCCTCGCGCACGTGCTTCAGCAGCGCCTCCCGTACGCGTTCCCGGTCCGCCGGGCCCAGACCGAACACCGTCTGCCAGGCCGCCCACGCCACCTGCCGGTCCGGCGGGTCCTCGTCCGTGCCGGTGGCCCCGGTGACCTCGGTCAGGACGTCCGCCCACCGCGCGGGGCACTGGGTGAGCACCGCCAGCGCGGCGCGCACGTCGGCGCTGCGCTTGGTGTCATGGGTCGACACGACCGTGCCCGTGACGGGCCAGTCGCGCTGCACGCGCGCGCAGTAGGCGTGGAACTCCTGCGGCGACACGGCCGGACGGCCCGGGTCGCCGCCCACCTCGGTCGCCGACAGCAGCGGCACGTAGCGGTAGAAGGCCGTGTCCTCGACGGACTTGGCGCGCAGCGCCGACGCGGTCTGCGCGAACCGCGTCCGGAACTCCACGTGGTCCGGCCCGTCCCCGTACCGCCCCAGCACCAGGCCCCGCACGACGTCCACCGCGCCGGCCTCCTCGGGCACCGTGAAGGCGAGCCGCGCCCCGGCCGCCGCCTCCTCGGTGACGACCCTCGCCGCGTCCACGGAGGTGTACGGCCGGTACACCTCCAGCCGCACGAGCAGCTCCACCAGCGCCGTGCGCAACGCCCAGGGCGCCCGGTCGCGCAGCGCCGGGTCCGGCGCGGCGGCGCACAGGCGGTGCGCCACCCGGGTCAGCCGGTCCAGCTCGGTGGCCAGCTCGTGCGTGAGCACCTCGTACGCCGCCCGCCGCACCGTCGCCGCCCAGTCCCCGCCCAGGTCCGCCCGCGGGGCGGCGAACCTGCGGTACTCGTCGAGCAGTTGCCCGAACCCGGCGGGGTCCGTGAACAGCCCGTCGACGTGCCGCAGGGCGTCGTAGCCGGTCGTGCCCGCGACGGGCCAGGCGGCGGGCAGCCGCTCCCCGTCCGCGAGGATCTTCTCCACCACCGTCCACCGGCCGCCGCTCGCCCGGTGCAGCCGCTCCAGGTACGCGTCGGGGTCGGCGAGGCCGTCGGGATGGTCGACGCGCAGTCCGTCGACCACGCCCTCGTGCAGCAGCCGCAGGATCGTGCCGTGCGTCGCCTCGAACACCTCCGGGTCCTCCACGCGCACGCCGATCAGCTCAGAGATGCTGAAGAAGCGCCGGTAGTTCAGCTCGGTGCGGGCCAGCCGCCACCACACCGGGCGGTACCACTGCGCGTCCAGGAGCCGTGGCAGCGGCAGGTCCGCGGTGCCGTTCCGCAGCGGGAAGGTGTGCTCGTGGTAGCGCAGCACGTCGCCGTCGACCCGGAGGTCGTCCAGGACCTCGCCGAGCGGGGCGCCCAGCACCGGCAGCAGCAGCCGGCCGTCCTGCGCCTGCCAGTCGATGTCGAACCATCGCGCGTAGGGCGACCGGGGCCCCTCGCGCAGCACCTCCCACAGGGCGTGGTTGTGGCGCGGCGACATCGCCATGTGGTTGGGCACGATGTCCACCACCAGGCCCAGCCCGTGCTCCCGCGCGGTACGCGACAGCGCCCGCAGCCCCTCCTCGCCGCCCAGTTCGGCGCGCACGCGCGCGGGGTCGACGACGTCGTAGCCGTGCCGCGAGCCCGGCACCGCCTCCAGGACGGGGGACAGGTGCAGGTGCGACACGCCGAGCGAGGCCAGATACGGCACGGCCGCCGCCGCGGCCTTGAAGGGGAAGGACGGCTGCAGCTGGAGCCGGTAGGTGGCCGAGGGGACGGAGGAGGGGGCGGCGGGGGAGGCGGGGTCGGGTCGCTCAGGTGTCATGGAAACCTACGTACCCGCCCCGCCGCCTTTCCTGTCACCGTCCCCCTGACGGGTGCAGGGGGACGGTCCCGCACCGGCCGGCCGCCCTAGACCGGCCGCTGGAGCACCGTCAGGCTCCGGTCCACCAGGGTCAGGCGGTCCCCGGCCTGTACCTTCGGGCCCGTGCCCGCGGGTACCCCGGCCGTCAGGGCGGTGTCGACGACCACCTCCCACTGCCGGCCGTGGTCCACCGGCACCACGAAGTCCAGCGGCCTCGGCGCGGCGTTGAACATCAGCAGGAACGAATCGTCGGCGATCCGCTCCCCGCGGGGGCCGGGCTCGGAGATCGCGTTGCCGTTCAGGAACACCGTGAGCGCGGAGGCCCGTGCCGAGTTCCAGTCCCGCTGGGTCATCTCCGCGCCCTCCGGGGTGAACCAGGCGATGTCCGACAGCTCGTCGTGGGTGCCCTGCACCGGGCGCCCGTGGAAGAAGCGGCGCCTGCGGAGGACCGGGTGGTCCTTGCGCAGCCACACCATCGCGCGGGTGAACTCCAGAAGGTCGTGGCCGTCGTCGGGCCACGCCACCCACGCCAGCTCGTTGTCCTGGCAGTAGGCGTTGTTGTTGCCCCGCTGGGTGCGGGCGAACTCGTCGCCGTGGCTGATCATCGGGACACCCTGGGAGAGCAGCAGGGTCGCCGTGAAGTTCCGCATCTGCCGCGCCCGCAGCTCCAGCACCGCCGGATCGTCGGTGTCGCCCTCGACACCGCAGTTCCAGGATCGGTTGTGGCTCTCGCCGTCCCGGTTGTCCTCGCCGTTGGCGTGGTTGTGCTTGTCGTTGTAGGCCACCATGTCGTGCAGGGTGAAGCCGTCGTGGCAGGTCACGAAGTTGATCGAGGCCAGCGGGCGGCGCCCGTCGTCCTGGTAGAGGTCGGACGACCCGGTCAGCCGGGACGCGAACTCCGCCAGGGTGCGCGGCTCGCCCCGCCACAGGTCCCGCACCGTGTCCCGGTACTTGCCGTTCCACTCGGTCCACAGCGGCGGGAAGTTGCCCACCTGGTAGCCGCCCTCGCCCACGTCCCACGGCTCGGCGATCAGCTTCACCTGCGAGACCACGGGGTCCTGCTGCACCAGGTCGAAGAACGACGACAGCCGGTCCACCTCGTGGAACTGCCGGGCCAGGGTGGCCGCGAGGTCGAAACGGAACCCGTCCACGTGCATTTCGGTGACCCAGTACCGCAGCGAGTCCATGATCATCTGGAGTACGTGCGGGGACCGCATGAGCAGCGAGTTCCCGGTCCCCGTGGTGTCCATGTAGTAGCGGGGATCGTCGGCCAGCCGGTAGTACGAGGGGTTGTCCAGCCCCTTGAAGGACAGCGTCGGGCCCAGGTGGTTGCCCTCGGCGGTGTGGTTGTAGACCACGTCCAGGATCACCTCGATCCCGGCCTCGTGCAGCGCCTTGACCGCCGACTTGAACTCCAGCACCTGCTGGCCGCGGTCGCCCCAGGAGGCGTACGCGTTGTGCGGCGCGAAGAAGCCGACCGTGTTGTAGCCCCAGTAGTTGTTGAGCCCCATGTCCACCAGCCGGTGGTCGTTGACGAACTGATGGACCGGCATCAGCTCCAGCGCGGTCACGCCGAGCCCGGTGAGGTGCTCGATCAGCGCCGGGTGCGCGAGGGCCGCGTAGGTGCCGCGCAGCTCCTCCGGCAGGCCCGGGTGGCGCATGGTCAGGCCCTTCACGTGGGCCTCGTAGATCACCGTGTGGTGGTACTCCGTCCGGGGACGGCGGTCGTCGCCCCAGTCGAAGTACGGGTTGACCACGACCGACGTCATCGTGTGCGGGGCCGAGTCGAGGTCGTTGCGCCGTTCGGGTTCGCCGAAGTGGTAGCCGTACACCTCCTCGCCCCACTGGACCGCCCCGCTGATCGCACGTGCGTACGGATCGAGGAGCAGCTTGGCGCTGTTGCAGCGCAGTCCGTGCTCCGGGGCGTACGGGCCGTGCACGCGGTACCCGTACCGCTGCCCCGGCATCACGCCCGGCACGTACGCGTGCCGCACGAAGGCATCGCTCTCCCGCAGCTCGACCGCCGTCTCCGAACCGTCGTCGTGCAGCAGACACAGCTCTACTCGGTCGGCGGCCTCCGTGAAGACCGCGAAGTTGGTGCCGGCGCCGTCGTACGTGGCACCCAGTGGATACGCCTCTCCAGGCCAGACCTGCATGAACACGACTCTTTCAGGTGTGGGGCGCCGGTGCGGACGCCTTGGCTCCGAGTCCCCCGGAAGTCTCCCCGAAAGTGAGGCGACCACCCCAGGGCCTGTCCGGCGGATCCTGCCGCAGACGCGGGGTCTGGCACGCCTGCGCTGGTCACGAACCGTTACTTTCCTGCGGCCTGATCCGCCGGACAGGCCCTAGCACTCACGTCCTCCTACCCACCCGGGAGGCGTTCCCTCGGCTCGGCCCTCGACGCGGGCACGGGGCCACCCTTCCGGTACCCGGCCACGTCACCGCTATGAATCCGCTCACTCCCCGGTGTGAGCACGAGCGGAACACGCCCGCGGATCAAGGAGGTTGGCAAAACCGGCCCGTCCATCGGGCTGCACCGCGGACCGCTACCGGAGTACCCTTCCTTGATCGTTGGGACGGGGTGTCCCCGGCAGTGTCCGGGGGAGCGGAAGGCGGTACTCGGGTGGGCTCGGGAGGGCTGGAGCTGCCTCCTGGTGACGACGGTCACCAGGGGAACTCCGCGGACGTCCCGCCCGGTGCGGTGTCCCTGGCGCGGCCGATGAACGCGGGCGCGATCGGTCCGGAACTGGACTGGGACGCAGCGGCCTGGCACGAGGTGCGCACGCGTGCGCAGCGGGCGGGCCGGGCCTACATCTGGCTGAACCTGGTCGAGCAGCGGCTGCGCGCGGTCGTGGCCGCCGTCCTGCGGCCGGTCTACGAACCGGTCCACGGCGACGACTGGGTGGTCGCCGCCGCCGGACCCGCCGGCCAGGAGTGGGTGCAGCGCGCCGTCGCCGTCCGCGAGGTCAGCCGCCGCAAGGGCTACCTGCTCGACCCGGCCGACGACAACGTCCTCAGCTTCCTCACCCTGCCGCAGCTGCGCGAGCTGATGGTGCAGCACTGGCCCTGCTTCGAGCCCTACGTGGACGAGCGCCGCGACGTCGAACTGGCCCTGGACGAGCTGGAGGTCACCCGCAACGTCGTCTCCCGCAACCGCGCCCTGTCCGAGGCGGTCCTGAACCAGGCCGAGCGGGCCTCGGCGCGGCTGCTCGAGGTGCTCGGCGCGGGCAGTGACGTGCCGTCCGCGCGCCGGCTCCCGGTGGACGCCGTGGAGGACCTGGTCGGGGACCGCTACGCCGACGTGGTCGCCGTGCACTCGGACCGGGTGCGGCTGCTGCGCCAGTTCCCCGCCGAGGACCTGTTCGGCAGCGCCCGCCGCGTGGACGCCCTCGGTATCGGCCTCAACCTGCTCGTGCAGAACTTCTCCGGCCGCCGCCTGCTGCGGATGGCCGAGGGCGGCGGCCGGGTACGGCTGCTCTTCCTGAACCCGGCCTCCAGTGCGATCAAGCGCCGCGAGCGCGAACTGGGCATCAAGCGGGGCGAGCTGAGCCGCGCCGTGGAGATGAACATCCTGCACATGCGCCGCGTGCGGGCCCGGCTGCGGGACCCGGGGGCCTTCGAGATCCAGGTCTTCGACGAGACGCCCCGCTTCACGGCCTACCTCGTCGACGGCGACGGCGCCGACGGCATCGCGGTGGTGCAGTCCTACCTGCGCCGCACCCGGGGCATGGAGGCGCCGGTCCTGGTCCTGCGCAACGGGCGGAACGGGGGAAAGGTCGTGAAGTCGGACCGGGTCGACGAGGTCGGACTTTTCCCCACCTACCGTGAGGAATTCGAGCTGATGTGGGCGGATTCGAGGCCGGTGTCGTGAAGGCGGGCCCGGGGTCGGTGCGGGCATAAGCGGAATGCGATCCTCTGATTGTCAGTGGCCCGTGCGAGGGTGGAGACCACTGGGGGAACGCACCACCAAGAAGGGGGACCGCCCATGGGCTGGCACCGGGAGCTGCTGATCGGCTTCGACCTGGAGACGACGGGCACCGATCCGCGCGAGGCGCGCATCGTCACGGGAGCCGTGATCGAGGTCAGGGGCTCGGAGCCGCTGGGCCGGCGGGAGTGGCTGGCCGACCCCGGAGTGGAGATCCCGGCGGACGCGGTCGCGGTGCACGGCATCAGCAACGAACGCGCGGCCCGTGAGGGCCGGCCCGCCGACCAGGTCGCGGACGCCATCGCCACCGTCCTCGTGGACCACTGGAAGGCGGGCGTCCCGGTCGTCGCCTACAACGCGGCCTTCGACCTCACCCTGCTCTCCGCCGAACTGCGGCGCCACGCGCTGCCGTCCCTGCGCGAGCGGCTGGGGGGCCCGGACCCCGCCCCGGTCATCGACCCGTACACGATCGACCGCTCCGTCGACCGCTACCGCAGGGGCAAGCGCAACCTGGAAGCGGTCTGCCGGGAGTACGGGGTCCCGCTCGACGCCGCCCACGACGCCACGGCCGACGCCCTCGCCGCGGCCCGGCTCGCCTGCGCGATAGCCGGCCGCCACCCCAAGGTCGCGGCCCTCGGCCCGGCGGACCTGCACCGCCGCCAGATCGAGTGGTACGCCGAGTGGGCGGCGGACTTCCAGAGCTTCCTGCGCCGCAAGGGCGACGCCACGGCCGTCGTCGACGGGACCTGGCCGCTGCGCGAGTTGGCCGAGGAGCCGGCCGACGAGCGGGTCTGACAGGGCCCGGCCCGACCCACCCACGGGTCAGAAGGGGTACCAGCGCACCTCGGGATCCTCGTCCCGCAGCGACGCCACCCGGCGCTCGAACTCGGCCAGCGCCTTGGGGTTGCTCGGCGCGTGCTGGGCCACCCACGCGCAGCTCGCGGTCTCGCGGGCGCCGCGCAGCACCGCGCAGCCGTCCCACTCGCGCACGTCCCAGCCGTAGGTCGCGGTGAAGGCGTCGTACGCCTCGGCGGGCAGCCCGTAGCGGTCCCGGCTCAGCGCCATCACCACCAGGTCGTGCTCGCGCAGGTCGGCGGAGAAGGTCTCCAGGTCGATCAGGACCGGCCCGTCCGGACCGACGTGCACATTGCGGGGCAGTGCGTCCCCGTGGATCGGACCCGGCGTCAGGTGCGGGGTG
Organism: Streptomyces sp. NPDC001599; assembly: GCF_042893535.1. Lineage (NCBI taxonomy): Bacteria > Bacillati > Actinomycetota > Actinomycetes > Kitasatosporales > Streptomycetaceae > Streptomyces > Streptomyces sp. NPDC001599. The sequence continues at coordinate 280,726 of NZ_JBIAVA010000006.1, forward strand.
AGCGCGGCGGCCGCCGACGCGAAGCCGTCCCGGCGCTCACGCAGATACGCGGCGTCCGCGGGGTCGATCACGTCGCCCGCCAGGCGCAGCCAGCGTTCCACTCCGCCCAGCAGCTCGCGGGGCGGCAGCTCGAAGGAGGAGGGGAGGGGCAGTTCGTGGACGAGCCGGAGCAGCGCTGCCACGTCCCGGGGCTCGGTGGGCCGCACCGGTTCGGGCAGCCGCCGCCACACCGTCACCGGGTGCCCGTCGACGAACAGGGCCGTCGGCTCCGCCGCCCGCACCGCCGGGACGCCCGCCTCCTCCAGCCAGAGGGCGACGGCCAGTTCCCGGCGCGCCCGCCCGAGGAGTTCCGCGTCGCGGCCCACCTTGACCGCCAGGTCGCCCGCGGCGAACACCGCGTTCTCGCCGAGGGCCAGCAGCCGCGCCTCCGACGCCGGGCCGGGCAGCACCCCCGCCGCGGCCAGCACCTCCCGCGCCCGTGCCTCGTCCATCGTCCCGTGCCTCCGTGTTCGTGCCGGTTCCCGCCGTCCGCCGGTCAGTGTCCCATTCGCACAGGTGGGAGCATGTCGGGGGCTATTGACGGGACGCGGTCACTTCACGACCATGACCAAGCCCGTCCGAGCCGTGCAAAGGGGTTGATTACGTGACATTGGTGACCGAGTCGAGACGACCGGCGCGCCGTGCGCCCGGCCCGGACGCCCCACGGGGCGCGCCGGACCACGGCGCCTGGTTCCTGGTGCTGCCCGCGCTGATCCCGATCCTGGTCCTCAGCGTCGGGCCGCTGCTCTACGGCATCCTGCTGGCGTTCACCGACGCCCAGTCGGGCCGCACGGAGCCCACCGAGTGGATCGGCGCCCTGAACTTCCAGGACCTGCTGCACGACACGCCCTTCTGGGAGTCGTTCCGGATCGGCCTGGTGTGGGCCGTCGGGGTCACCGTGCCGCAGTTCCTGCTCGCCCTCGGTCTCGCCCTGCTGCTCAACCAGAACCTCCGGCTGCGCTGGCTGGCCCGGGCGCTGGCGATCATCCCCTGGGCGATGCCCGAGGTCGTCGTCGGCATCATGTGGCGGCTGGTCTACAACGCGGACGCGGGCATCCTCAACGAGACCCTGCGCGACCTCGGCCTCGGAAACGGCCACGACTGGCTCAGCGGCCTCGGCACCGCCCTGCCCGCGGTCATCGTCGTCGGCGTCTGGGCCGGCATGCCGCAGACGACCGTCGCCCTGCTCGCCGGACTCCAGAACACCCCGCGCGAGCTGCACGAGGCGGCCGCGGTGGACGGCGCGGGAGCCTGGCGCCGCTTTTGCACGGTCACCTGGCCCGCCCTCAGACCCGTCGCGCTCGCCATCACCGCGCTCAACCTCATCTGGAACTTCAACTCCTTCGCCCTGGTCTACGTGCTGACCAACGGCGGCCCCGGCGGCCGCACCCGGCTGCCCATGCTCTTCGCGTACGAGGAGGCCTTCCGCTACGGCCAGTTCGGTTACGCGGCAGCCATGGGGTGCGTGATGGTCGCCCTGATCTCGATCCTGCTGGCGGTCTTCCTCGTCGGCCGGCTCCGGGGCGAGGCCAAGGGAGGTGACAAGGCGTGAGGACCTCGACCGCGGCCCGCACGGGCCAGTACGCGGCACTGCTCGCCTACCTGGTCTTCCTGGCCTTTCCGTTCCTCTGGCTGATCTCCATCGCGTTCAAGCCGCCGCGCGAGCTGGCCAGTCTGCACCCCACCTGGATCCCGAAGAACCCCACCCTCGACAACTTCCGGCAGGCCTTCGGCGAGCAGCCGCTGCTCCAGGCCGGGCTCAACTCCCTGCTCGCCGCGCTCGGCGCCGCCGTGATCGCGGTGCTGATCGCGACCCCGATGGCGTACGTCATGGCCCGCCGCCGCGGCCGGCTCGCCAAGGCGGCCACCGGGTGGGTCGTGGTCAGCCAAGCCTTCCCCTTCGTCCTCCTGATCATCCCGCTGTTCCTGGTCCTGAAGAACCTCGGCCTGATCAACTCCGTCCCCGGCCTGATCATGGTGTACGTCGTCTGGTCGCTGCCGTTCGCGCTGTGGATGCTCACCGGATACGTCCGCGCCGTGCCGCGCGAGCTGGAGGAGGCGGCCGCGGTCGACGGCGCCGGACGGCTGCGGACCCTGGTCTCGGTGACCGCGCCGCTGCTCGCGCCCGGGATCGTGGCGACGGCCCTGTTCGCGTTCATCACCGCGTGGAACGAGTTCTTCTTCGCGCTGGTCCTGCTGAAGACACCGGAGAAACAGACCCTGCCCGTGATCCTCACCCACTTCATCGGCGCCGAGGGCGTCGCCGACCTCGGACCGCTCGCCGCGGCGGCCTTCCTCGCCACCCTGCCCTCGCTGGTGGTCTTCGCCCTCATCCAGCGGCGGATCACGGGCGGCATGCTCGCCGGGGCGGTGAAGAGCTGATGACGCGGACGCGTACGAGGATCCTCACCCTGTTCGCCTGTGCCGTCCTGCTGCTCGCGGGCTGCTCGGGCGGCGGCGACGGGGCGGACGACGGCCGGATCACCCTCCGCTTCCAGTCCCTGGCCTGGCAGGACGAGTCGGTGAAGGCCAACAAGGAACTGGTGCGGGAGTGGAACGCCACCCACCCGGACGTGCGCGTCGAGTACGTCCAGGGCAGCTGGGACAGCGTCCACGACCAGCTGCTCACCTCCTTCGAGGGAGGCGAGGCACCCGACATCATCCACGACGCCTCCGACGACCTCGCCGACTTCGCCTACGGCGGCTACCTCGCCGACCTCACCGGACTGCTGCCCGCGCGGCTGAGGTCCGACATACCGCAACGCAGCTGGGAGACGGCCACCTTCGGCGACGGCGTCTACGGCGTGCCGTTCCTCCAGGAACCGCGGGTGCTGATCGCCAACGCCACCCTGCTCGAGAAGTCCGGCGTCCGGATCCCGACGCCCGAACACCCCTGGACCTGGGCGGAGTTCCGGCAGGTGACGAAGGAGCTGAGCGGCGACGGCACGTACGGGGTGGCCTGGCCGCTCAAGGAGCCCGTGTCCGCCACGCTCAACCTCTCCCTGTCCACCGGCGGCAAGCTGTTCCACCGGGGAGCCGACGGCAGGGTGACCGTCCGCTTCGAGGACGGCGACCAGGTGGTGCCCCGCACCGTCCGCGACCAGGTCGGCGCCGACCGCAGCGCCTCGCCCACCACCCTGGGCAGCGGCGGCTCCGACACCCTGCCCGGCTTCTTCGCGGGCAAGTACGCGATGGTGCCGCTCGGCTTCTCCTACCGCCAGCAGATCGAGCAGCAGGCACCCGAGGGCTTCGACTGGCAGGTGCTGCCCGCCCCGGCCGGCGCCGACGGGCTCGCCCAGGGGGTCAGCCCGCAGACCCTGTCCATCGCCGAGGACAGCCCGCACAAGAAGGAGGCGGCCGCGTTCGTCGACTTCCTCCTCCAGCCGGACAACATGGTGCGCCTCGCGCTCGGCGACTGGATGCTGCCCACCGGGGAGCAGGCACTGAAGGACCCCGCCCTGCACACGGCCGAGCGCGGCTGGGCCACCGGCACCGCACTCGCCGCCCACCTGCGCCCGGCGCCCGCGCAGTCCGTGCGGGGCTACGCCGAGTGGAAGGACAAAGTGGCGACCCCGGCGCTCCAGGAGTACTACAGCGGGGCGATCGGCATGGGAGAACTGCGCCACAGACTGGAGGAGGACGGCAACCTGGTACTCGCCCGCTACCAGCGCTGACGGCCGCCGCGCGAAAACGGTTTGCCCGCCGGGCACCCGTCCGCCTAGCGTCGCCTCCGTGGCAGCTTTCAACGCGATCATCAACTCCGGTCTCGGCCGGGGCTGCACGTACTCCATCAGGATGCGTCGTGGCCCCGGAGCCCTGACCGGCCCGGGGTCCCCCCGCCGCTGACGCACTCGACGCGTCCGACACGTCCGACGCGCGCGCGGCGGGGCTGAGCCTCCGCATTCCCTTTTGCCTTCGTCTTCCGGTCAGGGCCTTCGGCTGCCCTTTTCCCCTCCTGTCACGGAAGACAAGGACCGCAGGCCATGGCCCGCCCCACCCAGCGTGCCCGCACGCTCTCGCAGAACTTCCTCACCGACCGCGCCACCGCCGAACGGGTCGCGCGGCTCGCCGCCCCCGACCCCGGGCGCCCGCCCCTCCTGCTCGAAGTGGGCGCCGGCAACGGCGCCCTCACCGAGCCGCTCGCCCGCCGCAGCCGCGAGCTGTACGCCTACGAGATCGACCCCCGGCTCCTCCCCGGGCTCCGCGCCCGATTCGCGCGCACCCCGCACGTCCACGTCGTCGCCGGTGACTTCCTCGCCGCCCGGCCCCCGCGCACACCCTTCTCGGTCGCCGGGAACGTGCCCTTCTCGCGCACCGCCGACATCGTGGACTGGTGCCTGTCCGCGCCCGGCCTCACCGAAGCCACCCTCCTCACCCAGCTCGAGTACGCCCGCAAGCGCACCGGCGACTACGGCCGCTGGACCCTGCTCACGGTCCTGACCTGGCCGCGCCACGAGTGGCGGCTGCTGGGCCGGGTGGGCCGCCACCGCTTCCGCCCGGCGCCGCGCGTCGACGCCGGCATCCTCCGCATCCAACGCCGCCCCGCCCCGCTGCTCACCGCCGCCGCCCGCCGCACCTGGGCGGACCTGGTCGAGCTGGGCTTCTCGGGCGTCGGCGGCTCGCTGCACGCGTCCCTGCGCCGGGCCCGACCGCGACGCCGGGTGGACGCGGCGTTCCGGGCGGCACGGCTGGATCACGGCGTGCTCGTCGGCGAGGTCGCGCCCGACCGGTGGCTGCGGCTGCACGAGGAGCTGACAGCATGAACGGAAAGAAGTTGCACGAGACGTCTCGTCTCGCATACGGTGCGGGCATGACCACTCGCCCCGCGCACATCGCCATGTTCTCCATCGCTTTGCACGGCCACGTGAACCCCAGCCTGGAGGTGATCCGCGAGCTCGTCGCGCGAGGGCACCGGGTGACGTACGCGATCCCGCCGCTCCTCGCGGAGAAGGTCGCCGAGGCGGGCGCCGAACCCAAGCTCTGGCACAGCACCCTGCCCGGCCCCGACGCCGACCCCGAGGCGTGGGGGAGCACCCTGCTGGACAACGTGGAGCCCTTCCTGGACGACGCGATCCAGTCGCTTCCCCAACTCACCGAGGCGTACGAGGGCGACGAACCGGATCTGATCCTGCACGACATCGCCTCCTACACCGCACGCGTCCTCGGCCGCCGCTGGGACGTGCCGGTGATCTCCCTGTCGCCCTGCATGGTCGCCTGGGAGGGATACGAGCAGGAGGTCGGCGAGCCGATGTGGGAGGAGCCGCTGAAGACCGAGCGCGGGCAGGCGTACTACGCCCGCTTCCACGCCTGGCTGGCGGAGAACGGGATCACCGACCACCCCGACCCCTTCGTCGGCCGCCCCGACCGCTCCCTGGTGCTGATCCCCAAGGCGCTCCAGCCCAACGCCGACCGGGTGGACGAGAAGGCGTACACCTTCGTCGGCGCCTGCCAGGGGGACCGCGCCGCCGAGGGCGAATGGACCCGTCCCGAGGGCGCGGAGAAGGTCGTCCTCGTCTCCCTCGGGTCCGCCTTCACCAAACAGCCGGCGTTCTACCGGGAGTGCGTCCGCGCCTTCGGCGAGCTGCCCGGCTGGCACACCGTGCTCCAGGTCGGCCGGCACGTGGACCCGGCCGAGCTGGGCGACGTACCGGACAACGTGGAAGTGCGCACGTGGGTGCCGCAGTTGGCGATCCTCCAGCAGGCCGACCTGTTCGTCACCCACGCCGGCGCCGGCGGCAGTCAGGAGGGACTGGCGACCGCCACTCCGATGATCGCCGTACCGCAGGCCGCGGACCAGTTCGGCAACGCCGACATGCTCCAGGGTCTCGGCGTCGCCCGCACGCTCCCCACCGAGGAGGCCACCGCCGAGGCGCTGCGCACCGCCGCCCTCGCCCTGGTCGACGACGCGGAGGTGGCCGGGCGCCTGACGGAGATCCAGGCGCAGATGGCCGAGGAGGGCGGCACCCGGCGGGCCGCCGACCTCATCGAGGCCGAACTGGCCGCCGCCCGCGGCTGACCCGGCACGGCATACCGAAGGGCCCGTCGGTTCCCCCGGAACCGACGGGCCCTTCGGCCGTGGTGGCGTGCCGACGGGAGCCGGTCAGACGCCGACCGGCTCTCCCCGCTCCCCGCGCTCGCCGTCCCGCTCCGGCGACGCGATCGCCTCGGGCGACTCGTCGTGGGTCAGGTCCGGCAGCCGGTGCAGCCACTTGGGCAGGTACCAGTTGCGCTCGCCGAGCAGCGACATCACGGCCGGCAGCAGCACGCCCCGGATGATCGTCGCGTCGATCAGCACCGCCGCCGCCAGGCCCACGCCCATCTGCTTCATCGACTGCATGGACAGCGTGCCGAAGATGGCGAACACCGCGACCATGATGACGGCGGCACTGGTGACGACCCCGGCCGTGGTGACCACGCCGTGCTGGATCGCGTCCCGGGTGGAGCGCCCGCGCAGCCGCGCCTCGCGGATCCGGGAGACCACGAACACGTGGTAGTCCATCGACAGGCCGAACAGGATCACGAAGAGGAACAGCGGCAGCCACGTGATGATGGCGCCCACACCCTCCGCGCCCACCAGCGAGGCGCCCCAGCCGTGCTGGAAGACGGCGACCAGGATGCCGTACGCCGCGCCCACCGAGAGCAGGTTGAGCACGATCGAGGTGAGCGCGACCGTCAGCGAGCGGAAGGACAGCAGCATCAGCAGGAAGGCGAAGACCACGACGAACACGAAGACCGGCAGGACCGAGCCCACGAGTTGGTCGTTGAAGTCCTTGTTGCCCGCCACCTGACCGGTGATCGGCGCCTCGACGCCCTCGACCTTGCCCAGCGTCGCAGGCCGCACGTCGTCGCGCAGCTTGTCCAGGCTCTCGCCCGCCTTGTCCTGGTCGGAACCGCCGACCAGCGGGACGTACACCAGCGCGACGTTCTGCTCGTCGTGCATCGTGATGTCCACCGGCCCGCGCGAGGCGCCCGAACTGATCGCCCGCTCCCGGAAGTCGGCGAGCGCGGCCCGCACCTCGGGCGCGTTGATGTCGTCGGCCTTCACGACCACCTCGGCCGGGTCCGAACCGCCGGGGAAGGCCTCGTTGACCCGGTTGTACGTCTGCACGATGGGCAGCGAGTCGCCGAACTCCTGGTCCAGCGTGAGGTTCTGCGTCTTCATGCCCAGGGCGGGCGCGGCCACGGCCAGCAGCGCGCCGACCGCCACCGCCGCCGCCAGCAGCGGCTTGGCCAGGACCCGCTTCAGCACGGCCGTCCAGAACCGGCTGCCCTCGCCCGCGGAGCCGCCGGGACGGCGCCGGCGCAGGAACGGCAGGCGGCCCTTCTCCACCCGCTCACCCAGCAGGGACAACAGCGCCGGCAGCACCGTCACCGAGCCGACCATGGCGACCGCGACCACCATCAGCGAGGCCAGACCCATCGCCTCGAACTCGGCGATACCCGTGAACAGCATGCCCGCCATCGCCACGCACACCGTGACACCGGAGACCACGATCGCCCGGCCACTGGTGGCGGCGGCGATCCTGAGCGCCGTCTGCGCGTCCCGCCTGGCGGCCCGCTCCTCGCGCTCCCGGCGCAGGTAGAACAGGCAGTAGTCGACACCGACGGCCAGACCCACGAGCAGCATCACGGAGTTGGCGGTCTCGCTCATCGGCTGGAGGTGGCTGACCAGGCCCATCAGACCCATCGTCGCGATGATCGCGGTGATCGCCAGCGCCACCGGGACCAGCGCCGCCACCAGCGCGCCGAAGGCGACGAGCAGGATGCCGAGGGCCACCGGCACCGCCGAGTACTCGGCCTTCTTGAAGTCGTCGCCGAACGCGTCGTCGAACGTCTTCATCATGCTGGCGCCGCCGATCTCCTCGATCCGCAGCGACTCGTGCTCCTTCTGGACCCCCTCGACCGCCTTCAGCACCGGCTCGACCCGCTCGCCCGCGGTGTCCGCCTCGCCGCGCATGTCGAACTGCACCAGCGCGCTGCGGCCGTCCTTCGAGATCGTCTTCGCCTCGTAGGGGGAGGTGACGCCCGTGACCTTCCCGGTGCCCTCCACCGCCGTGACGACCGCGTCGACCGCGGCCCGGAACTCGGCGTCGGTGGCCTTCAGATCACCGGACTTCGCCTGGATCAGGACCGTCTCACTGGCCGGCTCGTCGATCCCGGCGTCCTCGACGATCCGGGCGGCGGTGTGCGTCTCGCCGCCCATCTGGTCGCTGTCCTTGACGTCGACCCGGCCGGCCGCCGAACCGAGCCCCATCGCCAGGACGACGAACAACACCCAGATCCCGACGGCGGCCCATCGGTGCCGGGCACTCCAGCCGCCCGCCCGGGCGGCTATGCCCCGCACCCGTGTCTCTCGGTTCCGCATGACCGGCCTGCCCCCTCATGAGCGGTGCCGGCCCCCTGCCGCCACCTTGCGTTTCGAAGGTATGGGCCGCGTAAGGCCGTCGCGTCGTGCTCTTCGGTGACGTGCGGCGGCCTCGTCTCATCCCTCCGTATCGTCGCCCTCACCGCTGAGGAGGATCCCCGCCCCTTACATCTACCGGGGGCGCCGGACGGCGAGGGCTTTCCGAAGAGTTGTTGATTAAGTCACAGGTGCGTGCAGCGGTTGAACCCCGCACACCGCATCGGCGAGAGTGGCGCGCACGTCCGCCCCTCGCGGACCAGGCCGTCGTGCCCACCCCCACGGGGCACGACGGCCGTTCTATGGTGGGCCGATGACGACGATGTACGCGGCGCTGCTGCGCGGGATCAACGTGGGCGGCAGCCGGAAGGTCCCCATGGCCGACCTGCGCACGCTGCTGACCTCCCTCGGCCACGACGCCGTACGCACCCATCTGCAGAGCGGACAGGCCGTCTTCGCCTCGGCCCACGGCGACGAGGACTCCCTGGCCGCGGAGCTGGCGGAGGCGATCGAGAAGCGGTTCGGCTTCCCGGTGGACGTGCTCGTGCGCGACCACGCCTACCTGAGGTCGGTCGTCGAGGCCTGCCCCTTCCCGGCCGCCGGACTGGAGGCCAGGCAACTGCACGTCACCTACTTCTCCGCACCCGTCGACGCGGACCGCTTCGCGGCGATCGACGCACCGGCCTTCCACCCCGAGGAGTTCCGCCTCGGCGACCGCGCCCTGTACCTCTATGCACCGGACGGGCTGGGCCGCTCCAAGCTCGCCGAAGCCCTCGCCAGACCCCGCGTCAACAAGGGACTGATCGCCACCAGCCGCAACTGGAACACGGTCACCAAGCTCGTGGAGCTGACGAACCCCTGACGGGTCGCCGACCCCTCAGGCCCCGACCGCCAGCGCCACCGGCACCCGCGCCGCGTCGTACCGCTCCAGCAGGACCCGCGCCACCTCCGGTGCGGGACCCAGGACGTCGGCCAGCACGTCCGCCCCGGCCGCGCCCCGCGCGATACGGTCCGGCAGGAAGCCGGGCGCCAGGACGTACGGGGCGACGGCGACGCGCGCACAGCCCAGCTCGCGCAGCCCCCGCACCGCGTCCTCGGTGCGCGGAAGGGATGCGGAGGCGAACGCAGGCCGCACGGCGCACCAACCGGTGAGCCGCCACTCCCGCGCGATTTCAGCGATCACTGCGATCGCCTCCGGGTCGGAGGACCCCGCCGAGGCCAGCACGACCCCGGTCGAGGACTTGTCGGCGGGCGTCAGGCCCGCCTCGTACAGGCGCCGCTCCAGCGCCGACAGGAGCAGGGGAGAGGGACCGAGCACCTCCGCCTGCCGGATCCTGAGCCGCGGCGGTGCCGCCGCCAGGACCGCGGGGATGTCCGCCTTGGCGTGGAAGGCGCGGGTCAGCAGCAGCGGCAGGGCGACCACGTCCCGCACGCCCTCCGTCTCCAGGGACTCCAGCACGCCCTGCACCGAGGGGACGTTGAAGTCCAGGAAGCCGGTCTCCACCCGCACGTCCGGGCGCAGCGCCCGCACCCGGCGGACCAGGGCGTGCACGGCCTGGGCGTGCCGCGGGTCGCGGCTGCCGTGGGCGACGACCAGGAGGACGGGGCGGACCGGCGCGGACATGGCGTACCTCAGCCCTTCACCAGCAGACCGCGGCTGCGCAGCACCCAGCGCTCCAGCGGGCTGAAGATCAGCAGGTCGATGGCGATGCCGACGACGAGGATGAGCAGGATGGCCTCGAAGACCATGGCCATGTCGCTGGCGTTGCGGCCGTTCTCCAGCAACTGCCCGAGGCCGACGCCCAGGTCGGGGAAGGAGGCGATGATCTCGGCGGCCATCAGCGAACGCCAGGAGAAGGCCCAGCCCTGCTTGAGACCGGCGACGTAGCCGGGCAGCGCGGCCGGCAGCACGATGTGCCAGGTCCCCTTCAGCCCCGTCGCGCCCAGCGTGCGCCCCGCGCGCAGGAAGATCGGGGAGACCTGGTCGACGCCGGACACCAGGCCGTTGGCGATGGAGGGCACCGCGCCGAGCAGGATGACGGCGTACATCATCGAGTTGTTCAGGCCCAGCCAGATCACGGCCGGCGGCACCCAGGCCACCGAGGGCAGCGACTGGAGGCCGGACAGGATCGGGCCGATCGCCGCCCGCACGAACTTCACCCGTGCCACCAGCAGCCCCAGCGGGGTGCCGATGATCAGCGCGAAGCAGAAGCCGAGCAGACCGCGCGAGACGCTGGTCCAGATGTAGCCGAGCAGTTCGCCCTGGAGCCAGGCCTGGTGGAGCACGTCCCACACGTCGGACGGGGCGGGCAGCTTGGTCGGATCGTCGACGATCTTGAAAGAGACCAGTGCCTGCCAGACCGCCAGCACCAGCAGGACCGCGACGGTGGGCGGCAGGACCTTCTCGACCAGGGTCTGCCGCAGCGGCGTGCGTCCCTGCTGCACCGACTCCAGTGCGTCCAGGCCCGCCTCCAGACCGGCGAGGTCGCCGCCGTCCTTCGGGCCCGCGCCCCCGGCGGGACGCGTCGTGTCAGTGCTGGCCATGTCGGCGGATCTCCCCACGCAGTTCTTCGGTGATCTCGACGGACAGCTCCGCCACGGCGGTGTCCTCGATACGGCGCGGCTGCGGGATGCCCACCGTCCACTCGCGCGCGATGCGCCCGGGACGGGAGGACAGCAGCACCACGCGCTCGGCCAGCCGCACGGCCTCGCGGACGTTGTGCGTCACGAACAGCACGGACACCTGCGTCTCGCGCCAGATGCGGGTCAGCTCGTCGTGCAGCACGTCCCGGGTGATGGCGTCCAGCGCCGCGAACGGCTCGTCCATCAGCAGCAGCTTGCTCTCCTGGGCGAGCGCCCGGGCCATCGCGACCCGTTGGCGCATACCGCCCGACAGCTCGTGCACCCGCTTGCCGTACGCGCCCTTCAGGCGGACGAGTTCGAGCAGCTCCTCCGCCTTGTCGCGGCGCTCGGCCTTGGGCACGCCCCGCAGCCTCAGGGCGAGTTCGATGTTCTTGCCCGCGGTCAGCCACGGGAACAGGGCGTGCTCCTGGAACATCAGGGCCGGCCGCCCGTCCGTGCTGATGCCGCCCGCGCTGGGCCGGTCCAGGCCCGCCACCAGGTTCAGCAGCGTGGACTTGCCGCAGCCGGAGGCTCCCAGGAGGGTGACGAACTCGCCGGGCGCGACATCGAGGGTGATGTCGTCCAGGACGAGCTGCTGCCCGGCGGGGCCCGCGAAGGACTTCGAGACGTGCTCGATGCGGGCCGCGTACTCGGCCGACTCGGTGCCGTCGGCGGCCTTGGCGAGGGTCGTGGTCGTGGCCATGGTCGTCACCTCCTGGGTGGTCGGATCCGGGCTTTACTCGACGCCGAGCCCGGCGTCGTCGACCGCGGGCTTGCCCTTGGCCTTGAGGACCTTGTTCAGCAGCGTCAGGTCGTAGATGCCGTTCAGGTCGGGCTGCTCCAGCAGACCGGCCTTCACGGCGTGCTCCGCCTGGGCGTCGAGGGTGGCGGCCAGCGGGTCGTCGGTGAGCCTGATCGACTCCCAGGCCGGGTCCAGCACGTCCGCCGGGAGCGCCTTGCCGGAGTCCTTCTCCAGCTGCGCGTTGGCCGCGGTCTTCGCCTCGTCCGGGTGGGCCGTGATCCACTCGTTGGTGTCGACCGACGCCTTCAGGACGGCTTCGACCGCCTTCGGGTGTTCCTTGAGGAACTTCTGCGACACGATGATGTTCGTGATCACGAACTTCTCGTCGGGCCACAGCGTCGACTCGTCCAGGAGCACCTTGCCGCCCTCGGCGACCAGCTTGGACGCGGTGGGCTCGGGCACCCAGGCGCCGTCCAGGGAACCGGACCTGTAGGCGTCCGGGGTGACCTTGTTGTCGCTGCGGACGACCGTCACGTCGCCCTTGCCGCTCTGGGCGTCGACCTTCCAGCCCTGCTCGGCGACCCAGTTGAGGAACGCCACGTCCTGCGTGTTGCCCAGCTGCGGCGTGGCGATGCGCTTGCCCTTGACGTCCTTCAGGGACTTGATCTTGTCCGGGTTCACCACGAGCTTCACACCGCCCGAGGCCGAACCGCCGATGATGCGCAGGTTCTTGCCGTCGGACTTGGCGTAGCCGTTGACCGCCGGGGACGGGCCGATCCAGCCGATGTCGATGGAGCCGGAGTTCAGGGCCTCGATCTCGGACGGCCCCGCGTTGAAGACCGCGTACTTGGCCTCGGTCGCGCCCAGTGCCTTCTGGAAGAAGCCCTTCTGGTTGGCGACCAGCGGGGTGGCGTGCGTGATGTTGCCGAAGTAGCCGATCCGGACCGAGTCGAGACCGTCGATCTTCTCGGCGCCCTCGGCGACCTTGGCGGTGTCGTCGTCCTTCGCCTGGGAGCCGTAGCCGCAGGCGGCCAGGGTGAGCAGCGGAACGGCGGCTATGACCGCCAGGGTGCGGCGCAGGGCGGTGGTGGCAGGCACGGGAGGTGTTCCTCTCGTTGGTCCGGCACGCACGCCTGTCGGTTGGTCCGAGGTGTCAGGGCGTGGCCGGGAGGTCGGCAGGTCTTCGGCTGCGGGGGGTGAGGGCGCGCGAGCGGTGCGCGTACGTCACCGCGCACATCGCGCCACTCCGCCCTGCCCGCTGCCGAGGGCGCCGCTGCCGATGCGGCCGCCCTCCTTGGCGAACGTGGAGTAGAAGTCGGGGGAGCCCATGCTCAGAAGTCCCACCCGTCGTCGTCGGCCGCGTCCTTGACCGGCTCCGGCGCGGCGAAGGACTCGCCGACCATGCCGGCGGTGAGCGTGGTGCCGTCGCTGGGGTCGATCAGGATGAACGAGCCGGTGCGCCGCGAGTCGGCGTAGGAGTCGGCGGGCAGCGGCTCTGCGGTGCGGACCTTCACCCGGCCGATGTCGTTGGCGACGAGCTGTCCGGGGTGCGGGTGCAGCGACAGGTCGTCCAGCGTGAGCCGGGCCGGGATGTCCTTGACGATCGCCTTGACGGTACGGGTGCCGTGCTTGAGCAGCACCCGGTGGCCCACGGTGAGCGGCGCGTCGGCGACGTGGCAGACGGTGGCCTCGACGTCCTGGCTGGTGGCCGGGGCGTCCTCGCTGGGCACGATCAGGTCGCCGCGCGAGACGTCGATGTCGTCCTCCAGGAGCAGCGTCACCGACTGCGGCGTCCAGGCCGCGTCGACCGGCTCGCCGAGCACGTCGATGGCGGACACCTTCGAGGTGCGGCCCGAGGGCAGCACGGTGACCTCGTCGCCCACCCGGAAGGTGCCGGCGGCGATCTGCCCCGCGTAGCCGCGGTAGTCGGGGTGCTCGGAGGTCTGCGGCCGGATCACGTACTGCACGGGCAGCCGGGCGTGGCAGTGCGCCAGGTCGTGGCTGACCGGGACGGTCTCCAGGTGCTCCAGCACCGTCGGGCCGCCGTACCAGTCCATGACCGCCGACGCCTCCACCACGTTGTCCCCCTCCAGGGCCGAGATGGGGATCGCGGTGACCTCCGGGACGCCCAGCTCGGTGGCGTACGCCGTGAACTCCTCGGCGATGGCCGCGAACACGGACTCCTGGTAGTCGACCAGGTCCATCTTGTTGACGGCGAGGACGACGTGCGGGACGCGCAGCAGGGCGGCGATCGCGGCGTGCCGGCGGGTCTGCTCGACGACGCCGTTGCGGGCGTCGACGAGGATCACCGTCAGCTCGGCCGTGGAGGCGCCGGTGACCATGTTCCGCGTGTACTGCACGTGCCCGGGGGTGTCGGCCAGGATGAACCGGCGGCGCGGGGTGGCGAAGTAGCGGTAGGCCACGTCGATGGTGATGCCCTGCTCGCGCTCGGCCCTGAGGCCGTCGGTGAGCAGCGCGAGGTCCGGGGCGTCCTGGCCGCGGCTCGCGGAGGCCCGCTCGACGGCCTCCAGCTGGTCGGTGAGGACCGACTTGGAGTCGTGCAGCAGCCGGCCGACCAGCGTGGACTTGCCGTCGTCGACCGAGCCGGCGGTGGCGAACCGCAGCAGGGTCGTCTCCGACAACTGCCAGACCGACAGCGGCTCGACGGGTTCAGTGGTGCTGGTCATGTCTAGAAGTACCCCTCGCGCTTGCGGTCTTCCATCGCGGCCTCGGACATCTTGTCGTCGGCGCGGGTGGCGCCGCGTTCGGTGAGCCGGGTGACGGCGATCTCGGCGATGACCTTCTCGATGTCGTCGGCGTCGGAGTCGACGGCGCCGGTGCAGGACATGTCGCCGACGGTGCGGTAGCGGACCCGGCGCTTCTCGGTCGTCTCGCCGTCCTTCGGGCCGCCCCACTCACCGGCCGTCAGCCACATGCCGGAGCGGGCGAAGACCTCGCGCTCGTGGGCGTAGTAGATCTGCGGCAGCTCGATGCCCTCGCGGGCGATGTACTGCCACACGTCCAGCTCGGTCCAGTTGGAGAGCGGGAAGACGCGGACGTGCTCGCCCGGGGCGTGCCGGCCGTTGTACAGGTTCCACAGCTCGGGGCGCTGGCGGCGCGGATCCCACTGGGAGAACTCGTCGCGCAGCGAGAACACCCGCTCCTTGGCCCGGGCCTTCTCCTCGTCGCGGCGCCCGCCGCCGAAGACGGCGTCGAACTTCTCCGCCTGGATCTTCTCGGTCAGCGGCAGCGTCTGGAGGGGGTTGCGGGTGCCGTCCGGACGCTCCTTGAGCACCCCGCGGTCGATGTAGTCCTGCACGGAGGCGACGTGCAGCCGCAGCCCGTGCTTCTCCACCGTACGGTCGCGGTACTCCAGGACCTCGGGGAAGTTGTGCCCGGTGTCCACGTGCAGCAGGGAGAACGGCACGGCCGCCGGGGCGAACGCCTTCAGCGCCAGGTGCAGCATCAGGATCGAGTCCTTGCCGCCGGAGAAGAGGATCACCGGCCGCTCGAACTCGCCCGCCACCTCGCGGAAGATGTGCACGGCCTCCGACTCGAGGGCGTCGAGGTGGGAGAGGGCGTACGGGCCGGCCGTACCCTCCCGTGCCGCTTCGGCGGTCGTCGTCATGCCAGTCCCCTCTCGGTGAGCAGCGCGTGGACCGCCGCGGCGGACTCCTGCACGGTCTGGTCCTGCGACTCGATGCGCAGGTCGGGCTCGACGGGCTCCTCGTACGGGTCGTCCACCCCGGTGAGCCCCGTCAGCTCGCCCGCGGCCTGCTTGGCGTACAGGCCCTTCACGTCGCGCACCGAGCACACCTCGACGGGGGTGGCCACGTGCACCTCGACGTACGCCGTGCCGTTCGCCCCGTGCCGCTTGCGCACGGCGTCGCGGCTGTCCGCGTACGGCGCGATCACCGGGACCAGGGCCGTGACGCCGTTGCGGGCGAGCAGTTCGGCGACGAAGCCGATGCGCTGCACGTTGGTGTGCCGGTCCGCGCGGTCGAAGCCGAGGCCCGCCGAGAGGAACTCGCGGATCTCGTCGCCGTCGAGCAGCTCGACGCGCCGGCCCTCCTCACGGAGGCGGTCGGCCAGCTCGCGGGCGATGGTGGTCTTGCCGGCGCTGGGCAGCCCCGTGAGCCAGACGGTGGCTCCGGTCGTCACGTGGTTCTCCCTGGATATCGATGGTCCGGTGGTGGCCGGTTCCGTGTCGGTGGCCGGTCCCGTGGTGGTCGTCGTCGGTCCGGTGGTCGTCGGTCCGGTGGTGGTCGTCATGTCAGCCGTGCAGTCCGCACTCGGTCTTGGAGCGGCCCGCCCAGCGTCCGGCGCGGGCGTCCTCGCCCTCCAGCACACGACGGGTGCAGGGCGCGCAGCCCACGGAGGCATAGCCGTCCATCAGCAACGGGTTGGTGAGGACGCCGTGCTCGGTGACGTACGTTTGCACATCTTCCTGTGACCACTTGGCGATGGGCGAGATCTTCACCTTGCCCCGCTTCTCGTCCCAGCCGACGACCGGCGTGTTCGCCCGGGTCTGAGACTCGTCGCGGCGCAGCCCGGTCGCCCAGGCCTGGTAGCCCTTCAGGCCCTCCTCCAGCGGCTTCACCTTGCGCAGCGCGCAGCACAGGTCGGGGTCGCGGTCGTGCAGCCTCGGCCCGTACTCGGCGTCCTGCTCGGCGACCGTCTGCCGGGGCGTGAGCGTGATGACGTTCACGTCCATCACGGCCTCGACCGCGTCGCGGGTGCCGATGGTCTCCGGGAAGTGGTAGCCGGTGTCGAGGAACACCACGTCCACGCCGGGCAGGGCGCGGGAGGCCAGGTGGGCGACGACCGCGTCCTCCATGGAGGAGGTCACGCAGAAGCGGCTGCCGAACGTCTTCGCCGCCCACTGGAGGATCTCCAGCGCGGAGGCGTCCTCCAGCTCACGGCCCGCCCGCTCGGCGAGTGCCTTGAGGTCCTCGGCCGTACGTTCTTCCTGAACCGCCGTCATGTCGGTTCCCCTCCCGTGGAGTCGGACTGAAGGCCCCGGGCGAGCAGCCCGAGGAACTTCAGCTGGAAGGCGCGGTTGCACGCCCCGCATTCCCAGGCGCCGTGGCCCTGCTCACCGGGACGCAGGTCCTCGTCGCCGCAGTAGGGGCAGTAGAAGGGCGCGGCGCGCTCGCTCACGACAGGTCCTCCTCGGAGGCCCGGGCCGCCCAGGCGGCGAAGCGCTCGCCGTCCTCGCGTTCGGCCTGGAAGCGCTTGAGGACCCGCTCCACGTAGTCCGGCAGCTCCTGGGCGGTGACCTTCAGGCCGCGCACCTTGCGCCCGAAGCCGGCCTGAAGGCCGAGGGCGCCGCCCAGGTGCACCTGGTAGCCCTCGACCTGCTCGCCGTGCTCGTCGAGCATGAGCTGGCCCTTGAGACCGATGTCCGCGGTCTGGATGCGGGCACAGGCGTTCGGGCAGCCGTTGAGGTTGATGGTGAGGGGCTCGTCGAAGTCCGGGAGGCGGCGCTCCAGCTCGTCGATGAGCGAGGCGCCGCGCGCCTTGGTCTCGACGATGGCGAGCTTGCAGAACTCGATGCCGGTGCAGGCCATGGTGCCGCGCCGGAAGGTGGAGGGCCTGGCGGTGAGGTCCAGCGCCTCCAGGGACTCGACCAGCGAGTCGACCCGCCCCTCCTCGACGTCGAGGACGATCATCTTCTGCTCGACCGTGGTGCGCACCCGGCCCGAGCCGTGCGCCTCCGCCAGGTCGGCGACCTTGGTCAGGATCGTGCCGTCGACGCGGCCCACGCGCGGGGCGAAGCCGACGTAGTAGCGGCCGTCCTTCTGGCGGTGCACGCCGATGTGGTCGCGCCAGCGGCTGCTGGGCTCGGCGGGCGCCGGTCCGTCGGTCAGCTTCCGCTTCAGGTACTCGTCCTCGAGCACCTGACGGAACTTCTCCGCGCCCCAGTCGGCGACCAGGAACTTCAGACGGGCGCGGTTGCGCAGCCGCCGGTAGCCGTAGTCGCGGAAGATGGAGATGACGCCCTCGTAGACGTCGGGCACGTCGTCGATCGGCACCCAGGCGTTCAGCCGCACGCCCAGCTTGGGGTTGGTGGACAGGCCGCCGCCGACCCACAGGTCGAAGCCCGGCCCGTGCTCGGGGTGCTCGACCCCGACGAACGCCACGTCGTTGATCTCGTGCACGACGTCCTGCACCGGCGACCCGGAGATCGCGGTCTTGAACTTGCGGGGGAGGTTCGAGTACGCCGGGTTGTTCAGGACCCGGCGCTTCATCTCCTCCAGCGCCGGTGTGCCGTCGATGATCTCGTCCTCGGCGATGCCCGCCACCGGGGAGGCGATCATCACGCGGGGCGTGTCACCGCAGGCGGTCACCGTGGACAGGCCGACGCCCTCCAGGCGGTTCCAGATCTCCGGTACGTCCTCGATCCGGATCCAGTGGTACTGGACGTTCTGCCGGTCGGTGATGTCGGCCGTGCCGCGCGCGAACTCCTGCGAGATCTCACCGATGACGCGCAGCTGAGCCGTGGTCAGCGCGCCGCCGTCGATGCGGACGCGGAGCATGAAGTAGCGGTCGTCCAGCTCCTCCGGCTCGAGGATCGCCGTCTTGCCGCCGTCGATGCCCTGGCGACGCTGGGTGTACAGCCCCCACCAGCGCATACGACCGCGCAGGTCGCCGGGGTCGATCGAGTCGAAGCCGCGCTTGGAGTAGATCGTCTCAATACGTGTCCGAACGTTGAGACCGTCGTCGTCCTTCTTGGTCTGCTCGTTGCCGTTGAGCGGGGTGAAGTGTCCGGCCGCCCACTGGCCCTCGCCGCGGTGACGGCTCACCTTGCGGCGCGGGGTCGCGGCAGCGGGCTTCGGCGGGGTGGCGGCCATGGTTTGACACGTCCTTCAAGGCAGGCGGAAAGCGGCTCTGACCTGCGCGCATGGCGCATGGCCTACGTAGGGGCATACGTGAGACACGCGTGCGCGTCATTGCGCGGGAGCGAGGCGAATGCGGGGAATCCGGAGGTGCTGGAGGGTGCTCTCAGCGGCCCGGACAGATGGCGCTGGACATGCGGCCGAGGTCGACGTGCCGCCGACTCACCAAGGCAATTCCAGTTCCAGGCATGACGGAAGCGTGGCACGGCGATCTGTGACTGGTCCAGCTTAATCCAAAATGTGGACACCCTTGTCTCGTGGAGCGAGACAAGGGTGTCGTGGGTCACACGTGCGGTGAGCGGTCGGCCGGACGGCCGAAAACTGACGTGTCGGCGCAGGTCAGGCGGGGAAGGCCCCGGGCCACGGCCCGGGAGTGGCCACGTCCGCCTCCTCCTCCACCTTGGTGTCGAACAGCCGGAAGCCGCGGCGCTGGTAGTTGTCCATGGCGTACTCGCCGTCCTTGCTGCACGTGTGCAGCCACACCCGCTTGGTGGTCGCCAGCCCCGGCCAGCGCTCCGCCAGGTCCCAGGCGCGGGCGGTTCCGTACGAGAGGAGGTGGCCGCCGATGCGCCGGCCGCGGAAGGCCGGGATCAGGCCGAAGTACTCGATCTCCACGACCCCGTCGTCGCCGGGCGTCAGCTCCACGTATCCGGCGGGCGTGCCGCGGTCGTGGGCGACCCAGGTCTCCACGCCCGGCCGCTCCAGGTGCTCCCGCCACCGCGCGTGGCTCCAGCCGAGCCGGTCCGTCCAGCGGATGTCGCCGCCGACCGAGGCGTACAGGAAACGGCTGAACTCGGGGGAGGGCACCTCGGCGCGGACGATCCGGACGTCCCCCTCCGGTGCGGCGGCCGGCAGCAGATCGGTGGGCGCCGTCTGCTCCAGGGACCACGTGGTCACGGCGATGTTGGTCATGCCGGTCAGGGAATCATCCGCTCCGCGGATCTGTCGATCCCCGGTCCGTGCGACCGGGGGGCGCCCACGACGGCACCTCAGTCGAGTGCGTCCTCGATCGACGTCAGCGGCAGCGCGAAGAGCATGCGGCCCGACTGCGACCAGACCTCGCCGGTCCGCTCCGAGTACGACATCGAGCCCGCCGGTCCGCTCCAGCACTGCTGCGACCGGTCCGCCCCGCACTCCGCGGCCCGGGCGCCCTCCGTGTCCTGGCGCCACAGGGTCCCGCGCCCGTCCCGCCCGCCGGCCGCGCGTCCCAGGTACCAGTCGGACCGGGTCGCGCCGGGCGGCCGGTACGAGAGCACGCCTCCGACCTCGGCCGCCCCGGTCTCGTACGCCTCGACCGCGTCCACATGGCCGGAGGCGTCCGTGGCGGGCAGTCCGGTGCGGCCGGGATCCGTGGCCGTGCGCAGCGCGTAGCGCCACAGCCGGGTGGGCCGGTCGCCGTCCGCGGCCACGTGCTCCGTGGCCACCAGGCTGTCGGGGGTGGTGCCGCGGTCGAGGGAGATCGCGCCGGGGCGGGCCGCGGCGTCGGTGTCGGGCAGCCGGTAGGAGGCGATGGCGGGCAGTACGTACCGGTGGCCGCCCGCCGCCCAGCCGCCGGGTACCCGTCCGACGGCGTCCGCCGCGGTGGTGGCGCGCTGGACCCGCTCCACGTCGTACACGTACAGCGCGTCGCGGTCCCCGGCGGCGGCGGTGACCAGCAGCTTGTCCTGGTACCAGACCATGCCGGTGACGGGCGAGGCGAGCCCGCGGTAGTCGTGGCCGCCGTCGACCGGGACGGCGAGGAGCGCCGAGGTGTAGCCGAGCCGGCCGGGATCGTCGGCGTCGACGAAGGAGACCCGGGCGAGGCCGCCCTGGGGCGTGCCGTCGTCGCGGGACCAGGCGGAGAGGATGACCCGGTGGGTGCCCCAGCGGCCGTCCTCGTCGGCGTCACCGGAGGTGGTGACCGCGCCGGGACGCCAGCCGTCGGTGTCGGCCTCGTCCCAGCAGTAGGCGCGGGTGGCGGCGGGGGAGACCGGCAGTGCCTCGCGCTCCCCGGCCGTGCAGTCGGCGGCGTCGCGCAGGGTGTGGTCGGCGGACTCGAGGACGGTGTCGACGCCCACCGGGTCGCCCATCGCGGCGGAGAGCCGGTCGAGCCAGGCCGTCGGCACCCGGTGCTCGGTCAGGCGCAGGGCGTCGGTCTCGGCGGCGGAGGTGAGGGGTCTGAGGGCGCCGGGGTCGTCGGCGACCGTGGCCTGCGAGGCGCTGATCAGTGTGGCGGCACCGGTCAGTGCGAGGGCGGCGCCGGTCAGGGCCGCGCGCAGCGCCCTGCCCCGTCTGCGCCGGCGG
Organism: Streptomyces sp. NPDC001599; assembly: GCF_042893535.1. NCBI lineage: Bacteria > Bacillati > Actinomycetota > Actinomycetes > Kitasatosporales > Streptomycetaceae > Streptomyces > Streptomyces sp. NPDC001599. The sequence continues at coordinate 301,712 of NZ_JBIAVA010000006.1, forward strand.
TGTCTGCCGCGCTGCTTCATCGAACCTCCACGGACACCGGACCAACTGCGCTCGACGGTGGTCGCGTTGCCCGAGGAGCGGATGGGACGGTCCATCAAGGATGCTACGGCAGACGGACGGCCCGGCGGACGCGGACGATGCAAATATGCGAAATCGACCCGCCTTTACAGCCGTCCGGGGCGTCCGGGGCCCCCGGACGCCCCGTCACGGCACCCCCGGCGACACCCGCCGCCGCGCCACCGCCGGAGCCGTGGAGTGGGGGAGCAGGTCCTGGGGGTCGGCCGGGAGCAGGATCTCCACCTCCGCGTCCTCGCAGAAACGATACGGCCGGTGCTCCAGATACGCCCCGAGGTACCTCCGCACCCGCGACATCTCGGCCCGTACCGTCACCGTGCGGGCCGGGTCGCCGAACATGTCCTCGGCCAGCCCGGCGGCGCTGCGGCCACCCCGGTGCACCGCCAGCAGGTACAGCAACTCCGCGTGCCGCGGACTCAGTTCCCGCGCCCAGTCCTCCGCGCCGCCCAGCACCCGTACCGACCAGCGGCGCGGCTGCGCGAGGTCCAGCACGATCCGGGTCGCGTCCTGCGGCACCGGCCCCGCCGCGGCCCGCACCAGCCAGCCCTCCGCCAGCGGCTCCACCGTGCACGCGCCGAACGCCGGCAGCCACCGCGTGCCCGCCTCCGGCGACCTGGGCAGTACCACCCGGTCCAGGTAGGGCATCCCCGTCACGGCCGCCGTCCAGCCGTCCCGGTCGGTGACCAGCGCCCGCCCCTCCACCCGGGCCAGCACCGGGGCCGCCACCGCCCGCAACCGCTCGAGGGACCGCGTGTGCAACTCCCGCAGCCGGGCCTCCGCCAGCTTGGCCACCGAGTCCACCCAGGCCAGCGTCGCCGGATGCATCGTCTCCAGCGGCCCGCTCAGGTCGACCACACCCAGCAGCAGCCCGCTGCGCGGGTCGGTGATCGGCGCCCCGGCGCAGGTCCAGGTCGCCTGGGACCGCACGAAGTGCTCGGAGGCGAAGACCTGTACGGGCCGCCGGGTGACCGCCGGCGTCCCCACTCCGTTGGTTCCGACCACCTCCTCCCGCCAGTCCGCCCCGAGTTCGAACCCGAGCCCGTCGGCCCGGCGCAGCACCCGCGCGCTGCCCTCGCGCCACAGCACCCGGCCGTCCTCGTCGGCGACCACCATGATGTGGTGGGCGACGTCCGCGACCGACAGCAGCGCCTCCCGCAGCACCGGCAGGACGTGCCGCAGCTCGGAGGCCTCGCGCCGCCGACGGATCTCCTCCGGGCCCAGCAGCCCGGAGCGGAAGTCGTGCTCCGGGTCCACTCCGCTGCGCAGCATCCGGTCCCAGGACTGCTCGATCACCGGACGCGGCGCCACCGGAGCCCGCCCGCCGGAGAGTCTCGCGGTGCGGACCTGGCTGAGCATCCGGGCCGCACGCGCCGTGTCGACGGCGGCGAACTGCGTCACGTCCATGGGCGAGAGCGCCACGGGACCTCGTCCTTCCGGAAGTCGAATGTTCGTCTCATACTGACCGGTTGCCCACGCCGGACGGGCACAGTCCGCACACAGCCGACCGCAAGTTGCAACCCCCTGCAACCCTGGTGGACGGCTTCACGGGTGTCCAAACTTGAACCACGCCGTCCCGAGCGGCGTACGCGGCCTGAACAGGCCCGTGTGGCGGGGGTGGTGCCGTGTCGGCGCAGCACCACCCCCGCGCCACGCGGCCGGAATCAGACCACGGGCCGCGCCCGCTCCACCACCGCCGCCAGGTCCAGGGTCGGCGGCAGCGTGCCGAACGCCGCGCCCCCGTCGCCGCCCAGCCGCGAGGCGCAGAACGCGTCGGCGACCTCCGGCGGCGCGTACCGCACCAGCAGCGCGCCCTGGAGCACCAGCGCCAGCCGCTCCGCCAGCAGTCGCGCCCGCCCCTCGGCGGCCGCCAGGTCGGCCAGCTCCGTCAGCAGGTCCCGGATCGCCGCGTCCAGCCGGTGATCGGCCCCGCGCGCCGCGCCCACCTCCGTCAGATACGCGTCCAGCGCCGCCGGTTCCCGGCCCAGCGCCCGCAGCACGTCCAGCGCCTGCACGTTCCCGGCGCCCTCCCAGACCGAGTTCAGCGGCGACTCGCGCACCAGCCGGGGCAGCCCGGACTCCTCGACATACCCGTTGCCGCCCAGGCACTCGGCCGCCTCCACCGCCACCGGCGCGCACCGCTTGGTCACCCAGTACTTGGCCGCCGGCACCGCGAGCCGCAGCAGCGCCCGCTCCCGCTCGTCGCCGCCCGCGGCGGCGTCGCAGGCCGCCGCGAGCCGCAGCCCGAGCGTCGTGGCCGCCTCCGACTCGATCGCCAGGTCCGCGAGGACGTTGCGCATCAGCGGCTGGTCGGCCAGCTTCGCGCCGAACGCCTCCCGGTACCCGCAGTGGTGCACCGCCTGCGCCACCGCCTGCCGCATCAGGCCCGCCGAGCCCAGCACGCAGTCCAGCCGGGTCGCCGCCACCATGTCGATGATCGTGGGCACCCCGCGCCCCTCCGCGCCCACCCGGCGCGCCCAGGTCCCGGCGAACTCGACCTCGGCGGAGGCGTTGGACCGGTTGCCCAGCTTGTCCTTGAGCCGCTGGATCAGGAACACGTTGCGGGTGCCGTCCGCCAGCACGCGCGGCACCAGGAAGCAGGTCAGCCCCCCGGGGGCCCGCGCCAGCACCAGGAAGCCGTCCGACATCGGCGCCGAGCAGAACCACTTGTGCCCGGTCAGCTCGTACGTCCCGTCCTCGGCCAGCGGCCGCGCCGCCGTGCTGTTCGCCCGTACGTCGCTGCCGCCCTGCTTCTCCGTCATGCCCATCCCGAACAGCGCCCCGGCCTTCAGGTGGGCCGGTCGCAGCTCCCGGTCGTAGACCCGGGAGGTCAGCCGGGGCTCCCACTCGGCGGCCAGCTCCGGGTCGGCGCGCAGGGCCGGGACCGCCGCGTGGGTCATCGACAGCGGACAGCAGTTGCCCGCCTCCACCTGGGTCCACATCAGGAACGCCGCCGCGCGCCGTACGTGCCCGCCCGGCCGCGACCAGGCGTCGGTCAGGCCCGCCGAGACGCCCTTGCCGAGCAGCCGGTGCCAGGCCGGGTGGAAGTCGACCTCGTCGACGCGGTGGCCGTAGCGGTCGTGGGTGCGCAGGACCGGCGGGTGCGCGTTGGCCTGCGCGCCCCACTCCTGGGTCTGCCACGACCCGCAGCCCCGGCCGAGCCCCGACAGCTCGGCGAGCGCCTCCTCGCGCGCTCCGGCCGCCAGCTGCCGCCCGACCGCCTCCGCCAGGGCCCGGTCGGAGGTGAAGACGTCGTAGCCGGTCAGCGGCGGCGCCTGATTCGTCACGGTGTGGGTACTGCCTGCCATGGACGTGAACCTACCGTGCCGGGGGGCCGCGACGGGGCGGTACGCGATCACCGGGCGTCCGCGGACGAGTGCCGCCCTCCGCGCCGGATACCTTTAGGGCGTGCAGCCAGCAAGTGACTCTCCCGAACGGCCCTCGGGCCGGCTCCACCGTGCCCGGGTCCTGTACCGGAACGTATCCAAACGCAGGACCGCCTGGCTGCTGCTGAAGGACACGGTCAACTCGTGCATGGAGTACCGCATCCTCGGCCTGGCCGCCGAGGCCGCCTTCTTCACCCTGCTCTCGGTGCCGCCCCTGCTGCTGAGCCTCCTCGGACTGCTCGGCTACGTCGACTCCTGGATCGGCGCCGACACCACCGAGAGCCTGCGCGACAACATCCTGGACGCCTCCCGCGCCGTGCTCTCCGAGAAGGGCGTCCGGCAGATCACCGAGCCGATCCTGGACGACGTGATGAAGGGCGGCCGGCCCGACGTCATCTCCATCGGCTTCCTCTTCGCCCTGTGGTCCGGCTCCCGCGCGGTGAACGTCTTCATCGACACCATCACCGTGATGTACGGCCTCGACGGCGTCCGGGGCATCGTCAGGACCCGCCTGATGGCCTTCCTCCTCTTCATCGTGGCCCTGCTGATCGGGTCGATCGCGCTGCCGCTGATGGTGGCGGGGCCGGACGCCGTGGTGCGGGTCGTGCCCTGGTCGACGACGGTCGTACAGGTGCTGTACTGGCCGGTCGTCATCATCCTCTCGGTGGCCTTCCTGACCACGCTGTACCACGTGTCGGTGCCGGTGCGCTCGCCCTGGATCGAGGACGTCCCCGGAGCGCTGGTCGCCCTCGCCATGTGGGTGCTGGGCAGCTTCCTGCTGCGCATCTACCTCACCAGCACCGTCGAGGGCCCCACCATCTACGGCTCCCTCGCCGCGCCCGTCGCCGTGCTGCTGTGGATCGGGGTGTCCGCGTTCGCGGTGCTCGTCGGCGCCGCGGTCAACGCGGCCATCGACCGGGTGTGGCCGGCCGCCGCGACCGCCGCCGCCCGCGAGGCCAACGAGCGACTGCGCCAGGCCCAGGTCGCCGAGTACGTGGCCCGTACCACCGTGAACGGCGAGGGCGACCCGGACATGCCCTCCGAGTTCCCCGAACGCTGGTCCCGCTTCCTGCCCCCCGAGGACGTCACGGCCCGTCTGCGCACCCACCCGAAGAGCGCGCCTCCCGCGAACCACACCCACCATCACCACCAGGGCGACGACGCCTCCTGAGGGCAAGGCGAAAAGGAAATACGCACCGTTCTATTCGCAAACCGCGCAAGTCTTCTGTGGAGAAGTTCTGGGCGGCCGGTGACTTTACCGTGCAACTGTTCGGGGCGGCGTGTGTACGATGCGTCACGCGTCAGGTATTTCCATTGCCAAATTCGGAAGGTCCTTTTGTGGCCAGATTGATTCCGAAGAAGGGGAGTATGTTGCTCAACAGAGGAATCCGCACGCGGCGGGCCCGCGGGGCCCTGGCCGGCGGCATGGCCTTGACGGCCGCCGCCGCCCTGGCAGCCGGCCCGGCCCATGCCACCGTCGGCGCCCCGGCCACCGAAGCGAAGCTGGACTTCGCCGTCCGTCTGACCATAGGCACCGACTACCGCGCATGCTCGGGTGCCCTGGTGGACGCGCAGTGGGTGCTCACCGCGGCGAGCTGCTTCGCGGACGACCCCAGCCAGTCGGTCGCGGTCCCGGCCGGAAAGCCCGAACGGCTCACCCGCGCCACCGTGGGCCGGGCCGACTCCGGCATCGCCAACGGCTATGTGCGCGAGGTCGTCGAACTCGTCCCGCACCCGAACCGGGACATGGTTCTCGCACGGCTGGACAAGGCCGTCCCCGACATCGCCCCGGTGCCCCTCGCGGCCGGCGCACCGGCCCCCGGCGCACCACTCACAGCCGTCGGCTTCGGACGGACGAAGGACGCATGGGTGCCCACCCAGCGTCACCAGGGCGCCTTCACGGCCACCTCGGTCACCGCCGACGCGGTCAACGTGACCGGTCAGGACGGCGACGCCGTCTGTGCCGGGGACGCCGGCGGCCCCCTGCTCCAGAACAAGGACGGCGCGCTGGAGCTGGTGGGCGTCAACAGCCGCTCGATGCAGGGCGGCTGCTTCGGATCGGAGTCGACCAGTACGGACGCCGTGGCCGCGGCGAGCGACGTCGACTTCGTACGGCAGACCGTCAACCGCGATCTCGGCACCGGCGGTCTGAGCGACCTGGTGGCCTCCGCGGACTTCAACGGCGACGGCCGCACCGACATCGCCGCCGTCCTGGAGGACGGGTCCCTGCACGCCTTCTACACCAAGCCCGACGGGACGCTGGAGTACGGGCGCGAACTGTGGAACGACAAGACCTGGGGCCCGATGGTGCAGATCATCGGCGGCGACTTCGACGACGACGGCAACGGCGACATCGCCGCGGTGCGCAGCGACGGCACCCTCAACCTGTACACGGGCACCCCCACCGGCATGCTCAACAAGAGCAGGCCCATGTGGCACGACACGTCCTGGAAGACGATCGAGCAGGTCTCCCGGTTCACCTTCGACGGCCGTGACGGTCTGATCGCCCAGTGGGGCAACGGCAACCTCTACGGCTACTACACCGGCGCCGACGGCGTGCTGACCGGCGAGAAGGTCAAGATGTGGCCGGACGCCACCTGGAGCAAGACCCGCCTCACCGGCACCGCCGACATCAACGCCGACGGCCGCGACGACCTGGTCGCGGTGCGCGACGACGGCAGCCTGAACTGGTACGCGGGCAATTCCACGGGGGGCCTCGACCTCGCCCGCAAGCTGTGGCCGGACAACACCTGGACCCCCATGAAGCGCATCGTCGGCGGCGACTTCAACGGTGACGGCAAGGGCGACATCGCCGCCGTCGGCGGTCAGGGCACGCTGCTCCTGTACACCGGGACCGGCACCGGCACGCTGAACAAGGGCGTGGCCATGCGCCCCGCACAGTAGGTGTTCCGCCCGGCCCGCCGGAGCTCCGGCGGGCCGGGCGGGCACACCGGCCCGGGGCTCAGCGGGCGGTCAGCTCGCGGCGTGCCCGGGCCGCCGCGCCCAGCGGCACGGCGTCGGTTCCCAGGGCCGCCCGCAGCAGCTTGACGGGGTGGCCGCTGATCGGCGGTTCGGCGGCGAGCGGCTCCCGGATCAGCGGTTCCAGCAGCGTCCAGGCACCGCTGACGCCTCCCCCGATCACGACCGTCCCGATGTCGACCAGGCCGGCGGTCATCACGATCGCACGAGCGACACCGGCGCCCGCCGCCGCGAACACGGCGTGGGCGTCGGCGTCCCCGTCCCGGGCCGCCTCGGCCACCTCGCGGGCCGTCAGCTCCCGCCCGGTGCGCTCGCCGTAGCGGGCCCGCAGCGAACGGGCCGAGGCCAGCGTCTCCAGGTGGCCTCGGCCGCCGCAGGTGCACGGCAGGTCGCCGAAGCCGGGGATGTGGCCGATCTCGCCGGCCGCACCGTGCGCTCCGGTGCGCAGCTCGCCCCCCGTCCACAACGCCCCGCCGACGCCGGTGCCCAGGGTCATGCCGAGGACGTCCTCCTCGTCCTGCGCCGCGCCGCACGCGATCTCGCCGCGCAGGAAGGCGTTGACGTCGTTGTCGAGGAAGGCGGGGACGCCCAGTGCGGTGCGCAGGGCGCCGGTCACCGGGAACCCGGCCCAGTCGGTGAACGAGTCGCTCGCCACCAGGATGTGACCGGAGGCCGCGTCGACCACCCCGGCCGCGCCCACCCCCACGGCGGTCAGCCTGCCGGGCGTGCGGGCCCGCACGACGGCGAGCGCGTCCAGCGTCGCGGCGATCATCGCCCGGCCGCCGGAGCGGGCCGGAGTGGCCGTGTCCGCGCGGTCGAGCACCTTCAGTTCCTCGTCGCAGAGCACCACCTGGGTGGTGGTGCCGCCGATGTCGACCCCGGCGAAGACCGGGGCGCCGGGACCGCTCACCCCTGCTCCTCCGTCCGCCCGGCGGCGAGGGTCGCCAGCCGCTCGGCCCGGCGGCCGCGCTGCACGACGGGGTCGGGCACGGGCACCGCCGCCAGCAGACGGCGGGTGTAGTCGGTCTCCGGGTGCAGCAGCGTGGCCGACGTCAGGCCCTGCTCCTCGGCCCGCCCCGCCCGCATCACCACCACCCGGCGCGCGAACTGCTGCACGACGGCCAGGTCGTGGGAGACGAAGAGGCAGGCGAAGCCCAGCTCCTCCTGCAGTTCGCCGATCACTTCGAGGACCGCCTGCTGCACGCTCACGTCCAGGGCGCTGGTGGGTTCGTCCGCCACCAGCAGACGGGGTTCGAGGACCAGGGCGCGCGCGAGGCTCACGCGCTGGCGCTGGCCGCCGGACAGCTCGCGCGGCGCCCGCCGGGCCACCTCCCGCGGCAGCCGGACCCGGTCCAGCACGTCGGCGACCAGGGACTCCCGGTCCCTGCCGGACAGCTTCCGGCGGTGGATCCGCAGCGGTTCCGCGACACACTCGCCTACCGTCATGCGGGCGTCGAGCGAGGCGACCGGGTCCTGGAGGACGACGCCGATGCCGGCCCGCAGTGCCCGCCGTGCCCGCGCGCGGGTGGCGGCCAGGTCGGCCCCGAAGAGGGTGACGGACCCGGCCGTGGGCGTGATCAGACCGAGCGCCACCCGGGAGGCGGTGGACTTGCCGGAGCCCGACTCTCCCACCAGGCCGAGGGTCTCCCCGGGGTGGACGGCGAAGGAGACACCCTTGAGGGCGTGCACCGCCTGCTTCCCGCGGCCGAAGACCACCGAGACGTCCTTGAGTTCCACCGCGGGCTCTCCGCCGGGCGCGGCGCCGGGCCCGTCCGCCCGCCGCTCACCACTCTCACCCGACTCGCCGGACCGACCGGACTGACCCGACCGACCGGACTCGGCGACGGACAGGCGCGGTACGGCGGACAGCAGCCGCTTGGTGTAGTCGTGCGTCGGACGCAGCAGTACGTCCTCGACGGGCCCCGTTTCCACGATGGCGCCCTGGTACATCACCGCGACCCGGTCGGCGAAGTCCGCGACGACGCCCATGTTGTGGGTGACCAGCAGGACACCCGTGCCGGTCTCCGCGGCGAGCCGCCGCAGCAGGTCGAGGATCTCGGCCTGCACGGTCACGTCGAGCGCGGTGGTGGGCTCGTCGGCGATCAGCAGCGCCGGTTCGTTGGCGATGGCCATGGCGATGACGACGCGCTGGCGCTGGCCGCCGGAGAGCTGGAACGGGTAGGAGCGGGCCCGCTGCTCGGGCTCGGGGATGCCGACGCGGCGCAGCAGTTCGACGGCGCGCGCGGCGGCGTCCGCCGCGCTGATCCGCCGGTGGTTGCGGATCACCTCGGCGATCTGCTTGCCGACCCGGGTGAGCGGGTCGAGCGCGGTGGCCGGTTCCTGGAACACCATGGAGACGGTCGATCCGCGCAGCCCGGACAGCTGCTCCTCGTCGGCGCCGACGATGTCGGTGCCGTCGACGACGGCCGTTCCGGTGGCCCGGGCATTGCCGGCGAGCAGGCCCATGGCGGCCAGCGCGACGGTGGACTTGCCCGAACCCGACTCGCCGACCAGGGCGAGCGTCTCGCCCGGTGCGACGTGCAGGGACACGCCGCGCACGGCCTGCACCGTGCCGGTCTCCGTGGTGAAGACGACGCCCAGGTCGTCGAGGTCGAGGATGTGCCCGCCGGTGGCGGGAGCGGCCGGTCGTCGAACGGCGCTCATGCCCGCCCCCTCACGTCGAATGCGTCCCGGAGTCCGTCTCCGATCGCGTTGAACGCCCACACCACCAGGATGATGGCGAGGCCGGGTGGCACGATCAGCCACCAGTAGCCCGAGTAGGCCGCGGTCATGCCGGACGAGAGCATGCCGCCCCAGTCCGTGGACGGGGGCTGGACGCCCAGACCGAGGTAGGAGACGTAGGCCACCAGCAGGATCGCGTCGGCGATCTGGAAGGTGGCCGCCACGATGACGGTCGACACCGAGTTCGGCAGGATGTGCCGGATGATGGCGCGCGCGTGGGTGCCGCCGATCGCGCGCAGGGTCAGGACGAAGTCCCGGTTCTTCAGTGTCAGCGTCTCCGCCCGCACCAGGCGCGAGGGCACGAGCCAGGAGATGAGACCGAGGATGAGGACCAGGCCGGTCAGGTCGGGGGTGGTGATCGCGGAGACCACCAGCAGGATGAACAGGGCGGGGATGGCGATGCCCGCGTCCACCACACGCATCATGACCGCGTCGATCCAGCCGCCCGCGTAACCGGCGGCGGCGCCCCACAGGGTGCCGATGACCGTGGCCAGGACACCGGCCGACAGACCGACGATCAGGGACACCTTGCCGCCGTACATCAGCCGGCCCAGCTCGTCGTGGCCGACCGCGTCGGTGCCGAGCCAGTGGGCGCCGCTCGGCGACTGGTTGACCTGCTGGAGCAGGGTGTGCGTCTGGTCGGTGGAGTAGAGCAGCGGACCCACGAAGCAGAACAGCACGAAGAAGACCACGACCCCGAGCCCGACCACGGCGAGCCGGTTGCGCAGGAAGCGGCGGACCGCGAGCCGGGTGCCGGAGGCGGCGCGCTCGGGCTTCGCGGCGAGCCCGTCCAGGGAGGTGAGGGAGCTCATGACCGACCTGCCTTCACTCGGGGGTCGATGACGCGCTGCAGGACGTCGGCCAGCAGGGTGCCGGTCACCGTGGCGACCGAGATGACCAGGACGCAGCCCAGCAGCACGGGATAGTCGGAGGACTGGGCGGCGGTCCAGAACAGCAGGCCCATGCCGGGGTAGTTGAAGAGCTGCTCCACCACGAGCGCACCGCCGAAGAGGACCGGTATGTAGTAGCCGAGCATGGCCACCACGGGGGTCAGCGAGTTGCGGAAGACGTGCCGCGTCAGGATGGCCCGGGGACGGGTGCCGCCGGCCCGCGCCGTGCGCACGTAGTCCTCGGTGAGGTTCTCCAGTGTGGCCGAGCGCATGTAGCGGCTGAAGACGGCGACCATCGTGGCCGCGCCGGCCACCACCGGCAGCACCAGCCCCTGGGGCTGCGAGAGGACGTCGGCGACGCTGTTGCCCTGGGGTGCCTGGGCCGGGAACCAGGGCAGGACCTGGCTGAAGACGAGGACCAGGATCAGTCCGAGGAAGTACACGGGGGTGGAGTAGGCGATGAAGCTGAGCGTGGTGATGACGTAGTCGACCGGCTTGTTGCGGCGGACGGCCTGCCACACGCCGAGCGGCACCGCGACCAGCAGGCCGACGACCGCCGAGAGCACGGTCAGCAGCAGGGTCTTCGGCAGCCTCTCGGTGATCAGCTGGGAGACGGGCTCGTTGAGGGTGTAGGACATGCCGAGATCGCCGTGGACCAGCTGGTTCAGGTAGTACACGTACTGAACCGGCAGCGGCTTGTCGAGCCCCTGCTCGTGGTTGAAGGCGGCGATCTGCGAAGCGGTTGCCTGCGGGCCGAGGATGCCGCGGGCGGGGCCCCCGGGCAGGGCGTGCAGCAGGCAGAACACCACGACGGTCACGAGGAGGACCACCGCCAGGGCCTGCAGGACCCGCCTGATCAGGAAGGAGTATGTGCTCATGGGTTTCCGGGTGACTTGGTGGGGACGGGGCGGCTGCGGGTGAGTGGGGCGGGGTGCGGGCTCACTCGGTCCACGCCCACATGGCGGGATGGAAGTTGGCGAGGGAGTCCTGGGCGAATCCGCCGAGACCGTCCCTGATCACGGAGACCTGGTAGTCGGGCTCGGGGAGCCAGACCACGGGCAGGTCCTCGGCGAGCGCCTTGCTGTAGTCGAGCATGGCGTCGGAGGCCGAGGAGGTGGTGGTCCGGTCGATCAGCCGGTCCACCTCGGAGTTGGAGTAGCTGCCGAAGTTGGAGCCGCCGCCGCTCGCGAAGAGCGCGTCACCGCTGGGGTAGGCGGGGAAGTACCAGCTGCCCGCGCTGCCGAAGAAGGAGAGCTGCCACTTGCAGGCGGGGTCGTCCTCCTTGCACTGTCCGGTCTGCGAGAGGACCGAGTTGACCGGTGCGGTCTTGATGTCGAAGTCGATGCCGGTCTCCTCGAAGGAGGACTGGAGGGCGCTCATCATGTTGTCCGTCTCCGTGGAGCCGGACTGGGAGAGCACCCGCATCCTGAACTCGGTGCCCTTCTCGACGCCCTCGCCGCACTGCCCCTCGCCGGTGCCCGGTGAGGTGCACACCATCGTGCCGTCCTGCATGGTCCAGCCGTGGTCCGTCAGCAGCTTGCGCGCCGCGGAGTTGGAGAACGGGTACGGCTCCGCCTTCTGCTCGTCCGAGAGGAAGGCGGACGGCTGCCCCTGCGGGACGGGACCGTAGGTGGGTACGGCGGTGCCGTTGTAGAGCACCTTGGACAGCGTCTTCTGGTCGACGGACATCTGGACGGCCTGCCGTGCGTACAGCTGCCGGAAGACCGCGCCCATCTCGGGGTTGTTGAAGTTGTACGGCATGTAGGTGACGGCCCAGCCGGACCACCGCTCGACGTGGTAGCCGAGGTCCGTGAAGGACTTCTTGATCCCGAGGTCGGATGCCCTGATGTAGCCGTAGTCGACCGTGCCCGCCCGCAGCGCGTTCTCCTCGGCGGCCACGGTGGTGAAGGACAGCAGGTTGATCTGCTTGACGTGGGCCGCGCCCCCGCCGTCGTACTTCTCGTTCTCGACCAGCTCCACCCGGCCGGAGGTGGAGAAGGACTTGATCCGGTACGGTCCGCTGACCGTCTTCCACAGCGGGTCGCTCGCGTAGCGGGAGATCTTCTTGCCGGCGTCGATCAGGTACGTCCACACCTTCTCGGCGCCGGCCGGGGTGCGGTCGAGGTCGGAGACGGCTGCGGAGTCGCTGGTCTTGTCCCACACGTGCTGCGGCATCACGCGGATCATGCTCAGCTCGTTGGCGAGCATCCACTGCTGGTTGTAGGCACGGTCGAAGTCGAGCGTGAAGTGCCGGTCGTCGATGGTCCTGAAGGACGACCAGACGTCCGGGGCCTTGCCCGGGCTGTAGCTGGCCCACGACTTCTTGTTCTCCCTGACCAGGTTGAACCAGAACTCGACGTCCCGTGAGGTGATCGGCTCACCGTCGCTCCAGTGACGGTCCCCGAGGGTGATGGTGACGCTCTTGTCGTCCGCGGCGAACTTCGCGTCCGTCGCCAGCGAGTTGTCCTTGTTCCAGCCGATCTCGCCGGTGGAGCCGTCGTAGGCGATCAGCGGTTCCCACAGCACCTGGGATATGGAGGCGTTGTTCGTGTTGAGGTGCCCCGGTGTCCCGATCGGCACGATCCAGTTCGGGGTGAAGTTCGCCGGGAGGGCGTAATTGATCTCGTTCTTGGAGCCGGAGGGGGCGGACACGCCGCCCGTGCAGCCGCTGAGCAGCACGCCCACGGCCGCGCATGCGCCGACGACGAGCGCCCGGCGCCGGCGTGGCGCTGTGCGAGCAGGGGACATGTATCTCCTCCAGGTGAGTGGCCTGGAGGTAGCTAACGCCTGACTCGGTGCATGCACAAACAAAGTTGAGTAACAACTAAGTATCTCCGTTTCTGAAAAAAGTCCCGGCCCTGTCCGGGTCGCGAATTACTGCACTGATCACCATTCACGGGACGGCGTTTCCGGCGTACTGTCTGCATCGGACCGACGATGGGGAAGTAAGCACGTACATGAATGAAATAAGTACGCCCGGCCGGAGGGCGGCAGGCACCTCGGCACTGGCGGCGCGAGCCCTCGAACTCATCGCCTCCGGCCGGGCGACCTCCCGGGCCCAGCTCGCCGAACTGCTCGGCGCCGCGGCCTCCAGTGTCTCGGTGGCCGTGGCCCAGCTCGTCGAGCACGGCCTCGTCGCCGAGGAGGGGACCCAGTCCTCCACCGGCGGACGTCCGCGCAAGGTGCTCAGACTCGGCGGCCAGGACGAGTTCGCCGTCGCCGCCGACCTGGGCGGCAGCCACGCCCGGGTCGGCGTGGTCCTGCCGGGCGGCGAGCTGCGCGACGTCTCCACCGTGCCGCTGGTGATCGCCGACGGCCCGCAGGCGGCCCTCTCCCGGCTCGCCGCCACCCTGGAAGACCTGGTCGAACACCATGGCCGGGGACGGCTGCGCGGTGTCGGTCTCTCCCTGCCCGGTCCGGTCGACACCGCGACGGGCAGCGTCGTACAGCCCTCCCGGATGCCGGGGTGGAACCGCTTCCCCGTCGAGTCCTGGCTCCGGGAGCGCTTCGCGGTACCCGCGGTCGCCGACAACGACGCCAACTGCATGGCCGTCGGGGAGCACATCGCCCGCAAGGGACGCCACCAGCAGGTGATCATGGTGAAGACGGGCACCGCGATCGGCGCCGCCGCCCTCGTCGACGGCCGGCTCTACCGCGGCGGCACGGGAGCGGCCGGGGAGATCACCCACATCCGCATCGCCCGCGGCGACCACGTGCCCTGTTCCTGCGGCAACACCGACTGCCTGGAGACGGTCGCCTCGGGTGCCGCCCTCGTGCGGGTGCTGCGGGACGAGGGCGTGGACGTCACCAGCGCCGAGGACGTGGTGCGGCTGGCCACCGACGCGCACCCGGAGGCCAACCGGGCGGTGCGCAGGGCCGGGGACTACCTCGGCCAGGTGCTCGCCGCGAACGTCAACTTCTTCAACCCGGACGCCGTCTACCTGGGCGGCATCCTCTCCACCGTCGAACCGTTCGTCGCCGCGGTCCGCAGCCAGCTCTACGAGAGCTGCCACCCGCTGGTCACCGAACACCTGGCGATCGAGCGCGCCGTCCTCGGCCCCGACGCCGGCCTCCTGGGCGCCGGACACTCCGCCCTCCAGCGGGCGCTCGCGCAGGCCCTGCGCGAGGTCGGCGGAGCGCAGCTGGACCCGGACCGGTTCCAGACCTCCACCACTTCCTGAAGCAACGCCCCCGCACCACCCGCACGAACGAGGAGCCATGTCCCACCCCAGCGCCCCCACTCCCTCCCGCCGCCCCGTCGTCGCCGTCGCCGGTCTCGGCATCGAGTCGTCCACCTTCTCGCCGGCCCGCACCCAGGCGCCCGCCTTCCACCCCTCGCGCGGCCAGGAGGTACTGGACCGCTATCCCTTCCTCGCCGAGGGTGAGGAACTGCGCGAGGCGGCCGACTGGCACGGCGCCCTGGTCGGCAAGTCCCTGCCCGGCGGCACCGTCACCGCCGCGGCCTGGGAGAAACTCACCGGGGAACTCCTCACCCGGCTCGCCGCCCTGCCCCCGCTCGACGGCCTCTGGTTCGACATCCACGGAGCCATGACCGTCGAGGGCGTCGACGACGCCGAGGCCCTGCTCCTCGAGAAGGTGCGCACGGTCGTCGGCGACGACGTCGTCGTCTCCACCTCCATGGACCTGCACGGCAACGTCTCCCGCGCCCTCGTCCACCGCAGCGACCTGATCACCTGCTACCGGATGGCCCCGCACGAGGACCACATGGAGACCAAGGAGCGCGCCGTACGCAACCTCCTGACGCACCTCGCCTCCGGCGCCCCCCGCCCGCTGAAGGCATGGGTGCCGGTGCCCGTCCTGCTGGCCGGTGAGCAGACCTCCACCCGGATCGAGCCCGCGAAGAGCGTGTACGGGGCCGTTCCCGAGGTCGAGGCGGAGGAAGGCGTCATCGACGCGGCGATCTGGGTCGGCTACGCCTGGGCCGACGAGCCCCGCAACCGGGCCGCGGTCGTCGTCACCGGGCACGACGAGCGGGCCGTGTCCGCGGGCGCCGAACGGCTGGCGCGCGGCTTCTGGGACGCCCGCCACGACTTCGACTTCGTCGCCCCCACCGGCACCTTCGACGACATCCTGGACGAGGCCCTGGCCGGCGAGCGGCGCCCGTACTACGTCAGCGACACCGGCGACAACCCCACCGCGGGCGGCGCCGGCGACGTGACCTGGGGCCTGGCACGCCTGCTCGCCCGCCCCGAGTTCCAGAAGGAGGACGGGCCGACCGTCCTGTACGCCTCGGTGCCCGGCCCCGAGGCCGTGCGGCACGCCGCCGCGGCGGGCGTCGGGGCCACGGTGACGGTCACGGCGGGCGCCGAGGTCGACGACCGGCACGCCGGTCCCGTCACCCTCACCGGCGTCGTGCACGCCGTCCGGCTCGGCGACCGGGACGCCCGCACCGAGGTCGTGATCCGCGTCGGCAGCGCCTACGTGATCCTCACCGAGCTGCGCAAGCCCTACCACCACGAGCACGACTTCACCGACCTGGACCTCGATCCGCGCGGCGCCGACATCGTCGTCGTGAAGATCGGCTACCTGGAACCCGAGCTGTTCGCGATGGCCGCCGACTGGAAGATGGCGCTCACCCCGGGCGGCGTCGACCAGGACCTCGTACGCCTCGGCCACCGCCGCATCCGCCGGCCCATGTTCCCCTTCGACCCCGCCATGGCCGACCCGGACCTGTCCGCCCGCCTCGTCCCCGCCGCCGACCGGCCGCTGACCGGGGACGACGAGTGAGCGCCGCCCTCTCCCCGGCGGGCGCCTGCCTGGAGATCGCCGTCGTCTCCCCGGCCGGCGCCCGCACCGCCCGCGAACACGGGGCGGACCGCGTCGAACTGTGCACCGGACTGGAGTTCGGCGGCCTGACCCCCTCGACCCCGGCCGTCGAGGCGGCCGCCGAGTCCGGACCGCCCGTCCACGTCCTCGTCCGCTGCCGCCCCGGCGACTTCGTGTACGACGCCGAGGAGGTCGCCCTGATGGCCGCCGAGGTGCGCACCGCCCTGCGCGCCGGGGCCCGCGGCGTCGTCGTCGGCGCACTGACCCCGGACGGCGCCCTCGACACGGACGCCCTCGCCGCGCTCGTCGGCGCCGCGCGGGACACCGACCCCGCCGCACAGGTCACGCTCCACCGGGCCGTGGACCAGGCGAGCGACCCGGTGGCCGCCGTCGCGGCGCTGCCGGGGCTCGGCATCACCCGCGTCCTGACCTCCGGGGGCGCGCCCACCGCGATCGAGGGCAGCGCCGTGCTGGCCGCGATGGCCGCGGCGAACCCCGGGCTCGACGTGGCCGCCGGGGGCGGAGTGCGGCCCGGTGACGTCGCCGGTCTGCTGGCGGCGGGCGCCACCTCGGTGCACCTGTCGGCCAAGACCCGGGCGACGCCCCGGCGCGCGGCGGGCTGGGTGCCACTCGGCGCGGGCGGCACCTCCGCCGACGACGACACCCACTTCCTCACCGACGGCACGGTCGTCGCGGCGGCCAGGAGAGCGCTCGACGTGGCCGCCGCCGGCCGAAGGAAGGAGGCCCGGGGAACCCCTCGGTGAACGGTCCGCGGGCCGAACCGGGACACTGGCACCGTGGACGCACTCGCCGGACTGCTCGAGGGCCCCAGGGCCCGTGGCGCCTTCATGATCCGTGCCTGTTTCGACCCGCCGTGGGCCGTGCGCGTCGAGGACCGGGCGCCGCTCACCGTGATGCTGATGGTCCGCGGCGACGCCTGGATCGTGCCCGACGCGGGGGAGCGGCTGCGGCTGCGGGCCGGGGACCTGGCCATCGCGCGCGGCCCCGACCCGTACGTCTGCGCGGACGACCCCGGCACCGCCCCGCAGGCGGTGATCCTGCCGGGCGGCGCGTGCAGCTACCCCGACGGACGCCCGCTCAACGGCTCGATGGACCTCGGCGTACGCACCTGGGGCGACCGCGCCGACGGCGAGGCGGTCCTCCTCATCGGCACCTACCTGGTCCGCGGCGAGATCGGCGGCCGTCTCCTCGACGCGCTGCCCCCGCTGCTGTCCCTCACCTCGAAGGCGTGGGACAACCCCCTCACCCCGCTGCTGATGACGGAGGTCACGCGGGACGAGCCGGGCCAGGAGGTCGTCCTGGACCGGCTCCTGGACCTGCTGGTCATCGCCGCGCTGCGGGCCTGGTTCGCCCGGCCCTCGGCGGAGGCACCGGCCTGGTACCGGGCGATGGGCGACCCGGTCGTCGGCCGGGCGCTGCGGCTGCTCCAGGACGACCCGGCGCACCCCTGGACCGTCGCGTCCCTCGCCGCCAAGGCCGGGGTCTCCCGTGCCGCGCTCGCCCGGCGCTTCACCGACCTGGTCGGCGAACCGCCCATGGGATACCTCACCGGCTGGCGCCTCGCCCTGGCCGCCGACCGGCTGCGCGACAGCGAGGACACCCTGGGCGCCATCGCCCGCCAGGTCGGCTACGGCAGCGCCTTCGCCCTGTCCACCGCCTTCAAGCGCGCGTACGGCGTGAGCCCGCAGGAGTACCGGGCCCCGGCTCCGGCGTAACCTGACAGGCGTGTACGCGGAACGGGCGTCCCGGCTGACCGGCGCGGTGGTGTGGACCAACACCCCGTCCGGGTCCGGCCCCGGACGGGTCCTCCCCGACGGCTGCATGGACCTGCTCTGGTACGACGGCCGGCTCCTGGTCGCCGGCCCCGACACCCGGGCCTACGTCACCGAGGGCGGCGGGGGCTCCTGGGCGGGCGTCCGCTTCTATCCCGGCACCGCACCCGCGCTCCTCGGCGTCCCCGCCGACGCCCTGCGCGACCGGCGCGTCGAGCTGACCGACCTCTGGCCGGCATCCCGCGCACGGCGGCTGGCCGCCCGGGTGAACGCCGCCGCCGACCCCGCGACCGGCCTGGAGGAGGCCGCGCTGTCCCGCGCCGCCGAGACCGGGCCGCCGGACCCGCTGCTGGGCCGCGTCGTCGCCGCCCTCGACGCGGGCCGCCCGGTCGCCGCGACCGCCGACGCGCTCGGCATCGGAGCCCGGCGCCTGCACCGCCGCTCCCTGGCGGCCTTCGGCTACGGCCCCAAGACGCTGGCCCGCGTCCTGCGGCTGCAACGCGCCCTCGCCCTGGCCCGGGACGGCACGCCCCTCGCCGAGACGGCCACCCGCACCGGCTACGCGGACCAGGCGCATCTGGCGCGGGACGTACGGGAGTTGGCGGGCGCGACACCACTCGAGCTGCTGCGCGGCCAGGCCGCCGGACTTGCGCCCGGCTGACCACTTACGGGGCGTCCGGCGCGGTCTCCATGAGCCGCCGTGCCTCGGCCGCCGGGCGGGCGCCGTTACTCGGGCATGAGGGAGCCGCGGTTGTCAGTGGTTGCTGCAACCATGCGTCCATGAACTCGGAAGGCACGGAAAAGAAGACGCTGTCGGCGTTTCTCGCGGCACAGCGAGCCAGCGTGCTGGCCATCGTCGACGGGCTTGACCCACAGGCACTGACCACGTCGGTTCTGCCCTCCGGCTGGACGCCCCTCGGACTCATAGAACACCTGGGTCACGCCGAGAGGCACTGGTTCCAGGAGATCGTCACCGGAGCAGCCGAGCCGTTGCCATGGCCCGACGACCATGCCCCCCTGACCACACCGCGAGAGCCGCGGGTGGTTTTCGCCTTCTACGAAGACCAGTGCCGCCGTTCCGATGCCGTGATCGCCCGCACGCCGTTGTCCGCACCCCCGCAGGGCCGTCATCCCGAACCGCTCGGAGACGAGTTCGGCGACCTGCGCGGGATCATCATGCATGTCGTCGAAGAGACGGCGCGTCACGCCGGGCATCTGGACATCGCCCGCGAACTGCTCGACGGACGCACAGGACTTGGGCCTCGCTGAGCACCGGCCCGCAGCCCGGGGCGCGGGGCCCTGAGGCGTCCGGCCGCGTGCCCGCCGGGACGGTGCGTCAGACCACGGCGAGCCGGTCCACCAGCAGCTCCACCCTCTGGGCGGCGTCCTCCGGCAGCAGCCGTCCCGCCCGGGTCAGGGTCGCGAGGCCGTGCAGGGACGCCCAGAACACCTCGGTGAACAGCGCCGGGTGGACACCGTCCCCGGCGACCTCGGCCAGGCTCTCCAGCAGCGCGGCGAAGGCGTCCTTCAGCGGCTCCGGGGTGTCCTCCCGTGCGTACGCCAGGCCGCCGTCGAGCTGGAACAAGGCGTCGTAGACCGCCGGATTGCGTGCGGCGAAGCCGAGGTAGGTGCGGGCGAGCGCGGCGACCCGCTCGCGTGGGCCGTCCGCGGCGGAGGTCGCGGCACGCACCGCCGCGGCCAGCTCGGCGGCGCCCTGGAGGGCGACGGCGCCGATGATCTCGCGTTTGCCGCGGAAGTGGCTGTAGAGGACGGGCTGGCTGTACTCGATGCGCTCGGCGAGCCGGCGGGTGGTGACCGCGTCCCAGCCCTGCTGCTCGGCGAGTTCACGGGCCGTCGCCACGATGAGGCGCTCCCGCTCCGCCCGTTCGCGCCGCTTGCGTTCCTGTACCGACATGACTGTGATCCTAGCACCGCTAGACAAGAGAGCGGCAGTAGGTCTAGCGTTGCCTCATCATCTAGCGGCGCTAGATCCCAGGAGGGGTCGTCATGCTCAACGCACTCGAGGTGTTCACCACCGTGATCGTCGGCCTGATGGTGGGGGTGGAGTTCTCCGTCGCCTTCGTCATGAACCGGATCTTCAACGCCCTTCCCGAGGACAGTGGCCAGCTCGCCCGCGCCCACGGGGGCCGGATGCTCGGCGCCCTCATGCCGTTCTGGTACATCGGCTCGCTCGTCCTCAGCGTGGTCTGGGCCGTCGCCGGGTGGGACCGCTCCGGCGCCGGACTCGTCGTCACCGCCGCCGCGCTGCTGATCGTGAGCGTGATCATGTCGCTGCTGCTGCTCGTCCCGATCAACAACCGGGGCAAGACGTGGACCCCAGAGAACCGGCCCGCGGACTGGAAGGAGCAGATGAACCGCTGGGACCGCTACCACTACGTCCGCGTCGCCGTCATCGTCGCCGCCTTCGCCTGCCTGGTCACCGCCCTCGTCTGAGCCCGGCCCAACGGCGAGCGGAACAATGTCCGGAAAACGGCCGGCTTGGTGCCGGGGGGGGCGGCCGGAGTCAAGCCAGCGGCGCGAACAGGTCGACGCCGTGGCCGTCGGGGTCGCCGAGCACCGCGTACCGCTGCCCCCAGGGGGCGTCCCAGGGCTCGCGCTCGCCCTTGCACCCCGCGCCCGTCAGCTCCGCGTAGAAGGCGTCCACTTCGGCGGGCGTGTCGCACAGCAGGGCGAGCGAGTGCCGCCCGCCCCCGGCAGGCGGCTCCCATCCGGGAGTGAAGGAACGGATGGACTCCTCGGTGTCCAGGAGCAGCCGGATCCCGCCAGGCAACGCGGCCTCGGCGTGCGGCTGTCCCTCGGAGCCCTCGGGGAAGGCGAAACCGAGCCGGCGGTAGAAGGCCACGGAGGCGGCCATGTCGGAGACGATGAGGCTGATGGCGTTGAATCGTGCGGTCATGGGGCCACCGTAGACAGGGCGCGCGCACCGGGTCTTGAAGAAAACGGACACCCGGACGCGGCGCCGCCCGCCTCAGAAGCTCCTCAAGTCCGTTGAACGCGACCGGGTGCACGGCCGATCATGGCCGTATGTTCGGACGACTCGCCCCACCGGAACTCAACGTCCTCGTCCTGCGCGACACGGACGTCGTCGCTCACGGCATCCGCCAGGCCCTCGCCGAGGCGACGCCGGAGGAACGGCCCGGTCTGGAGCGCGCCGCGGCCCTGGTCGAGCAGGCCGCCGCGGAACCCGACACCGCCCTGTTGGCCCGCTGGGTGCACGAACGCCTCGCCGCGGCCGGTCACGAGGGCCCCGTAGACTCCGTCCGCGCCGTCAAGGCGCTGCGCGAGGCGGCCCCCGGTCTCAGCCTGCGCCAGGCCGTGAAGCTGACGAAGGACGCCGCCGCCCATCAGCCTTAGTCGGCCTGCGCGACCCCTCGACGTGAGATGAACCTCAGTTGAGGACTTCGGCGCGGTACACGCGCACCTCTGTGCGACTGACACCCCCGCAACCCCAAGTACAGCCGTATGGCCGGGAGTGGGGTGTCAGGTGAAGGGCAGAGGGTCCGGCAGGAGCCAGGTGGCCGCCGCCGCTCCACTCACCAGGGCCGTCGCCCAGCCCACCCAGGGGCGTCCGGACAGGGCCCGGGCCGCGTGCGCGGCCTCGGAGGTGACGACCACGCCGCAGACCAGCGCCAGGAACAGGTCGTCCCAGACCGCCTCCGGCCGGCCGACGACGAGCCAGCCCGCCGCGCATCCCGCGAGGCCCACGGCCATGTACGGCCACGGCGCGTACTTCGCCGGGTCCGGCACGGCGCGTACACGGTGCGTCAGGATCAGGACGATGTCCGCGACGATCGCCGTTATCGCAATCACTGGTCCTCCGCCATCAGAACTTGCGTGCCTTCTTCAGGGCCGGGATGCCCGCCTCCAGCAGCCCGGAGACGGCGCGCTCCGCCTCGGTGCCCCCAGGACTGGTCCCACCGGCCGCGACGGCGACGTCGGGCGTGGACAGAAGCACGGCGGTAGCGGCCGGCATGGCTATGCCCGCGGCATGCCAGGTGGTTCTCATGTGCGTACTTTCATGGTCTCGGCACATGACCCGCCGATGTCGTTCCCCCCGGCGGGTCAGGCCGTAAATGATCTTTGAGCGGCGCAATGGAAACACATGTCCTACAAAAATAGCCACTTCGCCCTCTGAACCGGACATCCGCGGCGTACTGCATCGAAGGGTCATGATCCCCAACGGGCTGTACCGCGCCCAGACTTGCGGCTTGCCCCGCCCTCGGGCAGGCCCCTAGTGGGAGTTCCGCTGCTCGGAGGCGCTGGTGGTCGGGAAGCGAGCGGTGCAGCTTTCCGGCGCCCCGTGCCGGTGGCGAGAGCCTCGGTGCGGCGGCCTTGGGCACCCGTCGCGATCGCGGCGATGTTCAGCGCCACGGCTCCGTACGCGTCGGCCGCGCGACCGGAAGAGTCTCACGCCCGGGCACACGGATGCCGCACAGGCTGCTCGGCGCGCGGCCAGGTGTGGAGAGACGGCGTGAGCGGCCCCCCGGAGGGAACGCCCGTACGGCAGGATGACCGCATGATTCGTCACGCGCGTGTCCTGCCGGTGCTGCTGCTGGCCCCGCTGCTGCTCACCGCCTGCGGCTCCGAGAAGGCGGGGGACCCCGGTCCGTCCGGCCCTGCCCCGGCCGCGGCCCCCGGCACCGGCGAACTCGCCTCCCGCGCCCAGGCGCTGGGCGTGGCCCCCGAGCTGGTCTACGTCACCGAGGCCCCCGGCTTCACCCTCGCCCAGCAGTCCGTCGGCGTCCTCGGAGACGACGGCTTCTCCGCCACCTGGGTCGACGGCGACACCAACGCGCTGCTGCGCCTGGCCGTCGACCGGGGCACCATCACGGCCGGCACCTGCCCAGAGCAGCCCGTCGGCGACATGTCCGGCGAGCGCACCACCTGCGCGCGCGACGGTGACGCCTGGTACCGCACCGGTGCCGGACGGCACGAGTACGCGCTGCCCGAGGAGGGGCACGTCGTACGCGTCTCCGCCGAGAAGGACGCCGTGCCGCGCGACGTCCTGCGCGCGGCGGCCCTCGCCGCCCACCGCCCCGACGCCGCCGAGACCGACCGCCTCCTGCCCTCCGCCGACCCCGTGCCCGCCACGCCGGTCGAGCGCGGCGACCTGCCGCCGTTCGGCGACGGGGCCCCCGACAACCACGTGGACGTGGGTGGCTGACCCGGCGACCCGGTTACGCCGTGAAGGCCGCCACCGTGTCCAGACCGGCCTGCCGCAGCGTCCGGTGGACGGCCGGGCGGGCACCCCGGACGGTGAGCGCGACCGGCTTCGGCGTGTGCGTCACCGTCCGCAGCAGCGCGTAGGCGCAGGCCAGATCGATGTGGTCCAGGCCGCTCATCTCCAGGGTCCAGGCACTCGGCTCCCGCAGCCGCGGGTCGAGGAGCAGCTCCTCCAGCACGACCAGCGCGGGCGCGTCCAGGTCCCCGGAGAAGGCCAGCACCGCGTGCCGACCGTCGGCCTCGGCGATCCTTACGGGTGCGTCCGTCACGGCAGCCTCCTCGGTCGCGCATCGCGTGCGTCGTCTCCATTGTCCCCCAGCCGTGGCGACAGGGGCCTGCCGGAATAGATCCCCGGTCGTGTGGCGCTATGCCTTGAGCGGTACGAGAGTGCGGCGAAGGGCTGGTGGGCGCATGCGGTCAGGCCAGACGAACCCCGTGGTCAGGACGGTCCACGGCGCGGTACGCGGCAGGTACGAGCACGGTGTCGCCGTCTTCCGGGGCATCCCCTACGCGGCGCCCCCCTTCGGACCGGGCCGGTTCCGCCCGCCCGTACCCCCCGAGCCCTGGGACGGCGTCCGAGACGCGGGCTCCTTCGGGCCCACGGCCCCGAAACCGCCGTACTCCGAGGCCTTCGCCCGGTACCTGTCCGACCCGGCGATCCCGGGCGACGACTGCCTCAACCTCAACGTCTGGACCCCCGAGCCCGGCCCCGGCGCCCGCCTGCCGGTCCTGGTCTGGCTGCACGGCGGCGCGCTGACCAGGGGCTCCTCCGCCGTACCGGTCTACGACGGCCACACCTTCGCCCGCGACGGCGTCGTCTGCGTGTCGATCAACTACCGACTGGGCGTGGAGGGCTACGGACTGTTTCCCGACGCCCCCGCCAACGCCGGCCTGCGCGACCAGATCGCCGCCCTCCAGTGGGTGCGGGACTCCATCGCCGCCTTCGGCGGGGACCCAGACCGGGTCACCGTCGCCGGTCAGTCCGCGGGCGCCATCAGCACCGGCGCGCTCCTCGCCGCACCCCAGGCCCAGGGACTGTTCCGGCGGGCCGTGCTCCAGAGCGGCGCACCCGAGGCCACCGACCGCGACAAGGTGCGGCGCATGGTCCGCCGCATGGCCTCCCGCCTCAAGATCCCCTCCACCGCCGAGGCCTTCGCCGCCGCCGACCGCGACCAGCTGCTGCGCGCCCAGGCCGAGGTCGGGCGCTTCAGCAGCCCCGTACTCGGCGGCCCCGGCTTCGGCCTCGTCGTCGACGGCGACGTACTGCCCCGTGACCCGCTGGAGGCGCTCCTCGACGGCGACGCGGCACCGGGCGTCGACCTCATGATGGGCTGGACCCGCGACGAGTACCGGCTCTGGCTGGTCCCCGGGGGCCTCGTCGAACGCGTCGACCGACTCGGCGCGGTGGCCCTCGCGGGAGCCCGCGCCCGCTGCCACTGCGGCAACGAGGTGGTCCGCGGCTACCGCACGCTGCGCCCCGGCGCGGGGGCCGCCGAGACCGTGGGCCAGCTCGTCACCGACCACCTGCTCCGCATCCCGATGCACCGCGTGGCCGACGCGCGGCCCGGCTCCTCGCACCTCTACGAGTTCGCCTGGCCGTCCAACCTCCCCCACCTCGGCGCCTGCCACGCCCTGGAGCTGGGCTTCGTCTTCGACTCCGGCGACGGCCCCGACGCACGCAGGCTTGCGGGCGAGGGCGCGCCGCAGGCCCTGGCCGACGCCATGCACGGGGCGTGGGTGCGGTTCGTGGAGTCCGGAGACCCCGGGTGGGAGTCCTGGGACGCCACACACCCCGTGCGGGTCTTCGGCGACGGCGACCCGCACACGGCCCACGGCCCGCTGGACGCCGAGTACGACCTGTGGAAGGCCGACGTCACCGCGTCCCGAACGCCCCGAGGAACGCGGCCCAGGCGCCTGGTCCGACGGTGACGTGTCCCTGCGGGGCTTTGGAGTCGCGGATGTGGACGGCGGTGCCTTCTTGGGCGACCTCGACGCACTCGCCGCCTTCGCTGCCGCTGTAACTCGACTTGAACCACTCAAGTGCGGTGCCGCTACTCATGCTTCTCCCAGGAGACGGTCCAACAGGTCCTTCGTATCCTCGGTGTTGAGGGCCTGCGTCCGCAGCATCGCATACTTCTGAGTGAGGATTCCCACCCCGTCCGGATCAGCGATCAGCTGGCTGCCACGGTGCGTTTCCATATACGCGAGCCGCTGGTAGTCGGGTGTTTCCAAGAGGACGAAGGGGCCGTCCAGTCCCGCGTGCGAGGTGCGGCCGAGCGGCATGATCTGGAGGGTGATGCCCGGCACATCCGCACACTCGCGCAGCTTCCGCACCTGCTGCGTGTGGACATCCCGACCCCCCAGGTGGTCCCTCAGTACCGCTTCCCAGATGACGAAGCTGGTGGTGGGCGGCACCTTGCGGTGCAGGATCTCCTGGCGCTCCATACGCCGTGCCGCCAACTGCTCGATCTCGTCCGCAGCGTAGACAGGCACCCGACTGCGGAAGACGGCGCGGGCGTACTCCTCGGTCTGGAGCTGCCCAGGTACGGCCAGACTCGCGTAGACGGAGATGGCGATCGCTTCCTTCTCCCGATCCAGGTATTCCTCCGCCCAGAGCGGCACGAGGTCGACCTCCGGCATTTTGCTCAAGGCAACCGACAACGCCCCCTTGGTCCCCAGGAGTTCGTCGAGCTGCTCTGCGAGGTCCGGTTTCAGCGGGCGTCGGCCCTGTTCGATCGAGGCGATCTGCTGCTCGCCGATGACGAAGCGCTCGCCCAGGGAGCGTTGGGTGTGCCCCGCCGCCTGCCGGTAGAGGGCGAGCAGCGCGCCCACCATCTTCATCGCGGAGGCGTTCCTCCGTGTCGTCGTGCCCATGAGGTCGAACTCCCCACCCGCGCGTGTACGTTCACCAACGCGCACCCGTACAGACCGGCTGTACGGCCATGCGCACTGTCCCATCATGACCACGGAGCGTGACCCTCGTCACGTGAACAGTGAAACTCCACCCTCGTCCCCACGTGAGCGCTTCTACCGCCGTGAGCGCCGGTCCGTCCCCGCCGCGCGGGCGTTCGCGAGGGAGACGCTCGCCGACTGGGGTGTGCGCGGGCGCGCGGACGACGTGGTGCTGTGCGTCAGCGAACTGGCGACCAACGCCCTGCTGCACGGCGTACCGCCGGGCCGGGGCTTCCTGCTGCGGCTGTGGCTGCTGCCCTGCGGGGACGGCGTACGCGTCGAGGTCCACGACAGCGGGGACGGCGTACCGGCGGTGCCGCTGGACCCGGACGGGTCGGACGAGGGTGGGCGCGGGCTGCTGCTGGTGTCGGAGCTGGCGGACAAGTGGGGCGTGACGGAGCGGGAGCCCGGCAAGGTCGTGTGGTTCGAGTGCGGTGTCCCGGCGGACTGACGGGGCACGCCCGTCTGCCCTCGGGGGCCTTCACCGGATCTCCACGCTCCGTCACCTGCGACGGGTCAGGCCCAGCAGCCGTTCACGGTCGCGGCGAGGCCGTCCATGGCGTCCTTGATGTCGCTCGGGGCGGCCGTCGAGTTGTTCTCGATGAAGGAGAAGATCCGCCAGTCGCCGTCGTCGGTCCGCGTGACACCGCTGAGGGCGATGGCGCCGGTGAGCGTGCCGGTCTTGGCGTGCACCTTGCCGACGGCGCACTCGGAGTTGGGGTCGTCGAAGCGGCCCCACTCCGGGCCGAGGCTGGCCCCGGCCTCGCCGGCGACCGGCAGGCCCTCCAGGATCGAGCCCAGGGCGGGGGACTCCGTGATCGCGTCGAGGAGCTGCGCCAGGGTCGCGGCCGGGATGCGGTCGGCGCGGGAGAGGCCGCTGCCGTCGTGCATCGCGAAGTTGTCGAGGGAGATGCCGTACGAGCTGAGCACCTGGCGGACCAGCGCGGTACCCGCCTCGAAGGTGCCGGGCTTGCCCAGCTCCACGGCGGACATTCGCAGCAGGGTCTCGGCGATGTTGTTGTCGCTGGTCTTGAGCATCTTCTTGACGATGTCCGACAGCGGCGCCGACTTGTGCTGCGCCACCGGTACGTCGGACTGCTTCGCCGTCTGGCGGCCCACCTCGCCGGTGACGGTGACGCCCTGCGCGGCGAGCTGCTTCGCGAAGACCTTGCCCGCGTCGATCGAGGTGTCCTGGACGGCGGCGCCGTCGACGACGAGGGAGCGGACCGGCGCGACCTCGGTGGGGTAGTAGCCCTCGTTCCAGCCCTCGGCGAGGCTCGGGTCGGCGAACAGGCTGTCGTCCACCCGGACCTGGACGTCGGTCCGGCCCGCCGCCTTGAGGCCGTCGGCGGCGGTCCTGGCCAGCTCGGCGACGTCGTCGCTCGTGAGGGTGCGGTCACCGCCGCCGACGAGGGTGAGAGTGCCCTCGCCGTACACGACCTTGGTGGTGAACTCGTGGTTCGCGCCGAGCAGCGTCAGGGCCGTGGTGGCCGTGGCGAGCTTGGCGTTGGAGGCCGGCATGAGCGCCGTTGAGCCGTTGTGGTCCCACAGGGCGGTGTCCGAGTCGGCGTCGAGCACGACGCCGCTGACGTCGGTGCCCAGGCGCTCGTCGGCGAGGCGCTCGTTGAGGTTCTTGACCAGCTGCGCGTCGTCGGCGGCGAGGTCGTCGACCGAGATGCCCTGTGGTCGCGGGGTGTTGTCGTCGGCGGCGAAGGCCGAGGTTCCGGCCAGCGTGGCGGAGGCCACCGGCACGGCCATCGCGAGCACGAGGGCCCGGCGTGCGCCGACGCGGCTCACTCTCGCCCTGCGATGCCTGCGCCGTCCGCCCGGGGCGAAGGTGTTCGTGGGGGTTTCCTCTGGCGTACCAGTCATGAAGTGAAATCCAAAGATCGGTTACTTCGTTCTGTGGGGGTGAAGCGTTGGGCACGCTACCAGCCGTCATATGAAGGGCTCGGACGGAAATTGACGGCGTGTGAATATCTTGCGACCGAATGGGCGGACGGCTGTCCGAGCGCATTCGAAAGGGGGATTCTCCCGCTGCCGAAGGGGCAGGCCCGCTGCCCTTCAGTTCCCCGGGACGCGAGTCCTGCGGGCATCGCCCCGCCACCGGGCGCGCAGCACCGCGCCGCCGGCCACCGCCAGGCCCGCCACCGTCGCGGCGGCGATCGCCCGCCCCAGTCCGGAGCCCGTCCCGGACACCGGAACCGCCGCCGCGGCCGCCACCACGCCCGCACCCGCGCACGCCGCGGCCGCCTCGCCCCACACCCGTGCGGTCCCTCGCCCCCACCGCCACGGCCACGTCTCACTCGTCACCAGGTAGGCGACCAGTAGCCCGATCACACAGGCGCCCTCCCACCAGGCCGGTTCCCTGAAGGCCGCGATCACCACGACACCCGACGCCAGCAGCGTCGTCCGGTGGCGCAGCAGCCGGTAGGACCACCAGGCCGCCTCCACCGACGGCCGCCGGTCCAGCGAGGGCGCCGCCCACAGCGCGAACGCGACCGCGCAGACCAAGGGCACCGCTTCCCCGGCCGTGTCCACCGTCGCCCACGGCCGCCAGGCCATCACGACCGCCGCCGCCCCCAGCACCCGCACCGGCACCGTGCCGATCCAGTAGCCGAGGTACTCACGGAGGCCGACCCGCGTGTCCAGCGCCGTCATCCCGCGCGCCCCCTTCCGCCGACCCGCCCCGCCAGCAGTGGCGCCAGCGCCAGATCCAGTGACTCGCCCTCGGTGTGCCGCAGGACCGGCACGCCGCTGTCCCGCAGGGCGAACCGCATCGCGTCGCGCTCCGCGCGCCACAGCCGCAGCCCCAACTCGCCCGCCTCGTCGCCCGGTTCCACCACCGGGTCCCCGCTCGGTATCTCCACGACGACCGGGCGGCGCCCCCGCGCCTGGAGGTCCCGCAGCACCTCCAGGATCCGTGCGTCGCTGAGCGGGGTGAACACGTACACCAGGGCCCCCTCCGGCAGCGCGGGCGGCGGGACCCGCTCCAGCCCGTCGCCGCCGAAGGAGCGGTCCTTGCGGACGTCGAGGACGCTCTCCACGATGCGGTAGAACGCCGCGTCCCCGGTGCCCGGCGCCAGCCACCGGGTGGTGCCGCCGGTGGAGACGACCCCGACCCGGTCATGGGTGCGCAGATAGGCCCGGGCGAGCCCGGCGGCGGCCCGCACCGTCTCGTCCAGGGACGACAGCCCGGTCGCCGGGTCGACGACGTCCCCGAACGCGTCGATCAGCATCACGGTGTCGGCGGCCCGCTCGGCCGCGAACCGGTGCAGCTGCACGGCCCCGCGTCGGGTCGTCGACGGCCAGTGGATGCGCCGCTGCCGCTCCCCGGGGACCCAGGGACCCACCCCGATGACCTCGACGCCCTCCCCGGACTGCGGCGAGGCGTGTTCGCCCAGCCGCTGCGGCAGCCGCACCGGGATCGGCGTGAACCGGGCCTGCGTGGCGCGCGGGAACACCGACACCTCGGCCGCCTCGACGCGCACGGTGCGGCGCACGGTGCCGCCGGGGTCGTACACGTCGACGTCCACCGGACCGAGCGACCAGCGGCCCCAGTGCAGCGCCGTGTGGCGCAGCGTCACCGTGGACGGGCCGACGACGACCTCGTCGAGGCGCAGGCCGGGGCCGAGCGTGACACCGGGGTCGAGGCGCACGGCCTCGCCGTCGTGGGCCAGCGCGATGCGGACGGTGACCGTGTCGCCCTCGAAGCAGCGCCCCGGCTCGACGGTCGTCGACGTCTCGACGCGGCGGGCGTGGGCGCGGGGCAGTGCCAGCGCGAGCAGCACCAGCGGTGCCGCCGCGAGTGCCAGCAGCCAGGCCCGGCCGGTGACCAGCGCGGCGGCCAGGGCCACGACGGCGACGGTCAGCAGGCGCAGGGTGCGCTCACTGGGGCGCGGGCCGCCGGGTGGGGGTGGCGGTGGCTGCGTCGGGGCGGTGCGTCCCTCCAGAGCGCGGACCACCGCCGGGCTCGGCCGGGTCGCGGGGGCCGACGCGACAGCCGTAGCCGTAGCCGGGGCCGGGCGCGGTGCGGGCGCGGTCACGACGACGCTGCGGCCGTACGCCGCGTCGTAGGCGTACCCACGCTGTCGACTATCTCGCGCAGCACGTCGTCCGTGGACATCTCGCGCACCCACAACTCCGGCCGCAGCGACACCCGGTGGGCCAGCGCGGGCACCGCGAGGTCCTTGACGTCCTCGGGGACGACGTAGTCGCGGCCGTCCAGCACGGCGCGGGCGCGGGCGAGCTGGACCAGGGCGAGTCCGCCGCGCGGCGAGGCCCCGATGCTGATCTGGGGGTGGTCGCGGGTCGCGCCGACGAGCGCGACGGCGTACTCCAGCAGGTCGTCGTCGATCTCCACCCGCTCCACGACGGCCCGCCACGCCACGACGTCGTCCGGCCCGGCGAGCCGTTCCAGTACGGCCTCGGGCGCGGCCCGGTCGATCCGGGCCCGCAGCATCGCCAGCTCCTCCTGCGCGGCCAGATACCCCATGCGCACCCGCAGCTGGAAGCGGTCGAGCTGGGCCTCGGGCAGCGAGTACGTGCCCTCGTACTCCACCGGGTTGGCGGTGGCGATCACCAGGAAGGGGTCGGCGAGCGGCCGGGTCTCGCCGTCCACGGTCACCTGCGACTCGGCCATCGCCTCCAGCAGCGCGGCCTGTGTCTTCGGCGGCGTCCGGTTGATCTCGTCGGCGAGCAGCAGGTGCGTGAAGACCGGGCCGGGGTGGAAGACCATCTCGCCGGAGCGCTGGTCGTACAGCGGCGTCCCGGTGACGTCGGAGGGCAGCAGATCGGGCGTGAACTGGATCCGGCGGAAGTCCAGGCCGAGGGTGGTGGCGAAGGACCGGGCGAGGAGCGTCTTGCCGAGTCCCGGCAGGTCCTCGACGAGGACGTGGCCGCCGGCCAGCACGGCCAGCATCACGTGTTCCAGGGCGTCCGGCTTGCCGACGACGGCACGGCCGATCTCGCACAGTACGGCACCGGCCTGCTCGGCGACCTGCTCGGCGGTGCGGAGCCGGTTCGTGGAGGTAGTCGTCACGTCGCTTGGTCCTTACCGGTACGGGGGCTGCGGGTGCGGGTGCGGGTGCTGGGGGCGCGGGTGCTGGGGGCGCGGGTGCCGGAAGTGCGGGGTGAGCCGAGTGCTTCGAGCCGGTCGACGAGGCGGCGCAGCACGTCGAGGGGCACCTCGCCGTCGGGGCCGGTGCCCGGTGGTACGGGCCCCAGCCACGGCCACAGCTCGGGGCCGACCAACTCGGCGGCCCGCTCGGGCTGGTGCTCCAGGGACACGTGGTGGTGCTCGGCGAGCGCGGCCGCGTACAGGCGGCGCAGCTCGGTCCGGAGCACCGCCCGGTAGTAGAGGGCGCCGTCGGGTCCGGTGGACGTGCCCACGTTCCGCCGCCACTCGCCCATGCCCGGGGCCCGGGTCCGCAGCAGCCGCACCTCGTCGCGGTACGCGGAGTCGAGGGCGCCCGCTCCGGCGACGTACCGGGCGGTGAGCACGGCCACGGCGACGAGCAGGGCCACGAGGGCCCCGGCGGCCACGGGGCCGTCGAAGAGCAGGACGAGCAGGACGCCCGAGCCGGCGACCGCGGCGCCGAGCAGCCCGAGCCGGGGCAGGCTGAGCATGGCGTCTTGCGAGGTCTCCGCCACCGAGGTCTTCTCCGCGGGCCGGTTCACCGCCCCGCCTCCCGGTCCGTGCCCGTGTCCGCGTCCGTGTCCGCGTCACGGTCCCGGAGCAGGGACGCGATCTCCTCCAGGGCGTCGGCCGCGGCCTTCCGGTGCGAGCCGTCCATCGGGTGCGAGGAGTAACGGGCCTCGCGGAACAGCGCGGTCAGACGCGGCGCGGCCTGACCCGGCGTGAAGCCCGCGCCCGCGGCGCGGGTGAGCAGGTCGGCGGGGCTGTCGGAGGTGTGCCGCGGCACACCGGACGCGGCGAGGGCGTCCTCCATCGCGGCGTAACAGGCGATGACGGCCGCCCGGGCGTCGTCGTCCGTCCCGGCCAGGGCGCGGCGGCCCGAGTCCACGGCGGACAGCAGCAGCCGCGCGTCGTCGTCCTGCGTCGCGGCGCCGGGAAGGCCGGGGCGCTGCGGCACCCTCAGGCCGAACCGTCGCAGCCGCCGCAGGACGGCCACCACGACGAGCACGACGGCGACCGCGGCCAGCAGCGCGAGCACGAGGTACAGCGGCAGGGAGGAATGGTCCGCCGAACCGTGCCGCTGCCGGGGCGGGGGAGTGACGAGGGTCGGCGTGGGGGCCGGGTCACGCGCCAGGGGCGGGGGCGGGCCGGTCGTGCTCTCGCCGGTGGAGAAGCGGTGCAGGACCAGGGCCAGGACGCCGATGACGCCCGCCGCGCCGAGCAGCAGGGGCGCGGCGGCTTCCCGCAGCCGCTCCTCACCCGGCGGCAGCGAAAGGCGGTCGGCGCCGAAACGGGGACGAAGGCGCTGTACGACCGTCCAGGCTCCGAAGGCCCAAGCGACGGACGCCCCGATCGCCACGAAACCCCAGTGACCGAGCGGACCCCGGCCGGAGTGGAGCAACCCCTCCGCGGGCCGCAGCGCGAGCGCGGCGACGGACAGCGTCCCGACCACCACGGCGGCGGCCACCACCCCCGGTGCCACCCGGTGTCCCGTCCGCTCCCCGTGTCCCATGCCGTGGCCCCCCGCCGAACCCGTCGCCGCCCCCGAACGCCTGTTCACGGCAATATTGGCACATGCCGCACGGGTCACTCCCGGGACAGGGCCCGCGCGACCGACGTGATCGTCTCCGGCCCCACCCGGCAGCAGCCGCCGACCAGCCGGGCCCCGCGCTCCCGCCAGTCCCGCACCCGCTCGGCCACGTACGACGAACGCCCGCGCCAGTCACGGGCCTTCGCGTCCCACGTCTCCCCGCTGTTGGGATAGGCGACGACCGGTTTGCCGGTGACGCGGGCGGCGGTCTCGACCGCGCCGGGCACGTCCTCGGGGGCGCAGCAGTTGACGCCCACGGCGATCACCTCCGCCGCGTCGGCGGCCAGGGCGAAGGCCTCGTCCAGTGGCTGCCCGGCGCGGGTGCGGTCCCCGGCCACCGTGTACGACAGCCAGGCGGGCACGCCCAGTCCGCGCACCGCCCGCAGCAGCGCCGCCGCCTCGTCGGTGTCCGGGACCGTCTCCAGCGCGAGGACGTCGGGCCGTGCGGCGGCCAGCACCTCCAGGCGGGGGCGGTGGAAGCGCTCCAGTTCGCCCCTGCCCAGGCCGTACCGTCCCCGGTACTCGGAGCCGTCCGCGAGCATCGCCCCGTACGGGCCCGCCGACGCCGCCACCCACAGGGGGCGGTCCGGGCGGGCCTGCCGCGCCCGGCGGGCGGCCTCGCGGGCCGACTCCACGCTGAGCGCCAGCAGTTCGGCCGCCCGCTCCCGCCCGATGCCGCGCCGGGCGAAGCCCTCGAAGGTGGCCTGGTAGCTGGAGGTGATCACCACCTCGGCGCCCGCCTCGAAGTAGGCGAGGTGGGCCCGCGTGATCGCCTCGGGGTCCTCGGCGAGCAGCCGGGCCGACCACAGTGCGTCGCCCAGGTCGTGCCCGGCCGCCTCCAGCTGGTTGGACAGTCCGCCGTCCAGCACGAGCGGGCCGGAGGCGAGGGCGTCGGCGAAGTCGCTGGTCATGGCACGAGGCTACGACCTGTCCGGCGGGGCCACGGGGGCTTGTCCCCCGTGCGAGCTACAGACAGGTGTCCACCGTGAGGTGACGATCTGCGGCCGCCGGATCCGTAGCGTCCTTCACAGCCCGAGGCGCTCGAGTTCCGGGCCCGACGAAGGAGTTTCCGTGAGGTTCGTGTGGCAGTTCCTGGCCGTGCTGGCGGCCTACGCCCTCGGTGGCATCGCCGTCCAGGCGGTGAAGGACAACGACTGGCTCACGCTGGTGGTCGGTCTCACGTCGGTCGCGCTCGTGGTGTTCGTGTACGCCTGGGTGGTGCGGCGGACCGAGCGCCGGGAGGCCCTGGACGTTGCTCTGGACGGCGCCGCGGCCAAGGCGGGCTGGGGAACGCTGATCGGCTTCGGACTGTTCGGGGCCGTCATCACGAACCTCTTCGCCTCCGGGTACTACGAGGTCGACGGACTCGGCTCGGTACAGGGCGCGATCGGGCTGGTCGGGTTCATGGCCGCCGCCGCCGCGACGGAGGAGGTCGTGTTCCGCGGGGTCCTGTTCCGGATCATCGAGGAGCACATCGGCACCTACCTCGCGCTGGGCCTGACCGGCCTCGTGTTCGGCCTCATGCACCTGCTCAACGAGGACGCCACCCTGTGGGGCGCCCTCGCCATCGCCATCGAGGCCGGGTTCATGCTCGCCGCCGCCTACGCCGCCACCCGCAACCTCTGGCTGGTGATCGGCGTCCACTTCGGCTGGAACTTCGCCGCGGGCGGCGTCTTCAGCACCGTCGTCTCCGGCAACGGCGACAGCGAGGGACTGCTGGACGCCACGATGTCCGGCCCGAAGCTGCTGACCGGCGGCGACTTCGGCCCGGAGGGCAGCGTCTACTCGGTCGGCTTCGGGGCGCTGCTGACGCTGGTGTTCCTGTGGCTGGCGCACCGGCGCGGGAACGTCAAGCCGTTCGGCTCCCGGCGTGCCGCGCGTGCCAACTCCACCGCTACACTGCCCCGATGATCGATCGCCGACGGGTCCTGGAGCGGTGGCGCCGGCTCGACGTCACGGCCCGGGATCTCCCGCTCGGGGTACTGCTCCTCGTCGCGTCGCTCCTGCCGGAGCTACGCGGTCAGGGCACGGAGATCGGCGGCCTGCCGACCCGTCCCGCCGACGCGCTGGCCGGGGTGGCGGCCGTCCTGCAGTCCATCCCGCTGGCCGTGCGCCGGCGGTGGACGCTCGTCTGCCTCGCCCTCGTCTCGCTCGGCTTCGCCCTCGACCAACTGCGCGGCTACCACATGTTCGCGGGGGCCGCGCTCCCCATCGTGCTGATCAACGCGGGCTCCCACCAGGAGAAGTACCGGCGTGCCACGCAGGTCGCCGCCACCCTGGCGTACGTGGCCATGGCCGTGGGGCTGAACGCGCGCGGCGGCGACGAAACGCTGGTCGAGTACGTGACGTTCTACCTGATCCTCGCCCTGGCGTGGGGCGTCGGAGCCTGGATGCGCTCCGCGCGGGCCGCGGAGGCCGAACGCCGCAGCCGGGTCGCCGAGGACGCCCGCAACGCCGAACGGACCCGCATCGCCCGCGAGTTGCACGACGTCGTGACCCACCACGTGACCGCGATGGTCGTGCAGTCCGAGGCGGCCCGGTACCTGACCGCCGCGCCCGAACGGCTCGACGAGAGCCTGGCCGCCGTCAGCGACACCGGCCGGCGGGCCATCACCGACCTGCGGCACCTGCTCGACCTCCTCAACCCCGACCACGGCACCGCCGAGCCCAGGACGCCACCCGTCGGCCGGGTGCTCACGCTGGTCGAGCAGACCCGCCGGGCCGGGCAGCCGGTGGAGTTCACCGAGGAGGGCACCCCGGCGGCGGCCACCGGCAGCTCCGACCTCGTGGCCTACCGCGTCGTGCAGGAGGCCCTGACCAACGCCCTCAAGTACGATCACGGCGGCCGAACCTCGGTCCTGGTGCGGCACGGCGAACGGGAGATCACGGTGGAGGTCGGCACGGACGGCTCCGGCACGGGGGCCGCGTCCCCCGGCGGCAGCGGGCGGGGGCTGGCAGGCCTGCGCGAACGGGTCGACGTGCTGGGCGGCGAGTTCAGCGCGGACCGTGCGGCGGGCGGCGGCTTCGTCGTCAAGGCCCGGATACCCGGGGGGAGCACGGCATGAGCGCGCCCGTCCGGGTCGTGATCTGCGACGACCAGGCACTGATCCGCACCGGTCTGACGACCATCGTCGACGCCCAGCCGGACCTCGAGGTGGTCGGCGAGTGCGGGGACGGGCAGACCGGGGTCGACCTGGCCCGCGAACTGCGCCCGGACGTCGTCGTGATGGACATCCGCATGCCGGTGCTCGACGGCCTGGAGGCCACCCGCCTGCTCGCCGGTGCCGGGGTGGAACACCCCGTCAAGGTGCTCGTGGTGACGACGTTCAACCTCGACGAGTACGTCTACGAGGCGCTGCGCGCGGGCGCGAGCGGCTTCCTGCTCAAGGACGCGCCGCCGGACCGGCTGCTGCACGGCATCCGTACCGTGGCCATGGGCGCGGCGCTGCTCGACCCCGATGTGACGCGCCGCCTCGTCGGCCGGTACGCGGCCCGCATCCGCCCCGCCGAGGGCACCGTCCGGGACATCCCGCTCACCCCCCGGGAGATGGAGGTCCTGCGCCTCATCGCGGACGGCCTCTCCAACAGCGAGATCGCCGCGGCCCTCGTGATCAGCCCCGAGACCGTCAAGACCTTCGTCTCCCGCATCCTCACCAAACTCGACCTCCGCGACCGCGTCCAGGCGGTCGTCTTCGCCTACCGCCACGGCCTGGTGACCTGACCCGCCGGACGGCCGCTCAGCCCCGAAGTCGAGCGCGCATCTGCGACAGACGCCGGTCGAAGCGGAGGTTGTACCAGGTCAGCCAGCCCATGAACACGATGGCCAGGCCGAGCATCAGGCTCCCGGCGCCGACCGAACCCGAGGCGAACCACAGGGCCGACGTACCGAAGAAGATGAGCGCCAGCATCGGGAACGCCCACCAGCGGTTGCGCCGCAGCCGCTCCTGGCGCGAGTCGACCAGCGCCGCCATCGCCCGCCGCCGCTCGGGGTCCCGGGGCGCCGCTCGGCCCTTGAGGATCTGCCGCTCCATGCCGGGCACGTCCGCCGGTTCCGCACCGACCGCTCCCGCGTCGCGCACCCGCCGACGGCGCACCCACCACACGATCCAGGCGGCGGCCGGTACCGCGCCCACCACGGCCGACGGCCACGCCGACGCGCCGTTCATCAGCAGCCGTATCCCGACGCCCACGACCAGCGCGATCGCACCGATGGCCCAGAGCCTGTCCTGCCACCGCGGCCGCGGACGGTCGTCGCCTCTGTCTGCGCTCGCCATGTCACCTCTCCTGGGGAAGATGTGGAAGTCCGGTGCAGGCCGGATACCCCCGATCCCCCGGAACACTTCGGCCGCGGCCGAAGCAACGGGCCCCTAGCGTGCAGGACATGAGCGACACGAACACCGTCACCGCGCCCGCCGACGCCGTCACCGGCATGGTCGACCACGTCCTGGCCCTGGCCGGGACCTGGACCCACTGGGACGGGACGCCCGCCCACGTCGACGGCCGCGTCTACACCCCGCACAAGGCGGTCCGGCGGGTCGCCGACCACCTGGTGGACCACCTCGCGGAGCTGGAGGCCCGGCTGGCGGGCGAGGAGACACTCCCCGACCACTGGCACGCCTCCCTGGTCACCACGGAAGCGGACCACGCCCGCTTCACCGCCGAGGACCTCGACGAGGCCCGCAGCCGACTCACCCGGCTCGCCCGGATCTGGGCCAACCGCCTCGACGCGCTCACCGACGAGCAGCTCGACCACTCGCCGGGCGAGGGCTGGAGCTTTCGCGAACTGGCCGCGCACCTCGCGGAGTCCGTGTACTACGCCGACGCGGTCGGTGACCTGTCGTGACCGTGACCGCCTTCGCCGCCCTGCACCGTGCCGGTGAGCCCCTGCTGCTGCCGTGTGCCTGGGACCACGCCTCCGCCTTCGCCCTCGCCGGGCAGGGCTTCCGCGCCGTCGGCACGACCAGCCTCGGCGTCGCGGCGGCGGCCGGTCTGCCCGACGGGGCGTCCGCGACCCGCGACGAGACCCTGCGGCTGGCCCTCACCCTCGGCTCGGCCCCCTTCCCGCTCTCCGTCGACGCGGAGGACGGGTTCAGCGACGACCCCGACGAGGTGGGGGAGTTCGCACGGCAGCTGGCGGCGGTCGGCGCCGTGGGGATCAACCTGGAGGACGCCCTCGGGCCCGCAGACCGGCACGCCGCGAAGATCGCCGCGGTCCGCGCGGCCGCCCCCGGCCTGTTCGTCAACGCCCGCACGGACACGTACTGGTCGGGCGACGGCGACGCCACGCAGACGCTGCGGCGCCTGGAGGCCTACCGCGAGGCCGGTGCCGACGGCGTCTTCGTCCCCGGGCTCACCGACCCCGCCCGCATCGCGTCCCTCGCCGCCCACTTCGACGTGCCCCTCAACATCCTGTACACGCCCGCCGGACCCACCCTCGCGCACCTCGCCGACCTCGGCGTACGCCGCGTCAGCCTCGGCTCGCTGCTCTACCGGCGGGCGCTGGGCGCGGCCCTTCAGGCGGCCGCGGACGTCCGCGCGGGCCGGGACCCGGGCGGTCCGGCGCCCACGTACGACGAGGTGCGCGCGCCGGGCCGGCCCTAAGGAGCCGGGGCACCCAACGAAGCAGGGCTGTTGTCCGTCTTCTCGCTGGGTGGCCAGTCCGTTGCCCGACCCCGGGCGAGCAGCCAGTACAGGGCGGCGGGCACCACGAGCCCCACGATCCACGAGATGTCCGCGCCGCCGAGCGGACCGACGAGCGGGCCGGTGTAGAAGGCGGTGGCCAGGAACGGCAGTTGGGTGAGAATCCCGACCGCGTACACCACGAGCGCGTCCCAGCGCCAGGCGCCGTAGCGGCCGTCCGGGTCGGAGAGGGCGGGGAGGTCGTAGCGTTCGCGGGAGATCAGGTAGTAGTCGACCAGGTTGATCGCGGACCACGGCGTGAAGAACGTCAGCAGGAACAGCAGGAAGTCCTTGAACGAGGTCAGGAAGCTGTCCTTGCCCGCGAGTGCGACCACCGTGCCCGCGACCATGATGATGCCGATGTAGACGGCCCGGCCGCGCTGCGACAGCTCCCGCTGCCCGCGGAAACCGCTGATCCCCGTCACCATCGACATGAAGCCGCCGTACGTGTTGAGGACGTTGACGGTGAGCTTGCCGAGGGCGATCACGAAGTAGAAGAACGAGGCCGCGAGTCCTGCTCCGCCGAGCGAGACGACGTACCCGACCTGGTTGTCGACGAACTTCTCGCCGGCGCTCGCCGCGACCAGCACACCGAACGCCATGGACCACTGCGAGCCGAGCGCGGAGCCCGCGAGCGTCCACCAGAACGTGGCCTTGCCGCTGGTCGTACGCGGCAGATAGCGCGAGTAGTCGGCGACGTACGGCCCGAAGGCGAGCTGCCAGGAGGCCGACAGCGACACCGCGAGCAGGAACATCGGTGGCGAGAAGTGCGCGTCCGAGAACAGCGCCCCGACGTCGACCTGGTCGAACAGCCGGATGCCCAGGTAGACGAAGGCGAGCGCGCACACCACGCTCGCCACCCGCCCGAGAACGTGGATGACCCGGTAGCCGACTGTCGCCACGAGCCCCGTGACGAGCGCGAAGACGATGATGCCCGTCGTGTCTCCCGTGTGCGTGAGCCGCGCCGTGGCCTGACCCGCGAGCACGGTGCCGCTGGCGAAGAACCCCACGTACATCAGGATCACGAGGAGCAGCGGGACGACCGCGCCCTTCACCCCGAACTGGGCCCTGGACTGGATCATCTGCGGCAGCCCGAGCTTCGGGCCCTGCGCCGAGTGCAGCGCCATGACGGCGCCGCCGAGCAGGTTGCCGAGCACGAGCCCGAGCAGCGACCAGACCACGTCGCCGCCGAAGACGACGGCGAGGGCACCGGTGACGACGGCCGTGATGTGGAGGTTCGCGCCGAGCCAGAGCGTGAACTGGTTGAAGGCTGTGCCGTGCCGTTCGCTGTCCGG
This sequence comes from Streptomyces sp. NPDC001599, assembly GCF_042893535.1. Lineage (NCBI taxonomy): Bacteria > Bacillati > Actinomycetota > Actinomycetes > Kitasatosporales > Streptomycetaceae > Streptomyces > Streptomyces sp. NPDC001599. The sequence continues at coordinate 341,259 of NZ_JBIAVA010000006.1, forward strand.
GACGACGTCGATGGAGTGCTTCTCGACTACCGCTGCCATGGTCAAGGCCCTCCTACTTCCTGATCATCCGGAGGCTGGTCGTCCTGCCGCGGCCCGGCGACACGAAGACGCTCACGCCCCCTGCATATAGTCATGCAGACTCTCGGTGCGTGAATAGATTGTCAATGCCTCGACGCGAGTGGATCGCGGTGTCACCACGGGAAAAAGCTCCGCCACCTACCCGCGGCTCAGGCGCGCGGCCAGTTCTCCAGTGCCACGTGCAGGGCGTCGACCACCTTGTCCCAGGACGCCCGTACGTCCCGCGGGGCGCCGAAGGCGCCGGCGGACTCCAGCGCGCAGTACCCGTGGAAGGTGCTGCGCAGCAGGCGTACGGCGTCGGTGAGGTCGGGCTCGGTGAGGCCGTAGGACCGCAGCATGCCGTAGGTGATCTCGGCGGTGCGGCGCAGGGCGGGGGCGTCGGCGACGAGGGACTGGTCGACGCGGATCTGCGTGGCGGCGTAGCGGCCGGGGTGGCGCAGGGCGTACGCCCGGTAGGCGCCCGCGAAGGCGGCCAGCGCCTCCTTGCCGGCCCGGCCGGCCACCGCCCCGGCGATCTCCTCGATCAGTTCGCCGCCGGCCAGCAGCGCGACCCGGACGCGCAGGTCCTGGAGGTTGCGCACGTGCGTGTAGAGGCTGGCGTCCTTCACCCCGAAGTGCCGGGCGAGCGCGGAGACGGTGACCGCCTCGAAGCCGGTCTCGTCGGCCAGGTCGGCGGCCGCGGCGACGACACGGTCCGTGGTGAGACCCACTCGGGGCATGGGCCGCCTTCCCGCAACCTAGAGTTCCTAGGTTTCATGCTAGGGCAGGACGGGCGGCAGCCGTGGATCACCCGCAAGTCGTTCAACGTTCATCTTCCGCGCCGATTCTCCTCGAAGCCGCGCACGGCGGCGGTATCCAGGAGGAACACGCATGGGGCACGGACACGCACACGGACACCCGCACGGTCACCACCACCACGGACATACGCACGACCACGAGCACGCCACCGCACAGGCCCTGCCCGCCGCCTTCGACACCAGCGTCCCCGACGAGGCCCTGAGCCCCGCACAGCAGTCGCGGCGCGGTCTGCTGCGCCGCGCCGGTCTGCTCGGCGCGGGACTGGCCGCCGGTACCGTCCTCGCCCCGGCGGGCACCGCCACCGCCGCCCCCGCCGCATCCCCGCAGGCCGCGAGCAACGGCCGCCGCAGGAAGGGCTTCCTCTGGCTGGCCGGCGACCACCACATCCACACCCAGTACAGCAGCGACGGCAAGTACCGCGTCGTCGACCAGGTCCGCCAGGGCGCCCGGCACGGCATGGACTGGCTGGTCATCACCGACCACGGCAGCGCCACCCACGCGAAGATCGGCGTGGAGAAGGTCAACCCGGACATCCGCGAGGCCCGCGACGCCCACGAGGACACCCTCGTCTTCCAGGGCCTGGAGTGGAACATCCCGGCCGCCGAGCACGGCACCGTCTTCGTCCACCCCGGCAAGCACGAGGTCTCCGTCCTCAAGCAGTTCGAGACCGACTACGACGGCAGCGTCAAGGGCGCGGGCGACTCCACCCCCGCCAACGAGGCCCTCGCCATCGCCGGACTCTCCTTCCTCGCCGACCAGGTCAAGCGGCGCAAGGTCAAGGACGCCCTGATGCTCGCCAACCACCCGGCGCGCAAGGGCATCGACTCCCCGCACGAGATCCGCGCCTGGCGCGACGCCACCTCCCGCGGCCACCAGATCGCCGTCGGCTTCGAGGGCGCCCCGGGCCACCAGGCGGGCGGCCTGCCGAAACCCCTGGGCCCGGGCGGAGCCCGCGGCATCTACGACGGCAGCCCGAGCGCCAACTCCTTCGCCGGCTACCCGCTGGAGAGCTACCGCACCTGGGGCGGCTTCGACTGGATGACCGCCACCGTCGGCGGCCTGTGGGACAGCCTCATCGCCGAGGGCCGCCCCTGGTGGATCACCGCCAACTCCGACTCCCACCAGGTCTACGCCGACACCGGCGCCCGCGGCGGCGGCGACTTCAACGCCAACGGCCGCTACGACGACCCCGTCTACGCCGGGCAGATCGACATCACCCAGAACGACTTCTGGCCCGGCCAGTACAGCCGCACCCACGTCGGCTCCGACGGCTTCTCCTACGCCGCCGTCATGGACGGCATCCGCGCCGGACGCGTCTGGGTCGACCACGGGCAGCTCGTCAGCGGCCTCGACGTCCGCGTCTTGGGCGGCGGCCGCTGGGCCACGCTCGGCGGCGCCCTGCACGTCCGCAGGGGCACCCGCGTCACCCTGTCCATCGACGTCGCCCTGGCCGGCGGCCCCAACTGGGCGGGCTTCGTCCCCAAGCTGGCCCGCGTCGACGTCATCCAGGGCGACGTGACCGGACCGGCCGCCGACAAGGACACCTTCACCGCGCCGACCGCCCGGGTCGTCACGTCGTACGAGGTGACCGAGGCGAACACGGACACCGGCACCGTCCGCCTCACCTACGACCTCGGCCGCGTCGACCACCCCGTCTACCTCCGCACCCGCGGCACCGACGGCAACCGCTCCGCCGTCGGCGCGCTGGGCGCCAAGGTCGACCCGGCCGGTCCCGCCATCGACGTCGTCGGCGACGCCGACCCGTGGCGCGACCTGTGGTTCTACTCCAACCCCGTCTGGGTCCTGCCCTCGTGACACCGCCCGCCGCGCCGTACGTCCTCGGCATCGACACCGACGCGACGACCCTGCGCGAGGCCGACCACCTGCTCCAGGCGCTGGCGGCCGAACTCGCCCTCCCCGAGGGAGTCTTCGGCTGCACGCACCTGGTGCGGGACGGCCGCCCGCGGGTCGCCCTGTCGCTGGCCGCCGAGGCGGAGCCGGTCCTGCGCACCGCCCGGGACCGGCTCACGGCCCGGGGGCACGAGGTCCGCGACGGCACCTGGGACGAGACCGGCCGCGCGGTCCTCTTCCCCGGTGCGGCCACCCTCACCGGCACCCTGACGCTCGCCGAGCTGCTCGCCCGCTCCGCCATCGACCGGGTGACCGTCCTCGGCACACCGGACGAGCCGAGCCCGGACACCCGGCTGGTCACCCGGGACCACGTCCGCCCGCACTGGCAGGACGGCCGCCTCGTCCTGGCCGCCATGCCCGCGGTCGGCGGCACCCTGGTGCCGTTCGAGGACCCCGACCCCACCCCCTGCTGCGCCGACCACTGACCCGGCCGCCGCAAGACGCAGTGCGCGGGGTGCTCAGCCCGTGAGCACCCCGCGCACGAACGCGTTGGTGAACTTCCCCGCCGGGTCCAGCGCCCCGGTCAGCGCCCCGAAGTCGGCCAGCCGCGGGTACAGCGCGCGCAGCTCGCCCGCCGGGACGGTGAACACCTTCCCCCAGTGCGGGCGGGCCGCGAACGGCGCGAGCGCCTCCTCCAGCCGCCGCACCACCGGCAGCACCGCCGCCGTGTCCTCGACCCAGGTGAAGTGCGCCGCCACGGTGTCCCGGCCGTAGGAAGGGCTCAGCCACTGCGCGTCGGCGGCGACCGTGCGGATCTCACAGGTCTGGAGCACCGGCGCCAGCGTCTCCCGTATCGCGTCCATCGCGTGCAGGGCCGCCAGGGCGTGCTCCCGGGGCATCAGGTACTCCGACTGAAGCTCGGCACCGCTGCTGGGCGTGAACTCGGCCCGGAAGTGCGGCAGCCGCTCGTGCCAGGGACCGGGCACCCCGAACTGCTCCGTGCAGTTGACCGCGGGCATGCCCGGCACCGGGTGCATCTTCTCGGCGGCCGGCGCAGCGTACGGGAAGCCGTCCAGCGGCTGGTCGGCGCGCCGCTTCAGCCACACCTGCCGGAAACCGGGCGCCCGCCAGTCGGTGAACAGGCTCACGCTGTACGCCGCCGCCATCACCGTCTCGAACGTCGCCGTGTCCAGCCCGTCCAGCGGCAGCTCGGTGAAGACGTGCTGCTCCACCTCGTAGGCGGGCTCCAGGTCGAGGGTGAGCGAGGTCACCACGCCCAGCGCGCCGAGCGAGGTCACCGCCCCGCCGAACCGCTCGTCGCCCCGCGCGATCACCACGGTCGAACCGTCCGCGGTGACCAGCTCCACCTCGCGCACCACCGAGGCCAGCGAACCGTTGCCCACCCCGGAACCGTGCGTGCCGGTGGCCACCGACCCGGCGACCGAGATGTGCGGCAGCGAGGCCATGTTCGGCAGCGCGAGCCCCCGGGCGTGCACCAGCCGGGCCAGCTCCGCGTACCGCACCCCGCCGCCGACCCGCACCGTACGGGCCGCCGTGTCCACGTCCACCACGGACGGCAGGCCCGCGAGCGAGAGCAGCAAGCCCCCGTCGCCCGGCTCGGCGATCTCGTTGAAGGAGTGCCCGCTGCCCAGCACCCGCACGCGGTCGCTCCCGGCCACCAGGGCCCGCAGGGCGTCCAGGGAGTGCGGCCGCAGCAGTTCCTTCGCCGTGTACGTGATGTTGCCGGCCCAGTTGGTCACCGTGATGTCGCTCATAGCGCGGAAACCTACCCGGCGCGCCTGAAGGGGCCCCGGGCGGGAAGCCTCTCCCGCGGGGGCATACCGTGAGAAGTCGAACGCCGGACCCGGGAGGAGACACGGGATGGACAGCCGTACCGCGCTGGTCGAGGATCTGATGGAGCGGTTCCCGCACGTACCGCGCGAGGCCGTCTTCAAGGAGGACCTGCTGCGCGGCGGCGTCGCCTTCGACCCTTCCGCACTCAGCGATACCACCAATGAGGCAGCCGGCGAGGTCAAGCCGAAGTCGTACTTCATCTTCTCCTTCGACCACGGCACCCTGCCCGAGTTGGGCGAGGCCGCCCTGCGCCGACCGCCCGAGGAGATCATCCTCACCGGCGGCCCCTACGACCTGCGCCGCACCGTCGTCTCCGTCCGCGTGAACCCGGCCTCTCCCTACCGGGTGGCCGCGAGCGAGGACGGCGTCCTCGGCCTCTACCTCGACGGCAGGCGGATCGCCGACGTCGGTGTGCCGCCCATGCCCGAGTACTACCGGCACAAGCTCTCCAACGGGAAGTCGGTCATGGAGGTGGCCCCCACCATCCAGTGGGGCTACCTGATCTACCTGACCGCCTTCCGCGTCTGCCAGTACTTCGGCGCCAAGGAGGAGTGCCAGTACTGCGACATCAACCACAACTGGCGCCAGCACAAGGCCGCCGGGCGGCCGTACACGGGCGTGAAGGACGTCGACGAGGTCCTGGAGGCGCTGGAGATCATCGACAAGTACGACACCGCGAAGATCTCCACCGCGTACACGCTCACCGGCGGCGCGATCACGTCCAAGGTCCAGGGTCTGGACGAGGCCGACTTCTACGGCCGGTACGCCAAGGCCATCGAGGAGCACTTCCCCGGCCGCTGGATCGGCAAGGTCGTCGCCCAGGCCCTGCCCAAGCCGGACGTCCAGCGCTTCAAGGACTACGGCGTGCAGATCTACCACCCCAACTTCGAGGTGTGGGACGAGTACCTGTTCAAGATGTACTGCCCCGGCAAGGAGCGCTACGTCGGCCGCGACGAGTGGCACAGGCGCATCCTGGACTCCACCGAGGTCTTCGGCGCGCGCAACGTCATCCCCAACTTCGTCGCGGGCGTGGAGATGGCCGAGCCCTTCGGCTTCAAGACCGTCGACGAGGCGATCGCGTCCACCACCGAGGGCCTGCGCTTCTTCATGTCGCACGGCATCACGCCCCGCTTCACCACCTGGTGCCCCGAGCCGACCACGCCGCTCGGCAAGACCAACCCCGACGGGGCGCCGCTGGAGTACCACATCCGCCTGCTCCAGGCCTACCGCCAGACCATGGAGGACTTCGGCCTCTCCTCGCCCCCCGGCTACGGCCCGCCCGGCGCCGGCAACGCGGTCTTCTCGGTCAGCTCCTTCATGGACAGCCTGCCGGCGGACGCGCCCGTGGAGGTCTGAGCGGACGGTTCGTGGTTATTCGGTGGCGCGGCCCTTCGGCGCGCGGCTAAAGTGAGCGGTGTTCGAGCGGCGGCCCCAGCGGCCGCCGACAGGGGATCTTGCCGAGGAGGTGTCGACCAATGGCTGTCACTGTGACGGGCGCTGCCCGCATCCAGGAGTCCATCGAGTCCACCTCCGTGGCCACCGGCTGATCTCAGCCGCTCCCTGAGTTCTCGCGCCGGGGCCGCACCCTGAAGGGTCACCCCTTGACTTCCACGTCTTCCCCCTCCGCCTACTCCGGCCTGTCCTCCTACGGCTGGGACGACTCCTGGGCCGACGCGTTCGCGCCGCACGCCGCCGAAGGGCTGCTGCCCGGCCGGGTCGTCCGGGTCGACCGCGGACAGTGCGACGTCGTCACCGCGGACGGCGTCCTGCGCGCCGACACCGCGTTCGTCACGCCGCACGACCCGCTGCGGGTCGTCTGCACCGGCGACTGGGTCGCCGTCGAACCGGACGGCAACCCGCGCTACGTACGGACGTACCTGCCCCGCCGTACCGCCTTCGTGCGCTCCACCTCGTCCAAGCGGTCCGAGGGGCAGATCCTCGCGGCCAACGTCGACCACGCGATCGTCGCCGTGTCGCTCGCGGTCGAGCTGGACCTCGCCCGGATCGAACGGTTCCTCGCCCTCGCCTGGGAGTCCGGGGCGCAGCCCGTGGTCGTCCTCACCAAGGCCGACCTCGTGCCCGACCCGGTGACCCTGGCGTACCTCGTCCAGGACGTGGAGACCACCGCGCCCGGTGTGCCGGTGCTGGCCGTCAGCGCCGAGCAGGGCGAGGGGCTCGACGTGCTCGCCGCCGTCGTCTCCGGCGGCACGGCCGTGCTGCTCGGCCAGTCCGGCGCCGGCAAGTCCACCCTCGCCAACGCGCTGCTCGGCGAGGACGCCATGGACGTCCAGGCCACCCGCGACGTCGACGGCAAGGGCCGGCACACCACCACCACCCGCAACCTGCTCGCCCTGCCCGGCGGGGGAGTGCTGATCGACACCCCCGGGCTGCGGGGCGTCGGCCTCTTCGACGCGGGCAGCGGGGTGGACCAGGTGTTCGCCGAGATCGCGGAGCTGGCCGAACAGTGCCGGTTCCACGACTGCGCCCACGACAGCGAGCCGGGCTGCGCCGTCCTGGCCGCCATCGACAGCGGTGCACTGCCCGAGCGGCGGCTGGAGAGCTACCGCAAGCTGATGCGGGAGAACCAGCGCATCGTCGCCAAGACCGACGCCCGGGTGCGGGCCGAGATCCGCAAGGAGTTCAAGCGCCGGGGAGCCATCGGCAAGGCGGCCATGGAGGCCAAGCGGGGCGGCCTGAGGTAGCCCGGCGGCCGCTCCGACGCGATGTCCGATTTCCGCCAGCCCGGTCCGCCGGTCTGGCGGAGACTGGACAGCGTGACACCACAGACAGCGCAGACAGCGGAGCAGGCGGACGCGCACGAGGACGTCCGGTACGAGGCCGTGCGGAGCCGGGACGCCCGGTTCGACGGCGCGTTCTTCTTCGCCGTCGAGACCACCGGCATCTACTGCCGGCCCAGCTGCCCCGCCGTCACACCGAAGCGGCGCAACGTGCGGTTCTTCGCGACGGCCGCCGCCGCGCAGGGCTCGGGCTTCCGGGCCTGCCGGCGGTGCCGTCCCGACGCCGTGCCGGGCTCCGCCGACTGGAACGTCCGTGCCGACGTCGTCGGGCGGGCCATGCGGCTGATCGGCGACGGTGTCGTGGACCGCGAGGGCGTCGCCGGACTCGCCGGACGGCTCGGCTACAGCGCCCGCCAGGTGCAGCGCCAGCTCACCGCCGAGGTGGGCGCCGGACCCGTGGCCCTCGCCCGCGCCCAGCGTGCGCACACCGCGCGGGTCCTGTTGCAGACCACCGGCCTGCCGGTCACCGAGATCGCCTTCGCGTCCGGGTTCGCCAGCGTGCGGCAGTTCAACGACACCATCCGGGCCGTGTACGCGGCCACCCCGAGCGAGCTGCGCGCCGCCGCCCCCGCCCGCGACCGGGCCGCCCGGCGTACGGCCACCCCCTCGGCCGGTGTGCCGCTGCGGCTCGCCCACCGGGGGCCCTACCAGTCCGGCCCCGTCTTCGACCTGCTCCAGCGGCAGGCCGTCGCCGGTGTCGAGGAGGTGAGCGGCGAGACGGGCCGCCGCGTCTACCGGCGCACCCTGCGCCTGCCGTACGGCACCGGGATCGTCGCCGTCCAGGAACGGCCGGGCGGGCCGGACCGGGCGGGCGCCGGCAGCGGGGGCTGGCTGGAGGCCCGCCTCCACCTCACCGACCTGCGCGACCTGACCACCTCCGTACAGCGGCTGCGGCGGCTGTTCGACCTGGACGCCGACCCGTACGCCGTCGACGAGCGGCTCGGTGCCGACCCCCGGCTCGCCCCGCTGGTCGCCGCCCGCCCGGGCCTGCGCTCGCCGGGCAGCGCCGACCCCGACGAACTTTCGGTGCGGGCCCTGGTGGGGCGCGCGGAGGCCGAGCGGCTCGTCCAGCGGTACGGCAAGGTGCTCGACGCGCCCTGCGGCACCCTGACCCACCTCTTCCCCGAACCGGCGGTCCTCGCCGAGGCCGCGCCGCACGGCACCGCGGGCGCGCTCGCCGCCGCCCTCGCCGACGGCGCCGTACGCCTGGACCCGGGCGCCGACCGGGACGACGCCGAGCGCGCCCTGCTCGCCGTGCCCGGCCTGGACGCCCGTACCGTCGCCGTCGTGCGCACCCGCGCCCTCGGCGACCCGGACGCCGCCCCGCCCGGCGCCGCCGTCCCCGACACCTGGCGCCCCTGGCGCTCGTACGCACTGAACCACCTGCGCGCAGCAGGAGAGTGGGAGAACGACCGATGACCACGACCCCGACCCCGGCCTCGATCCCGGCCCCGAACACGACCACGCCCGCCGAGACGTACTGGTACGAGGTGGACAGCCCCGTCGGGCGGCTGCTCCTCACCGCCGGCTCCGACGGCGCGCTCACCTCCCTGTCCGTGCCCGGGCAGAAGGGCGGCCGGAGCGTCCGGGACGGGTGGCGGCGCGACGCCGGGCCCTTCCGGACGGCCGAGGAACAGCTCGGCGCCTACTTCGCCGGGGAGCTGACCGAGTTCTCGCTGCCGCTGCGCGCGGAGGGCACCGCCTTCCGGGAGCGCGTGTGGGCCGCCCTGGACGACGTGCCCTACGGGGCGACGACGACGTACGGCGAGATCGCCGCGCGCATCGGGGCCTCGCGGCCCGCGGTACGCGCCGTCGGGGGTGCGATCGGCGCGAATCCGCTGCTGATCCTGCGCCCCTGCCACCGGGTGATCGGCGCCGACGGCTCCCTGACGGGGTACGCGGGCGGGCTGGAGCGCAAGACGCGGCTGCTGTCGCTGGAGGGCGCCCCGCTCAGCCGGCCAGCACCGCTCCCAGCCACGCCCCGGTGATCAGCAGGCAGGCGAACAGCTCGGTCAGCAGGTCGGCGCCGCCCTGGCGCATCGCCGTCCGCAGCGACGCCATCGCCTCGCCGTGCCGCCCCAGCCGCAGCCGCTCCGCGAGGTAGATGCCGCCCATGAAGCCGGGGACCGCGCCGAGCACGGGGACCAGGACGAAGCCGAGAACGGCGCCCGCGCCCGCGTACGCCGTGAGCCGGCGCATGGCCTCGTCCCGGCGTTTCCTGCGGGTCGGCAGCGCCCAGCGCACCGCCCGGGACAGCAGGAGCACGCCGGTGGCGCCGACGAGGACCGCCCACGAGAGCGGCTGCGGATCCTTCAGCGCCCACCACAGCACCCCGGCCCACACCAGCCACGACCCCGGCACGCCGGGGAGCAGGACGCCGCACAGCCCGAGCAGAATGACCAGGCCGGCCAGCAGGAGGTCCCACGCTCCCATCTGTCCAGGGTGCAGTAATCCGGCCGGGTCCGCAGAAGTCCGGCCCGGCGGACGAGGTCTCCTCAGTCCTTTCTGGCCACCCAGTCCCTTTCGTAGGCGTGCCAGCCCAGTTGGAGCCGGGTGGTGACCCCGGTCAGCTCCATCAGGCGCTTCACCCGCCGCTGCACGGTCCTGAGGCCCAGGTCGAGCTGCTTGGCCACGCTCGCGTCGGTGAGACCGGCGAGCAGCAGGGAGAGGATCTCCAGATCGGTGCCGTCGGGGCCGTCGGGGGCCTGCTCGGTCACGCCCAAGGCGCCCAGACGCAGCGGGAGGGCGTCCCGCCACACGGCCTCGAACAGGCCCGAGAGCAGTTCGAGCAGGCCGCTGGAGTGCACCACCAGCGCGGCGGGCTCCGAGGAGCGCGCGGTGAGCGGGACCAGGGCGAGGGAGCGGTCGGCCACGATCAGCTTGGTCGGCACCCGGTCCACGACCCGGACCTGCTCCTCGCGGCCGAGCGCGGCGGTCAGCTCGGTGATGCCGGTCGGCAGGTCGAGGACCGACCGCTCGACCACCACCCGGTAGCGGACGCCGCGCCCGGTGGCCTGCTCCTCCGCGTCGTTCTCCATGCCGGTCACGGCCACCGGCTTGTCGGTGACCAGGGCGCACACCTCCTCGCTCGCGCCGAGCTGGAGCTGGAGGAAGCGCTGGGCGACGGCCCCGGCGCCGGTCACCACCTCCACCAGGTCGTGCACCGCGGGCTCGGCCGCCGCCGCCCGGTACTCCTCCGCCAGCAGGGCCGCCGCCAGCTCCGCACGCTCCAGCTCGTGCCGCTGCTGGGTGAGCAGGGCGCCCAGCGCGACGCCCGGCGGGGCCGCGACCCAGCGTCCCGGGCGGGCCGAGGACTGGGCGGCGAGCCCGTTCTGCTCCAGCCGGCGCAGCGCGCGTTCGGTGTCCCGCTCGCCGAGCGCCAGCCGCCTGGCCAGATCCGGTACGTCGGCCGCGCCCACCGACACCAGCGCCCGGTACGCCGCCTCGTGCGTGTCCTCCAGCCCCAGCACTCCCAGCATCAGGTGTCGCCCCTCCCCAGAACCATGCCCACCTCCACCTGCGCGGACGTCCGTGGCGGGAAACGGCCACGGCGCAAACCCGCCTCGGGACATCATCGCCGTACCGCCGGTCACTCTGCCAAGGTGGCGTCGCCGGGCGGTCCTCCCGTGGGGGGTGGGGCCGCTAGGTCCAGTCGTCAAATTCCCGTCTGCTCGGCGACGCCATGCACGCACTCTCGCCGCACCGGGCGCCGACCACGTACAACCAGTACGCCGGTCGACGCCCGGCACGCCGAGAGCACGCACCTGACGCCGCCGAGCCCGCCCTTCGGGCGGACGACGGGAATTTGACGACAGGACCCAGGCCACCCCACCTCGGAGAACTGTTCGACGCGTCCCCCGACACGCCGCCCGGCGCACGCCGGTCCGCCCCGAATTTCCCGATGCCCCGTTTTCATCCGGCCCCGTCGGTGGACAATCGGGAGCATGAGTCAGCAGGGGGGAAGGCCCACCGGTCCCACCGGTCCCACCGGACCTGAGGACGACTGGTGGGGGCAGCTGTACGACGACTCCACCGACGACACCGGCCCCACGGCCGCACCCGATTCCCTGGACGACCGCTTCGCCTCGGCGTCGGGCACGCTGTCCCGCGGACCGGCGGCCCCCGGCCCCGGCGAGCCGAGGCAGCCGGGGCCACCACCGTCCCCCACCGCGCCCGAACCGGGACGGCCCTGGTGGTCCCGGACCCCGTCCGCCACCGTCCCCGGCCCCCGCACCGGGGACGACGCCCCGCCGCAGCACGCCGACTTGCCGAGACCGGGCAACGGTTCGGGGGGCCGCGGCCCGTACGGGTCTGCGGGCTCCCCGGGAACGGGTGACGGCGGGCTCGGGAACGGTGGCCCTGCGCGGGCTGCCGGGCCGTCCCGGCCCACGGCTCCCTGGGAGCCTGCGTCCGCGACAGACGCCGGTCCGAGGAGCTTTCCGGCCCGGAGTCCCGACCCGGGCGACACGGACGCGCCGGACGCGCCGGAAGCGCCGCCGGAGCCCACGCCCGCCGGAACTCCGCCGCCGGGTGATGCGTCGGGTCCCGTCCCGCCGGGGGCGGGGTCGCTGTGGTCGGGGGGCGGGCGGTCCGGTCCCGTGCCGCCCACCGCGCCCGGTGCCGGGCGGTCCGGCCCGGTGCCGCCCCCGGCGTCCGGTGCCGGGCGGCCTCCCGGGCCGAGGCGGCCGGATCCGCGTGGGCCGACCACGTCCGGGTCCGGGGCGGCCGACCTCAGGGAGCCGCCCGAGGCGGTCCCGCCGACCCCGACCGTGTCCGACCTGCCGCCGCTTCCGCCGCCGTTCCTCCCCTCGTCGGACGCCGACCGCGACTACGTCGGCAGTGGGCCGCCCACCTACGACGCCGAGCCCACCGCGCTGCCGCCCGCCGATCCCGACGGCCTCGACGGGCTGGTCCCGGACACCGTGCTGGAGGGCGCCCGGTACGGGACGTGCACGCTGCGGGCCGTCTCCGTGCGCGGGGACTCCGCGCGGTACCGGGGCGAGCCGCGGCGCGACGCGCTGCTCGTCGCCCGGTTCGGCGCCGGCGAGCAGGCGCTGGTCCTGGTGGCGATGGCGACCGGCGCCCGCGCCACCGCCGGGGCGCACCGGGCGGCGGCCGAGGTGTGCCGGTGGATCGGACGGGCCGTGGGCCGCAGCCACGCCCGGCTCGCCGAGGACCTGCGGGCCGCCCGGCGCGGCGACCTGAAGTCCGGCCTGCACCGCCTCACCGACCGCAGCCTCGGCCGGCTCCGTGCGGGGGCCGCCGAGCAGGGCCTGGCCCCGGACGAGTACGCGGCCACCCTGCGCTGCCTGCTGTTGCCCGCCGACCCCGGGTGCCGCACGCGGGTGTTCTTCGGCGTCGGCGCGGGCGGGCTGCTCCGGCTGCGCGACGGCGTCTGGCAGGACATGGAGCCGGACGCCGGTGACGTCACCGCAGAGCCCGTCCTCGGCTTCGGCTCCGCATCCCACGGCGTGCCGGGCGACGCGCCCAGCGAGACGCCCGTGGGCGACCGGCTCACCATGGACCTCGGCATCACCACACCCCCGGGCCCGTACGACGGCCCGCCCGCCGGGCCACCCCGGGAGCCCTTCCGTTTCCGGGCCTCCGTAGCCCGCCCGGGTGATGTGCTCCTGATGTGCACCGCAGGCCTCGCCGAGCCACTGCTGAGCGAGCCCGGACTGGGCGAACTCCTCGCTCGGCGATGGGCGGGCCGCCCGGCACCCGGACCGGTGGAGTTCCTCGCGGACAGCGGCGTACGGGTCAAGGGCTACGCGGACGACCGTACGGCCGCCGCCGTTTGGGAGGCGTGAGACCGCTCGCTGTGGCATAGCTGGACCCATGGCCAAACAGAACGTCGCGGAACAGTTCGTCGACATCCTCACCCGCGCCGGGGTGGAGCGCCTCTACGGAGTCGTCGGGGACAGCCTCAACCCGATCGTGGACGCCGTGCGCCGCCACTCCGGCATCGAATGGGTGCACGTCCGGCACGAGGAGACCGCCGCCTTCGCCGCCGGCGCGGAGGCCCAGATCACAGGGAAGCTGGCCGCGTGCGCCGGCTCCTGCGGTCCCGGCAACCTCCACCTCATCAACGGGCTCTACGACGCCCACCGCTCCATGGCCCCCGTCCTCGCCCTCGCCTCGCAGATCCCGTCCAGCGAGATCGGCCTGGGCTTCTTCCAGGAGACCCACCCCGACCAGCTGTTCCGCGAGTGCAGCCACTACAGCGAGCTGATCTCCAGCCCGAAGCAGATGCCCAGACTGCTCCAGACCGCCATCCAGCACGCCGTCGGCCAGGGCGGCGTCAGCGTCGTCTCGCTGCCCGGCGACATCGCGGACGAGCCCGCCCCGGAGAAGGCCGCCGAGACGGCGCTCGTCACCTCCCGGCCCACCGTCCGGCCCGGCGACGAGGAGATCGACCGGCTGGTCCGGATGATCGACGACGCCGACAAGGTCACCCTGTTCTGCGGCAGCGGCACCGCGGGCGCGCACGCCGAGGTCATGGAGTTCGCCGGGAAGCTCAAGGCACCGGTCGGGCACGCCCTGCGGGGCAAGGAGTTCATCCAGTACGACAACCCGTACGACGTCGGCATGAGCGGGCTGCTCGGCTACGGCGCCGCCTACGAGGCCACCCACGAGTGCGACCTGCTGCTCCTGATCGGCACCGACTTCCCGTACAACGCCTTCCTCCCGAACGACGTGAAGATCGCCCAGATCGACGTCCGGCCCGAGCACCTTGGGCGGCGCTCCAAACTGGACCTCGCGGTGTGGGGCGACGCGCGGGAGACGCTGCGCTGCCTGATCCCGCGGGTGAAGGAGAAGAAGAGCCGCCGCTTCCTCGACCGGATGCTGAAGAAGCACGCGGACGCCCTGGAGGGCGTCGTCAAGGCGTACACCCGCAAGGTCGACAAGCACGTCCCGATCCACCCCGAGTACGTGGCCGCCCTGCTCGACGAAATGGCCGACGACGACGCGGTGTTCACCGTCGACACCGGGATGTGCAACGTCTGGGCGGCCCGCTACATCTCGCCCAACGGGCGCCGCCGCATCATCGGTTCCTTCTCCCACGGTTCGATGGCGAACGCACTGCCCATGGCGATCGGCGCCCAGTTCAACGACCGGCGCCGGCAGGTCGTGTCGATGTCCGGCGACGGCGGCTTCACCATGCTGATGGGCGACTTCCTCACCCTCGTCCAGCACGACCTCCCGGTGAAGGTGGTCCTCTTCAACAACTCCACGCTCGGCATGGTGGAGTTGGAGATGCTCGTCGCGGGTCTGCCCTCGCACGGCGTGACCAACAAGAACCCCGACTTCGCCGCCGTCGCCGAGGCCTGCGGCGCCTTCGGCGTCCGGGTGGAGAAGCCCAAGGACCTGGCCGGGGCGCTGAAGGCGGCGTTCAAGCACAAGGGCCCCGCCCTCGTCGACGTGGTCACCGACCCCAACGCGCTGTCCATCCCGCCGAAGATCAGTGCCGACATGGTCACCGGCTTCGCCCTGTCCGCCTCGAAGATCGTCCTGGACGGCGGCGTCGGACGCATGCTCCAGATGGCCCGCTCCAACCTGCGCAACGTCCCCCGCCCGTGACCGGACCGACGACCCGGCCGAAACCCGATGACTGCCGGGGGCCCGAACGGGCAAGGCTTTCCCCGTGAAGTTGTTCGACCGGAGCGGGACAGACGGGGGGAGACGACATCAGCGCGCCGACGGGGGACATGAAGGAGCAGGCGGTGCCACAGCTCAGGCGGCGGCTCGGCCGGGCGGACCTGCGGGCGGTGCCCGAGGCCCGGCGGGCGCTGCGTGAGCTGCTGCGGCACTGGGGCGGGCCCGGGCAGTCGGAGGTCGCGGAGCTGCTCGCCAGCGAGCTGGTCACCAACGCGCTCGTGCACACCGACGAGGGCGCCGTCCTGACCGCGACGGTCGGGCCGCGCGCCCTGCGGGTCGAGGTACGGGACTTCGTGGGCCGGGGACGGCAGCCCCGGCCACGCGCACCGCAGCGGGAGGAGAGCACCAACGGCAGAGGGCTGGTCCTGGTCGAGTCGCTCGCCGACGACTGGGGAGTCCGGCCCTGCGAGGTGGGCAAGTCGGTCTGGTTCGAACTGGGCGCGGCAGCGGACGCGGAAGCGGCCTGAGACGCCGGGAAGACCGGTGCCTCAGGCCGTCGGTGTCGGACACGGTGCGCGTTCGGCTCAGCCGAACTGCTGCTCCAGGTCCTTGAGCTTGCGCTCCAGGGAGTCCAGGCGGGGCAGGGCCTGGGTGTCGTCCTCCGCGGTGAGGTCGACGGTCTCGACGGACATCTGCTCAGACCCGCTCCGCACGGGCTGAAGGGAGGGCCGCCGGCCCGCCGCGGGCAGTTGCTCCGGGGTCGATATGGCAGGCTCCGCGGCGGCGCGTTCCGAGCCCCGCTCGACCTGCTGCACCTCGACCTCGACCTGACGGCCGCCGCGCCCGGGGAAGCCGCGGTGGCCGTGGCCCCGGCTGATCGCCTTGAGCTGCGCCCGCTCCAGGCGCTCCTGCTCGCGCCGCCGGAGCTTCTTCTCCTCCTTCTGGCGCCGGTCGTCGCGGACCTCCTCGACCGCCTCGTCCAGGCTGCGCACGCCCTCCAGCAGCATCAGCGACCAGGCGCGGTACGTCTCGCGGGGCGCGCGCAGCCAGCGGACCATGCGGATCTGCGGCAGCGGACGCGGCACCAGACCCTGCTCGCGCAGGGCGGCCCGGCGGGTCTGCTTCAGGGCCCGGTCGAACAGCACCGCCGCCGACAGGGACATGCCCGCGAAGAAGTGCGGGGCACCCGCGTGCCCCAGGCCGCGGGGAGCGTGCACCCAGTTGAACCAGGCCGCGGCGAAGGCGAAGGCCCACACGAGTATCCGCGAGCCGAGGGCCGCGTCACCGTGGCTGGCCTCGCGCACCGCGAGGACGGAGCAGAACATCGCCGCACCGTCCAGCCCGAACGGGACCAGGTACTGCCAGCCGTCGCTCAGGCCGAGGTTCTGCTCGCCGAAGCCGACCAGACCGTGGAAGGAGAGCGCCGCGGCGACCGCCGCGCAGCAGAAGAGCAGGACGTAGGAGAAGGTGCCGTAGAGGGCCTCCTTGCGCCGGCGGCGCTCCTCCATGCGCTCCCACGAGTCGTCCGCGCCCGCGTCCTTCCCCGAGGAACGCTTGCCGCGCGCGAGCACCGCCACCGCCGCCAGCATGCCCAGGAGCAGCACGGCGCCCGGAAGCAGCCAGTTCAGCGATATGTCGGTCAATCTCATCAGGGGTCCCTTGCAGTGGGATAGGGCGTAACGCCCGCCATGGTGGCCCAAACCCAGCGGCCCTCAGGGGGTTTCGGGGCAAGAGGCCGCCAAGGGAGTGCAGAGGGGGTGCCCAGGGCGGCGTTCTGCTCGAACTGCCGCGTGAGGGGCGGGAGTTGAGTTCGATTAAGACTACCCGTACGGGTGGTTCCACGGAAAGTTCCCGCCATGCGTGGGGAAGTTGTGGAACAACGTGGACGATCTTAGCTGACGGTCACTCAGCCCGCTGCGGCGAGCAGCTTGTCGACGCGGTCGGCGTCGCAGGTCCGCGGGCAGGTGGCGCAGGTGTCCTCGGGGCGCAGGGTGTAGAACATGCAGCAGCTCGCCCGGTCCCGGGTGTGCAGCGGTTCGCCGTCCGGCCCCTTCAGCTCACGGAACGCCGCGTCCCCGACATACGGCTTGGTCGCGCCCGGCAGCAGCAGCTCCAGCTCGTGCCTCGCCCGCTCCTGCTCGCCCAGCAGGTGGGCGACGTACCACAGGCCCTCGACGACCTCGTCGGTCGCCATCCCCCACAGGGCGCGTCCGCGCCGCCGCATCCGGGGGCCGAATCCGGCCAGGACCGGCTCCAGGTGCTCGGCGACGGCGGCCCGCACCTCGGCGCGCAGTTCCTCCTCGTCGGCGACCACCCGGGCGCCGGGCAGGGCGGCGGCGGGGTCGCCGGGGAGGCAGGCGAAGGATGCGGCGCGCACCGCCATCCGGCCGAGGGGGAGCCCGGCGGCCGTGCGGTCGTAGGACACGTGGGCCGCGGGGTGGCGGGGCACCCGGCGGTGCAGGAACCACGGCACGGTGATCAGCAGGCAGGCCGGCCACGCGTACCGGTGCAGGCCGAAGCTCGCGATCACGTCCGGCCGGGCCCGCTGTCCGTAGTCCCGCAGCACCTGGGCCTCGTCCCAGGCGAGGAAGGCCGCCAGCTCCGCCCCGCCCGCGGCGAGGGAGGCGGCCGTGACCCAGCCGTCGCCGCTCGGGACCTCGTCGGCCGCGTCCAGTTCGGTCACGCCCAGCCCGGGGAGGACCTCGGACAGGCGCGCGTAGGCGTCCGTGAGGGCCGTGCGGGCGACAGGCATGCGGGACCACCGATCCACGTCGGGACAACGGGCTGCTTAAAGGTAAGCCTTACCTTACCCAACATGTTCGGGATTTGAACTGACGGCCCCTGCGCTTATGGTGCTTGACGGACAGGTGACAACCCGCCGTAATGACCCCAAGTACCGACACGTCCCGCAGGAGGACCCGTGAAGCACAGCGCGCAGGGCGCCGCAGGTACGGGTACGGGTGCGGCGGCCGGAGCGGTGCGGATCCCGGTGCAGCCGGGAGCGGCGGACAGGGCACGGGACCGGGCCCCCCGCGGTGAGGAGCCGGACGGCCCGGCGCGCGGCGAGCACACCCACGGCGAAGCGCCGACGCCCCGCCCGCGCGCCCTCGTCCAGCGTTCCTCCGTGCGCGGCCAGATCCTCGACGCCCTGCGCTCCGCGCTGGTCACCGGTGAACTGCGGCCCGGCGAGGTCTACTCGGCGCCGGTGCTCGGCGAGCGGTTCGGCGTCTCGGCCACACCCGTGCGGGAGGCCATGCAGCAGCTCGCCCTGGAGGGCGCCGTCGAGGTCGTCCCCAACCGGGGCTTCCGCGTCCTCGAACGCGGTGACCGCGAGCTGGCCGAGCTGGCCGAGGTCCGGGCCCTGATCGAGGTCCCGGTGTGGCTCCGGCTGGCCCGCACGGTGCCCGCCGAGCACTGGGCGGAGCTGCGGCCCCTCGCCGAGGCCACCGTCCGGGCCGCCTCCTCCGGCTGCCCGGCCACCTACGCCGAGGCCGACCGCGCCTTCCACCGCGCCGTGCTCGCGCTGGCCGGCAACGAACAGCTCGTCCGGATCGCCGGTGACGTGCACCGCCGCGCCCAGGGGCCGCCGGCCGGCTCGCCCTCCGTGCGCGGCCGGGCCGACCTGGTCGCCGACGCACACCAGCACACCGCGATGCTGGACGCGCTGATCGCCGGCGACCCGGAGACGGTGCGGGCCCTGGTAGGGGATCACTTCACGGCCACGTCGTGAGCCGGAGGCCCGAGGCGGGTGCGCTCGCCGGCGCCTGCCGGGTGCCTCCCCCACTCTCGGCTCCGCTCGAGCGGGAGGTACCCCCACCGCCCACCCGTGCCGCCCTGGGGGTACCTCCCAGGCCGTTCAGGCACTGGGGGAGGCACGACTGCCCGCAGCGGCGGCGAGCGCCGAGGGCCAGGGCCTGTCTGCCCGCCGCTACCGGACCTCCTGCCGTTCCGTGCGGCTCGTGGGTACCTGCTTCCCCGGCTTCTCGGACTTCCCCGTGGCGCGGGCCCTGCCGCCCTTGCGGCGCCCGGGGCGGGAACCGGCGGCGTCGCGGTTGTGCAGCTCGATGGCCAGCGGAGAGGCGGTGAAGACCGACGAGTACGTGCCGACCCCCACGCCGATGAGCAGCGCGAGCGCGAAGTCGGTGAGCGAGTCGTCGGCCAGGACCGCCAGCGAGGCCAGGATGAGCACCGCGCCCATGCCGGTGTTGACCGTGCGCGGCAGGGTCTGCAGGATCGCGTCGTTGGTGAGCCGGTCGAACGGTGTCTTGCGTTCCTTGCCCAGCAGTTCCCGGATGCGGTCGAAGAGCACCACCGAGTCGTTGACCGAGTAGCCGATCACGGTCAGCAGCGCGGCCAGGAACACCCCGTCGATCGGCTTGCCCAGCCAGGCGAACACACCGACCAGAATGACCACGTCGTGGGCGAGGGCGCCGACCGCCGCCGTGCCGAACAGCAGGCGGAACCGGACCGCCAGGTACGCCAGCTGCGCGGCCAGCGCCAGGCCGAGGGCGATCAGGGCGTCCCGGCGCAGTTCCTCGCCGAGGCTCGGGCCGATCAGCTCGTCGCGGACCTTCTCCGTCTCGCCGCCCAGGGCGGCGACGGCCTTCGTGACGGTCGCCGCCTCGGCGTCGGTCAGCTCCTCCGTGCGCACCGTGAGGTCGCCGTCGCCGGAGGACTGGACGACGGCGCGCGGGAAGCCCGCGTCGGCGAGCGCGTCCCGGGCCCGGTCGGGATCGACCTGGGTGGCGGTGGAGTACTCGATGAGCCGCCCGCCGGTGAACTCGATGCCGAAGTTCAGGCCCCGCACCAGGATGCCGGAGCCCGCCACCACGAGGACGACCAGCGAGGCCGCCAGCCAGCGGCGCGGCCGGCGCATCAGGAAGGGGTTGCGGCGCAGCAGGGCGTCGCGGACCGGGCCGGTCGTGGAGATGCCGGTGATGCGGGGGCGGCGGTAGACGGCCGGGCGGCTCGCGGCGAACTCGGCCAGCACCCGGGTGATCACCAGGGCGCTGACCATCGAGGCCAGCACACCGATGCCCAGGGTGACGCCGAAGCCCTTCACGGGGCCGGAGGCCAGGAAGAACAGCAGGGCGGCGGCGATCAGCGTGGTGATGTTCGAGTCGGCGATCGCGCTGAAGGCGCTGCGGAATCCGGCGGTCAGCGCGGAGCGCGTACTGGGACGGGTCCGGGCCGCCTGTTCCTCGCGGGCCCGCTCGAAGACGAGGACGTTGGCGTCCACCGCCATGCCGATCGCCAGTACGAAGCCCGCGAGGCCCGGCAGGGTGAGGGTCGCGCCGACCGCGGCCAGGGCGGCGTAGGAGATCAGGCCGTAGCAGAGCAGGGCCACCGTCGCGAGGGCGCCCATCAGCCGGTAGACGACGATGATGAACAGCGCGGTCAGCGCGGTGCCGATGACGGCGGCCCAGGCGCCGGCCGAGATGGCCTCGTCGCCGAGGGTGGCGCCGATGGTGCGCTGCTCGATCGTCTCGACCGGCACGGGCAGGGCGCCGCCCTTGACGAGCAGGGCCAGTTCGCGGGCCTCCGCGTCGTCGAAGGAGCCGGTGATCTGTGTGGAGCCCCCGGTGATGCCCGCCCCGCAGGCCACGGAGGGGTCGACCTGCGGCGAAGAGATGATCTTGTCGTCGAGCACGATGGCGACCCGGCGCTGGGGATCACCGGCCGGATGGCAGGCCGCCTCGCCGGTCACCTGGGCCCACCGGTCGCTGCCGGCGTCCTTGAAGTCGACGGTGACGTGCCAGCCCGCGCCGTTCTGCTGGTCGAAGCGGGCGTCGGCGCCCTTGACGTCCTGCCCGGTCAGCGTGGCGTCCTTCAGCCGCAGCGACTGCCCGGACTCGTCCGGCAGTACCCGCTCGCCGTCCGCACCGTCCTCGGCCGCCGTCCCGTCGGCCCCGTCGCCGGGGCTCTCCGCCGGACCGAGCACCGAGTGGACGGTGAGCTGCGCGGTGCGGCCGAGTACGTCGGCGGCCTTCTTGGGGTCCTGCACGCCGGGCAGCTCGACGACGACGCGGTTCTCGCCGGAGCGGACGATGGTCGGTTCGGCGACACCGAGGGCGTCGATGCGGCCGCGCAGCACCTCCACGGTGCGGTCGGTGGCCTCCCGGTCGGCCTTGGTGGTCTCGGTGGACTTGGTCTCCAGGACGATCTGGGTGCCGCCGCGCAGGTCGAGTCCGAGGCGGACCGGCATGGTCAGGGCGATGGCCACGGCCCCGGCCAGCACGGCGAGCGCGAGGAGCGCGCGGACGTTCAGGGAACGGGAACGGGACCGCGTACGGGAGCGGGAGCGGGAAGGGGGACGGGAGCGTTTCAAGACGGGCCTCCGGCGGGCACGCCGCGGCGGCGGCCGAGCGCGGCCGCGGCGGAAGAAGGTGACGGGTGGTCGGGGTGTGCGTCTCAGCTGCCGGAGGAGACGGGCGGCGCCCGGCCGCTGTCGTGGCCGGTGCGGCCGGGGGAGACCGGTACCGGACCGGGCGTGGCCGAGGTCCGCGCATGGGCACCGGGGGCGGAACCCGCGTCGCGCGCCGCGGTGGCCGCGTGGTGGTCGGGTGCCGTCGGGCGCTCGGCCAGGTGGTCGTGCCGGGCCCGGGGCTGGGCGGCGCAGATCGGCGTACAGCCGTCGTCCGCGTGGAGGTCGAGGGCCGGATGGGGCACGGCCGTGGCCGCGGCGGCCACGAGGGGACCGCTGGGGCCCACCCGGGCGCCGGCCGCGGGCCAGGCCGGGACCAGCGGCAGCAGAACGGCCAGCAGCACCGTGAGCACCGTCGCGAGCCGGTGGCGCATGCACCGTTCCCTTCCGTGGTGGGTGAGTCAGGGGATGTCGCTTGGATCTTGCCGGGGTCGGCCGAGGGGAGGAGCCCGGGGCTCCGGCCGGGGAGTGGGCGGCCAGAGCCACGGGCGGTTCGGGGGACCGTCAGGGTTCGATGAGCCCGGCGCGGATGGCGTACCGGGTCAGCTCCAGGCGGTCGCGCAGGCCGAGCTTCTGCAGCAGGTTCGCCCGGTGCCGCTGGACGGTCTTGATGCTGATGAAGAGGATCTCGGCGATCTCCTTCGAGGAGTGGCCCTCGGCGACGAGCTTGAGGACCTCCTCCTCGCGCGGCGTGAGGATGTGGTCGGAGGTCTCCTCGCCGTGCCGCACCCGGTCGAGGTAGTTGCGGATGAGCGCGGTCACCGCGCCCGGGTACAGGAAGGGCTCGTCGCGCATCGCGGCGCGGCAGGCGGCGACCAGGTCCCGGTCGGCGACCGACTTGAGCACGTATCCGCAGGCCCCCGACTTCAGCGCCTGGAACAGGTACTGCTCGTTGTCGTGCATCGTCAGCATCAGGATGCGCAGCCCCGGCTTCAGCGCGGCCAGTTCGCGGGCCGCCTGGAGACCGGTGAGGCGCGGCATCGCGATGTCCAGGACCGCGAGGTCGGCCTCGTGGGCCCGCGCCATGTCGATGGCCTCCGCGCCGTCCCCGGCCTCGGCCACCACCTCCAGGTCCGGCTCCCGGTCGAGGATGAGGCGCACACCGCGACGCACCAGCGCGTGGTCGTCGGCGAGCAGGATGCGGATCTTCGGCGGGGCGGACGCCGGGGGCGTGCCGTACGCGGACGTCGTGGGCGACGCGGACGAAGTGGACGTCGCGGACGGCGTGGACCTCGTCGTGGACTGGGGCGTCGTGGACGCGTCGGCGGGGCGGCGGTAGGCGTTCGGCGCGGACGGCTCGGGCAGGGACGGGTCGGACATGGTCGGGGCTACTTCCTGGGAAGGGGTGCGGTGAGCCGGATGCGGGTGCCGGCGCCGGGTGCCGACGTGATGTCGAGGGCGGCCCCGATGAGCAGGGCCCGTTCCCGCATGCCGCGGATGCCGGCGCCCTCGTGCGCCGCCTCGATGCCGCGCCCGTCGTCGGCGACGGTGAGCGTCACCGCGCCGTCGGCGCCGGCCAGGCCCACCTCCAGGCGCTCGGCGTCCGCGTGGCGGGCGGCGTTGGTCAGGCTCTCCTGCGCCACCCGGTAGAGGACCAGCTCCGTCTCGTGGTCCAGGACCGGCAGATCGGCGTCGAAACGGCGCACCACCCGCAGCCCGGTGTGGGTGGCGAAGTCGTGCGTGAGCGAGGACAGCGCGCTGATCAGGCCGAGGTCGTCCAGGACGCCGGGCCGCAGCCGGCGCACCAGGCGGCGGACCTCGTCCAGGCTCTCCCGGGTGATCTCCTGCGCCTGGTGCAGCTCGTCGCGCAGCGGCTCCTCGGCGTCGTCCGCGGCACGCCCCAGGACCAGCAGGATCGCGGTCATGCTCTGCCCGACCTCGTCGTGCAGCTCCTGGGCGATGCGGCGCCGCTCCGCCTCCTGGGCGAGCAGGACGCGGGCACTGCTGGTGGCCCGCTCGTTCTCCAGGCGGTCCAGCATGGCGTTGAAGGTGCGGATCAGCTCCGGGACCTCGCCGCCCCCGGAGATCGGCAGCCGTTGACCGGGGCGCAGCAGGTCGACGGTGGTCATCAGCTTGGTGAGCCGCTCCAGCGGCGCCAGGCCCCAGCGCAGCAGGGCGCCGTTGGCCACCAGCATGACGCCCATGCCGACCACGAGGACGACGGCCTCGGTCAGCAGGATCGGCACGGAGACGGTCACCGGAGCCCACAGCAGCAGCGCCGTGGCGAAGCCCAGCACCACCGCGTTGAGCCCGAAGATCCGCCAGAACAGGGACACCGGGGGTACGCCTCCTTCGGCGACGTGTCGACTTGGTACGCCTCTACTGTCGGTCATCGCGCACCCTCGGTGGGAGCTGCGGCCCAGGTAGCGACCGAGCAAGCGACCAGCGTGCCCCTCGCGGACCCGTCCGGTCGATGGGGCCCGACCCCCATTTCCGGCCCGCGGCATACCCATATGGCCGCCCCGGCGTACCGCCGAGTGGATCCCGCACCCCCGGGCAAATGGGTCCTGCGCCCGATGGGTTTCGGCGGGCGGCCCGGCCAGGGTTGAGGATGACCGGGTCCGATCGGCCCGGCACTCGGCATACCCGCAGAACCTTCCGAGAAAAGGACCCCTCACCGTGTCGCTCGACGCCTCCCGCATCGAACCCCGCCCTGAGCGGCTGACCGCTCACGAGGCGCGCCAGCGCCTCGAACACGCCCGCAACACCCGCGTCACCCAGCTTCAGGCCCTCGCCGAGAGCGGCCAGGCGGACGACCAGCTGATGTCCGCGCAGAAGGCCGCGATCGAGCGGGTGCTCAAGGAGATCGACGAGGCCTTCGCCCGGGTCGAGGACGGCACCTACGGCGCCTGCCTGGGCTGCGGCAAGCCCGTACCGGGGGAGCGCCTGGAGATCCTTCCCTACACGCGGTACTGCGTCGCCTGCCAGCGCCGCGCCGCCACCTGACGGCCCTGTCCCGCCGTCCCGTCCAGTACCGTCCCTCCCGCCCTGCCCAAGGGGTGAAGTGGTGAACAACCAGATCATCGGCGACCGCGACACGCGTCTGTCGCCCCTGTCGCCCGAGGACCTCGCCGCGCTCCGGGACAACCTCCGGGAGCAACGGCTGTTCCGCGAGGAGCAACTGCGGCAGATCGCGGCGTACCCGTCCCGCACCGACGAGCCGATCCTGCGGCGGTCCGCCGCTCGGACCGAGGTCCGGGTCAAGCTGGCGGCCTCCGCACGCATGGTCCTCGCCGACGTGGAAGCGGCGCTCGACCGCATCGCCGAGGGCCGTTACGGCTGTTGTCATCTGTGCCGGCGCGCCATCGACCGCGAACGCCTGATGATCGTGCCGCAGGCCCGCTACTGCGCCCGCTGCCAGCAGGTGCGGGAGGCCGGACGATGACCGTGCTCCGGCGGCCCCGGGCCGCCCTGTCCCGGCACCGGCCCTGGCCGCTGTGCCGGCAGTGCAGCGGCGTCGCCCTCGACATGGGCAGCGCCCGTACCCGCGCCTGGGTCGCTGGGCGCGGGATGATCCTCGACGTGCCGACGGTGACCTTCCCCGGCGCGGGCGCGGTGTACCCCATCCAGCGCGGCTCCATCGTCGACACCCAGGGCACGGCCCGGATGCTCGACCGGCTGCTGGGCCACCGGCTGCCCCGCTTCGCCCGTCCGGTGGTCGTGGTGACCGCGCCGGTCCTCGACGGGCTGGCCTACCGGACCGAGGCCCGTACGGCCGTGGAGGTGCTGCGCCCGCGCAGTGTGCTGACCGTGCCCAGCGCGCGGGCCGTGGCCCTCGCGGCGGGCGCCGACCTGACCCGGCCGCTGCTCGTGATGGACATCGGCGCCCATCTCACGGAGGTGGTGCTCCTGGTGGACGGCGCCGTCTTCGACGCCCGCCGCACGGCGCTCGGCACGGGGGACATCGACGACGCGACCCCCTCCGCGCGGATCGGCGAGGCGCTGGCCGACATGACGACCTCGATGCTGCGCCAGGACGGCACGTCCCTCGCGGTCGAGGCGCTCGGCCGGGGACCGCTGCTGGCCGGCGGGGGCGCGCTGCGCCCCGAGATCACCTGCCGGCTGGCCGACCGGCTGCACGTGCCGCTGCGCGCGGTGCCCGCACCGCACACGGCGGCCGTCCGCGGCGCCGCGAAGCTCCTGGAGGCCGCGCACAGCCACCCGTCGACCACGGGCACGGACCCACCGGACGGCCACCCGCACTGATCCGGCGCCGGGCCGGCGCCCGGGTCGCCGGTCCGTCTTCCGGTCCGCCGGTGGGCGGGCTGGTGTCGAGGTGTCGGTCGTCCGTCCGTGGGACGGGGCCGGTCCGCCGGCGGGGTCGCTCGCTCCGCTGCGGTACCGGGTCGGTCCGGGTCGCGCGTCCGTCTTCCGGTGCGCCGGGGGTCGGGTCGGGTGCCGAGGGTGTCGGTCGTCCGTCCGTGGGGCGGGGCTGCTCTGCCGGAGGGGGCGCTCGCACCGCTTCGTGCCGGGCAGGTCCTGGTCCGGGGTCACGGCACCGGCACCGGCGTGGGACGCCGGCCGTCGGGCCCGGTCCGGAGGTTCCGGCGTCCGTCACCCGTCGGGCGGGGTCGGCACCAGCCGTCCGGCGGGCCGGGGCCCGGCCACCCACCTCGGGAGACAGGCGCCGCCCGTACTGGCCGCGGCACGGGGACCGGGTGCCGGAACCGGTTCCGTGGCCACGGCGCGGCACCGGCACCGGCGTGGGATGCCGGCCGTCGGGCCCGGTCCGGAGGCTCCGGCGTCCGTCACCCGTCGGGCGGGGTCGGCACCAGCCGTCCGGCGGGCCGGGGCCCGGCCACCCACCCCGGGAGACAGGCGCCGCCCGTACCGGCCGCGGCACGGGGACCGGAACCGGTTCCGTGGCCACGGCACGGCACCGGCACCGGCACCGGCGTGGGATGCCGGCCGTCGGGCCCGGTCCGGAGGTTCCGGCGTCCGTCACCCGTCGGGCGGGGTCGGCACCAGCCGTCCGGCGGGCCGGGCCTCCGCTCGCCCGGCCCGCCGGACCGGAAGCACCGCACCCCTTCTCCCGCAAGCCGCCCCCGTCCCCCGTCCCCCGGTCCCGCCCCCGCTCCGTCCTCGTACTCGTACTCGCCCCGTTCCCAACCCGTCCCCCGTCCTCCGTCCCCCGTCCCCGTTTCGTGCGGTCGGCGTCCGCCCCGGCGTCGGCCGTACCCCGTGTGTCTCGCGGGTGACCGTGCGACCCGACCCGACCCGACCCGACTCGGCAAGCGCCCCGTCCCAGGAAGGAGGCACCCCGTGGCCGGAGAGATCCCTCAGGCCCAGCCACCACCCGCCGTTCCCGATCCCGACCCCGGTCGCGGACGGTACCCGTATCTCCTGTTGTGGCGGTGGCGGCGCAACCCGCTGCGGCGGCCGAGCGACCGGCTGCGGGCGTGGGTCTCGCTCGGGCTCGTGCTCGCCGTGCTGGTGGCGGCTCCGGCCGCGATGTTCGGGGTCGGCGACAGCGCGTACCGGCACTACCGGAGCACCGCCGACCACGAGGCGCGGACCCGGGACCATCGCCCCGCGGTCCTGACCCACGACGCCCCGCGCCATCCCGAGCCGGGGTCGGACGAGGCGAAGAAGACCCGCTACCCGGTCCCGGTCCGCTTCACCGGCCCGGACGGAGCGTCCCGCACCGGCACGACCGAGGTCGAACCGGGGCTGCCGGCGGACAGTACGGTCCTGGTCTGGGTCGACGACGACGGCCGGATCACCGAGCCGCCGCTGACCGCGGAGCAGATCCGCAGCCGCACCATGGGCTGGGCGATCCTCGCCTTCCTGGGCGTCGTCATCACCGGCCTCGCGGCGCACGCCGCCACCGGCCTCGTGCTGCACCGGCGCAACCTCGCCCAGTGGGACGCGGCCTGGGCCAACACGGCCCCGCGCTGGAGCAGACACCCGTGACGTCCGACCGGGCGCGGGCCGCTCACGCCGTCGCCGCGCCCGCCGTCGGCGGAGCCAACTGCCGCGCCAGCCACGTCGGTACGCCGCCCAGCAGCCGGAACAGCCGCCGCGCCTCCTCCCGCAGCCGGGACGCCTCCGGCTCCGACTCGGCGTCCGCGAGCGAGGCCAGCGCCGGGGCCGTGCCGACGAGGTACCCCAGCTCCTCGCGGATGCGCAGCGACTCCGCGAAACCGTGCCGCGCCTCGGCCAGTTCGCCCTCCCGCAGGGCGAGTCCGGCCAGATGCCGCCAGGTGAAGGACTGGAGCAGCGGGTCGGCGTGCGCGGTGGCACCGGCGTGGGCCCGCCGGTACGCCGCGCGGGCGGCCTGCGGCGAGCGGGTCAGGTTCTCCGCGAGCAGCCCGCGCCGGAAGTCCAGCAGCGCCCGCCCCCCGGCCCCCGGCGCGATCAGCGCCGCCGCCCGCCCGAGCGCGGCCCGCGCCTCGTCGGCCCGGTCGCGCACCCCGTGCACCGTGGCGGCGTAGGCGAGCTGCCCCCGTTCGCAGGCGGCGGCCCCGCGCTCGTCGTCGGTGTGCGCCAGGGCCTCCGCGGTGCGCAGCGCGTCCTCGGCCTCGGCCCAGCCCTGCTCGGTGTACAGGCACCGCTCCACCAGCAGCGCGGTCCGCTGCAAGGCGGTGTCCGCGGCGGCCGGCTCCAGCAGGGCGGCCGCGTCGGCCCAGCAGCCGCGCGAGCGCAACCGCCATACCGCGGTCTGGAGCGGATCGTCACCTTCGGTCGTTCCCCAGCCAGAACCAGCCATGGCGGAATGCGCCACGTCGCCCTCCCCTTAGCACGCCATCGAGCTCTCGAGTGGTGGCCGCATCTCAGCACGGATCCGGCGGCCCGGCCAAGGGGATGGGTGAAAGTTTTCACAAAGTCGTGGACTTCGGCCCGCCGAGGTTTGGGAACGCGCCGGGCCCTCCGGCGCCCTCCGCGGACCCCGCGG
Organism: Streptomyces sp. NPDC001599; assembly: GCF_042893535.1. Lineage (NCBI taxonomy): Bacteria > Bacillati > Actinomycetota > Actinomycetes > Kitasatosporales > Streptomycetaceae > Streptomyces > Streptomyces sp. NPDC001599. The sequence goes on from NZ_JBIAVA010000006.1 coordinate 369,556, forward strand.
GCCTCAGCTCATCCGCAGGGCCAGGAAGAAGTCCAGCTTGTCCTCCAGGCGCGACAGGTCACGCCCCGTCAACTGCTCGATCCGCCCGACGCGGTAGCGCAGCGTGTTGACGTGCAGGTGCAGCCGGTTCGCGCAGCGCGTCCAGGATCCGTCGCTGTCGAGGAACGCCTCCAGCGTCGGAATCAGCTCGGCGCGGTGGCGGCGGTCGTAGTCCCGCAGCGGGTCCAGCAGCCGGGCGGTGAAGGCCCGCCGCACGTCGTCGGGGACGAAGGGGAGCAGCAGCACGTGCGAGGCCAGCTCCTGGTGGCCGGCCGCGCAGACCCGGCCGGGGCGGGCCGCGGCCACCCGGCGCGCGTGCCGGGCCTCCTCCAGCGCCCCGCGCAGTCCCTCCGCCGAGTGCACGGCCGCGCTGACGCCGAGCGTGACCCGCCCGTCGCCGTCCAGCCCCGCCGCCAGCGGCTCCCGTACGGACGCGAGCAGCGCTTCCGCGAGGACCCCCGCCTCGGAGCCGTCGTGCTCGCTGGAGACCGCGGGCAGCGGTACCAGAGCGACGGCCTCCTCACCGGTGTGCGCCACGGCGATACGGTCCGACTGCTCGGGCCCGGTGGCGTGCGGGTCGACGAGGATCTCCTCCAGCAGGGTCTGCGCGACCCGCCCGGTCTGCTCGTCGCCGTCCTCCCACTCCACCCGGGCCACCACGACCTGCCAGTGCGGCGCGGCGCCGAGGCCCGGCAGCAGCACCGGCGCCGCCACCCGGAGCCGGGCCGCGATCTCGGCCGGCGCGGCGCCCGTCTGCACCAGTTCCAGGACCTCCTGGGCCAGCCGCCGCCGCACCGTGCGCGCCGCGTCCCGCCGGTCCCGCTCGACCGCGATCAGCTGGGTGACGCCGTACAGCAGGTCGAGGCGCTCCTCGGCCCAGTCCCCGGCGTCCGCCTCCACCACCAGCAGCCAGTCGGACAGCACCGTCTCGCGCACGTCGCGCCCCGCACCGGCGCCCTGCGGGGAACGCGCGCCGGGCGGCGTGACCGGGGGCTGTCCCCGGCCGCGTACCGGGAAGAGGCTGTACGTCGTCGCGCCCACGGTCACCCGGTGCGGCGCGCGCCGGCCCGTGCGGGTGGCCGCGAGGTGCTCGGCCGCCAGCTCGGCGCACACCTGCGCCAAGAGCGCGGGCTCCGCGTCCTTCGGCCCGGCGACCTGCCGCCCGGTGGGGGAGAGTACCCACGCCCGCAGGTCGAGGTCGGAGCCGAGCAGGTCCAGGACCACGTCGGGGCCGCCGCCCGCCGGTCCCGAGGTCATCATCCGGCGGTGCCGGTCCACCACGGCCGCGAGGTCCCCGGCCCGCTCGCCGGACACCTGGCGCACGACGTGCTCGGTGATCGTCGCGAAGGCCACCGACTCGTGCACCGCGAACAGCGGCAGCCGGTGCCGCGCGCACGCCACCACCAGGTCCTCCGGCACGTCCCCCAGCTCCGCCTCACCGGCGGCCAGCGCCGCCACCTGGGCCTGCACCAGGAGGCGGACGAACGGCTCGGAGTCGGCGGCGCCGCGGCGCCAGGCCAGACCGGTGAGCACCAGTTCGCCGCCCGAGAGGTAGCGGCTGGGGTCGCGCAGGTCGGTGGTCATCACGCCCCGGACCGTGCGGTCCAGCTCGTCCTCGCCGCCGAGCAGCTTGAGGCCCAGCGCGTCGGTGTCCAGCAGTGCGCGCAGCCGCATTCTCGTCGCCGCCGTTCTTTGTCTCGAAGTGTTCCAGGTCACGCGGCTGTGTCGCCCGATTCCAGAGGAGAACAGGGAGGCAAATGAGCACCTCCGTTCATACGAATCTACAAGATGCCCGCCCTGGCCAGCCAACTCCTTCATGGTTTCTGCGACTGACCCTGGTGGAGTACCCGACGGTGTACTGAGGCCATTCCACGTGAACAGCACATGAACGAGCCGGGCCTCCCGTACCCGCAGATGGCTCGATCCGTACGCCCCCGATCGTCCCCATACCCCCGATCAGACGAGGAAGAGAGCCGGTCATGGACTTCCTTCGCCCCGCCGGCTGGGAGGAGGCGCTCGCCGCGAAGGCCGAGCACCCCACCGCTGTGCCGATCGCGGGCGGTACCGACGTGATGGTCGAGATCAACTTCGACCACCGCAGGCCCGAGTACCTCATGGACCTGGGCCGCATCGGCGACCTGGCCGAGTGGGAGGTCGGCGAGACCTCCGTACGGCTCGGTGCCTCCGTGCCGTACACCCGGATCATGGAGAACCTGCGCACCGAGCTGCCGGGTCTCGCCCTCGCCTCGCACACCGTCGCCTCCCCGCAGATCCGCAACCGCGGCGGCGTGGGCGGGAACCTCGGCACCGCGTCCCCGGCCGGCGACGCCCACCCGGCGCTGCTCGCCGCCGGTGCCGAGGTCGAGGCCGAGTCGGTGCGCGGCGTGCGCCGCATCCCGATCGACGCGTTCTACACCGGCGTGAAGCGCAACGCGCTGGAGCCCGACGAGCTGATCCGCGCCGTGCACATCCGGAAGGCCGACGGACCGCAGCAGTTCTCCAAGGTCGGCACCCGCAACGCCATGGTCATCGCCGTGTGCGCCTTCGGCCTCGCCCTGCACCCCGCCACCCGTACCGTCCGCACCGGCATCGGCTCGGCGGCGCCCACCCCGGTCCGGGCCACGGTCGCCGAGGAGTTCCTGAACGCGGCGCTGGAGGAGGGCGGCTTCTGGGAGAACGGGAAGATCATCACCCCGTCGGCCGTCAAACGGTTCGCGGACCTGTGCGCCGCCGCCTGCAACCCCATCGACGACGTCCGCGGCACCGCGGACTACCGCCGCCACGCGGTCGGCGTCATGGCCCGCCGGACCCTCACCTGGACCTGGGAGTCGTACCGCGGCGCCCGCCGCACCACGGAAGGAGCCGCGTGATGCGCGTCAACTTCACCGTCAACGGACGTCCGCAGGAGGCCGACGACGTGTGGGAGGGCGAGTCCCTGCTGTACGTGCTGCGCGAGCGGATGGGCCTGCCCGGCTCCAAGAACGCCTGCGAACAGGGCGAGTGCGGCTCCTGCACGGTCCGCCTGGACGGCGTGCCGGTCTGCTCCTGCCTGGTCGCGGCCGGACAGGCCGAGGGCCGCGAGGTCGTCACCGTCGAGGGCCTGGCCGAGTACGCCGGGCAGCGCGCCGAGGGCGGCACCACGACGGGTGCCCGCGCCGGCGAGAGCGCCTCGCTCGACGAGGCCCGGCGGTGGCAGGCCCGGGGCACCGACTCGCAGACCGGCGAGAACATCGAACTGGCGCCGATCCAGCAGGCGTTCCTCGACGCCGGCGCCGTCCAGTGCGGTTTCTGCACGCCCGGGCTGCTGGTCGCCGCCGACGAGATGCTGGAGCGCCACCCGGACCCGACCGACGAGGACATCCGCGAGGCCCTGTCCGGCAACCTGTGCCGCTGCACCGGCTACGAGAAGATCATGGACGCGGTCCGCCTGGCCGCGGCCCGCCGCTGCGAGGGGGCCGGAGCATGACCGCCAACGGCGCACCCACCGGCCTCACCCAGGGCTCCACGACCAGGGGCGGCATCGGCGAGTCCACGCTCCGCCCGGACGGCGTCCTCAAGGTCACCGGCGAGTTCGCGTACGCGTCCGACATGTGGCACGAGGACATGCTCTGGGGCCAGATCCTGCGCTCCACCGTCGCGCACGCCGAGATCGTCTCCATCGACACCGGCGAGGCGCTCGCCACCCCCGGCGTGTACGCCGTCATGACCTACGACGACCTGCCCACCGACGTGCGCCACTACGGGCTGGAGATCCGGGACACCCCGGTCCTCGCCCACGGCAAGGTCCGCCACCACGGCGAACCGGTCGCGATCGTCGCCGCCGACCACCCGGAGACCGCGCGCCGCGCCGCCGCCAGGATCAAGGTGGAGTACCGCGAACTGCCCCTCGTCACCGACGAGGCCTCCGCGACCGCCCCCGACGCGGTCCTCGTCCACGAGAACCGCACCGACCACCACAACCCCCACGTCCCGCACCCCAACATCGTGCACCGCCAGCCGATCGTGCGCGGCGACGCCGCCGCGGCCGCCGGGCGCGCCGACGTGATCGTCGAGGGCGACTACCACTTCGGCATGCAGGACCAGGCCTTCCTCGGCCCCGAGTCGGGTCTCGCGGTGCCCGGCGAGGACGGCGGCGTCGACCTCTACATCGCCACCCAGTGGCTCCACTCCGACCTGCGCCAGATCGCCCCCGTGCTCGGCCTGCCCGAGGACAAGGTGCGGATGACGCTGTCCGGCGTCGGCGGGGCCTTCGGCGGGCGCGAGGACCTGTCGATGCAGATCCACGCCTGCCTGCTCGCCCTGCGCACCGGCAAACCCGTCAAGATCGTCTACAACCGGTTCGAGTCCTTCTTCGGCCACGTCCACCGCCACCCGGCCCGGCTCCACTACGAGCACGGCGCCACCCGCGACGGCCGGCTCACCCACGTGAAGTGCCGCATCGTCCTGGACGGCGGTGCCTACGCCTCCGCCTCCCCGGCGGTCGTCGGCAACGCCGCCTCGCTGTCGGTCGGACCGTACGTGTGCGAGGACGTGGACATCGAGGCCCTCGCCCTCTACTCCAACAACCCGCCCTGCGGCGCCATGCGCGGCTTCGGCGCGGTCCAGGCGTGCTTCGCCTACGAGGCGCAGATGGACAAGGTGGCGAAGGAACTCGGCCTGGACCCCGTGGAGTTCCGCCGGATCAACGCCATGGAGCAGGGCACGCTCATGCCCACGGGGCAGCCCGTCGACTCCCCGGCGCCGGTCGCCGAACTCCTGCGCCGCGTCAAGGCGATGCCGATGCCTCCGGAGCGCCAGTGGGAGTCCAGCGAGGGCGCGGACGTACGGCAGCTGCCCGGCGGCCTGTCCAACACCACGCACGGCGAGGGCGTCGTACGGGGCGTCGGCTACGCGGTCGGCATCAAGAACGTCGGCTTCTCCGAGGGCTTCGACGACTACTCCACGGCCCGGGTCCGCCTGGAGGTCGCGGGCGGGCGCCCCGTCGTCACCGTGCACACGGCGATGGCGGAGGTCGGCCAGGGCGGCGTCACCGTCCACGCGCAGATCGCCCGCACCGAGCTGGGCGTCACCCAGGTCACCATCCGGCCCGCCGACACACAGGTGGGCTCCGCCGGTTCGACGTCGGCCTCCCGGCAGACGTACGTCACCGGCGGCGCCGTGAAGCACGCCTGCGAGCTGGTGCGGGAGAAGGTCCTGGAGATCGGCCGCCGCAGGTTCGGCTCGTACCACCCCGCCTGGGCCACCGCCGGACTCCTCCTGGAGGGCGGCAAGGTCGTCACCGACGGCGGCGAGGTCCTCGCCGACCTCGTGGACGTCCTGGAGGACGACGCGGTCGAGGTCGAGGAGGAGTGGCGGCACCGGCCGACCGAACCCTTCGACCTGCGCACCGGACAGGGCAACGGCCACGTCCAGTACTCCTTCGCCGCGCACCGCGCCGTCGTCGAGGTCGACACCGAGCTGGGCCTGGTCAAGGTGATCGAGCTGGCCTGCGCCCAGGACGTCGGCAAGGCGCTGAACCCGCTCTCCGTGGTCGGCCAGATCCAGGGCGGCACCGTCCAGGGCCTGGGCATCGCGGTGATGGAGGAGATCGTCGTCGATCCCGTGACCGCGAAGGTGAGGAACCCGTCCTTCACGGACTATCTCCTCCCCACGATCCTCGACACGCCGGCCCTACCGGTCGACGTGCTCGAACTCGCCGACGACCACGCGCCCTACGGGCTGCGCGGAGCCGGCGAGGCACCCACCCTGTCGTCCACCCCGGCGGTCCTCGCGGCCATCAGGGAGGCGACCGGGCTGGCGCTCGACCGCACGCCCGTACGACCGGAACACCTCACCGGCACGGCGGGCTCCGGTCGACACCCCCAGGACCCTCCGGGCGGCGCACGGAACGTCACACCCTCCGCGCCGCCCGGAGCACCGACCAAGTCCCGCTCCGCTCGCGGCACTTGAAGCACCACCAGTACCGTCCGAACCAATCAGCATCATCAGCACGAATCAGTACCAACCAGTACTAACCAGCACCAACCAGTACCACCACACATGCGTTCGTCTCGGGCCGTCCCCCGGGTCGTGCATATCCCAAATCCCGCGGCCGCCCCAGCGGCCGGCCGGGTGCACCTATGAACCTTGGGAGACGGCCCCATGACCCAGCAGTCAGTGGAGCCCGAGATCACCGCCGAAGAGGCGGGCGCGGGTTCCCGCGTCCCCGGCGGACGGTCCTGGCTCGACCGGTACTTTCACATATCCCACCGGGGATCCACGGTCGCGCGTGAGGTGCGCGGCGGCATCACCACCTTCATGGCGATGGCGTACATCGTCCTCCTGAACCCCGTGATCCTGTCCGGCAAGGACGCCGCCGGGGACACCCTCGGCCAGAAGGCCCTGATCACCGCGACGGCGTTCGCCGCGGCGCTCACCACGCTCCTGATGGGCTTCGTCGGCAAGGTGCCGCTCGCCCTGGCCGCCGGGCTCTCGGTGTCCGGTGTGATCGCCGGGCAGGTCGTCCCCCAGATGACCTGGCCGCAGGCCATGGGCATGTGTGTGATGTACGGCGTGGTGATCATGCTGCTCGTGGTCACCGGGCTCCGCGAGATGATCATGAACGCGATCCCGCTCGCCCTCAAGCACGGCATCACCATGGGCATCGGCCTGTTCATCGCCATCATCGGCCTGGTCAAAGGCGGCTTCGTGCACGCGGGCAAGGCGACCCCGCTCACCCTCGGCCCGGCCGGGGAACTCGCGGGCTGGCCGGTCCTGCTCTTCGCGGGCACCCTGCTGCTGATCTTCATGCTCCAGGCCCGCAACATGCCCGGCGCCATCCTGATCGGCATCGTCACCGGCACGATCGTCGCGGCGATCCTCAACGCCACCGGTGTCATCGACCCCGAGCAGTGGGCCAACGGCGCCCCCGAACTGCACGGCAGCGCGGTCTCCATGCCGGACTTCTCGCTCTTCGGCGATCTGGAGTTCGGCGGCTGGGGCGAGGTCGGCGCGATGACGGTCGGCATGATCGTCTTCACGCTGGTGCTCGCCGGGTTCTTCGACGCGATGGCCACCATCATCGGCGTCGGCACCGAGGCCAAGCTCGCCGACGACAAGGGCCGCATGCCGGGCCTGTCGAAGGCGCTGTTCATCGACGGCGCCGGCGGTGCCATCGGCGGCGTGGCGGGCGGCTCCGGCCAGACCGTCTTCGTCGAGTCCGCGACCGGCGTCGGCGAGGGCGCCCGCACCGGGCTCGCCTCGGTCGTCACCGGCCTGTTCTTCGCGGCATGCCTCTTCTTCACCCCGATCACCGCGATCGTCCCGCAGGAGGTCGCCTCCGCCGCGCTGGTCGTCATCGGGGCGATGATGATGATGAACGCCCGGCACGTGGACTGGGCCGACCGGGCCACCGCTATCCCGGTCTTCCTGACCGTCGTCCTGATGCCGTTCACGTACTCCATCACGGCCGGTGTCGCCGCCGGAGTCATCTCCTACGTCGCCATCAAGGTCGCGCAGGGCAAGGCGCGGGAGATCGGCGCGTTCATGTGGGCCCTGACGGTGATCTTCGTCGTCTACTTCGCCCTCAACCCGATCGAGAGCTGGCTGGGCGTGCACTAGCCGCCGCGACGGGAACCCTTCACGTACCCGTTGTCCGAGGAGGCCGGAAGGTCCGAGGAGGACCGGAAGGATCGAGGAGGACCGACAGATGCTGGACATCGCCGACGAGCTGCACCGGTGGGTCGAGCAGGGACGCGACTTCGCCGTGGCCACCGTGGTGGCCGTCGGCGGCAGCGCCCCCCGGCCGGCCGGCGCCGCCCTCGCGGTCGACGCCGAGGGCACGGTGGTCGGCTCGGTCTCCGGCGGGTGCGTGGAGGGAGCCGTGTACGAGCTGTGCAGGCAGGCCCTCCAGGACGGCGGCACCGTCGTGGAGCGCTTCGGGTACAGCGACGAGGACGCCTTCGCCGTGGGTCTGACCTGCGGCGGGGTCATCGACGTCCTCGTCGCCCCGGTACGGACGGGCGACCCCGTCCGGCCCGCCCTGGCCGCGGCCCTCGCCGCCGCCGCACACGGAGAGACGGCGGCCGTGGCACGCGTCGTGAGCGGCCCGGCGCAGCTGCTGGGCCGCGCGCTCGTCGTCCGCGCGGACGGCTCCCGCACCGGCGGACTCGGTGGCCACCCCGAGCTGGACCGCACGGCGGCCGCCGAGGCGGGCGCCTTCCTGGACGCCGGGCGCACCGGCACGCTGGAGCTCGGTGAGCAGGGCTCGCGCTGCGGAGCACCGCTCACCCTGCTGGTCGAGTCCTCCGTCCCGGCCCCCCGCATGATCGTCTTCGGCGCGATCGACTTCGCCTCGGCGCTGGTCCGGGTCGGCGGGTTCCTCGGCTACCACGTGACGGTGTGCGACGCCCGCCCCGTCTTCGCCACCCGGGCCCGCTTCCCGGAGGCGGACGAGATCGTCGCCGAGTGGCCCCACGAGTACCTCGCCCGCACCGCCGTGGACGCCCGTACGGTGCTGTGCGTCCTGACCCACGACGCCAAGTTCGACATCCCGCTGCTCCGGCTGGCGCTGCGCCTCCCGGTGGCGTACGTCGGCGCGATGGGCTCCCGCCGCACCCACCTGGACCGCGAGGCACGCCTGCGCGAGGCCGGGGTGAGCGACCTGGAGCTGGCCCGCCTCAGGTCGCCGATCGGCCTCGACCTCGGCGCCCGCACCCCCGAGGAGACGGCCCTGTCCATGGCCGCCGAGATCGTCGCGACCCGCCACGGCGGTACGGGCGCCTCCCTGACCGGCGCCCACACCCCCATCCACCACGACGGCCCGCCGGCCCCGACGGGGCGCATCGGGTCGGTGGCGTAGACGAGGCGCCGACCATGGTGTGGGTGACGTGAGTCGACGCACGGTCGGCAGCAGAGGCCCGAAGATCCGGTCTCAGCCCCGGCCGGGGGACCTTCTGGGCAGGGACACGTCCGCGACCACCGGGCGGTGGTCGGAGGCGGTGGGCTCCTTTGGGACCGCGACGGCGCGCACCCGTACGCCCTTGCCTGCGGTCACGTAGTCGATGCGCTTCACGGGGGCCTCGGCCGGATACGTCGCGGGGGTCCCCGCCCCCGCGTCGCGCAGCTCCTTCCACAGCGGCGCCAGCTCGGGTGCCGAAGGCTCGGCGTTGAAGTCGCCCAGCAGGAACTGGTGCGCGCCCGGCAGCTCCGCCCGCTCCCGGGCCATGATCCGCCGGGTGTCGGCGACCTGGGCCTGGCGCACCGCAGGGTCCGCGCGGTAGTCGAGGTGGGTCACGAACACCTGCACCGGCACTCCGCGCACCTTCAGCGTCACCTCGCCGAAGCCGGGCGCCGGGGCCGGTACCGGGTTCTCGTCCTGCGTGGACAGGCGGGTGATCTCGTGGTTCGTCGCGGAACGGACCGGGAAGCGGGACAGCACCGCCACGCCGTACTCGCGCCGGGGCTCCCCCGCCGTCGCGGGGTCGAGGCTGTAGATCGGCGCGAAGGACACCCGCATGCCGAGCCGCCGGGCCAGTTCCCCGGCCACGTCGAGCCCCTCACTGCGGGCTCCCCAGTGCACGTCGACCTCCTGGAGGCCGATCACGTCCGCGTCGAGGGCGCGCAGCGCGGCGGCCTGCCGGTCGAGGTCGAAGACGCCGTCCGAGCCCGCCCCGGCGTGGATGTTGTACGTGGCGATGCGCAGCGGGACCGAGTGGCCCCGGTCGGTGGCGGAGGCGGGCTGGGCGGTCACGGCCAGGGTCAACAAGACACCCGCGAGGGACAGTTGGGTGAAGGTGCGCGCTCTGAGAGACATGCCGGCACGGTACGCGGGAAACGGCGTCCGCGAGGCGTGCGGCGCGATCCCGCCCGCGGCCCGTCCCCCGCCCGCAACCTCCGGTTCACGGCTGCCGGAGCAGGTGGTCGACCGTGCGGCCGAAGACGTGGCGCCCCGCGCGGCCCAGGAGGCCGTCGAGGAGGGGCGGCACGAGCCGGACGTCCAGCTCCTCGCGCCACCTGACGCGGGCCCGGCCGCCGGGCGCCGTACCGACCTCGATCTCCGCCCGGCCGCGGACCACCCGGCCGCGCTTGACCAGTCGGCACCGGCCGGGGGCGTCCGCGCGCGGGGGCTCCCAGAGCGTCACCTCCATCGGGTCGTCGAAGGCGAGCGGCCCGGCCCCCGTGCGGGCCACGACCAGCGTGCCCGGGCGGGTGGGGCCGGGCGGTTCGGCGGTGACCCGGGTCAGCGGCACGGTGTCGCCGTGCCGTTCCCACCGGGTGAGCCGGCGCCAGGCCTCGGCCGGGGCGAGCGGAGCGGTGCGTTCGAGCGAGAAGACGGCCACCGGACGATCGTGGCACGTCCGTCAGCGGTACACCTTGCCCGGCTCGGCCTTCCCGGGGGCCAGGAGCTGGGGGACCGTCACGAAGACGTAGCCCCGCTTCTTGAGCGCGTCGATGATCCCGGGCACGGCGGGCACGGTGCCGTCGTAGATGTCGTGCAGCAGGATGATGCCGTCCCGGGACGACTGGTCCAGGACCCGCTCGGTGATCAGGTCGGAGTCGTTCGTCTTGTAGTCCTTGGCGGTCACGGTCCACAGCACCTCCGCAAGGCCCAGCTCGCGGGAGATGTCGTGCACCGTGTCGTCCGTGCGGCCCTGCGGCGGGCGCATCAGGGTCGGCCGCTTGCCCGTCAGGCGCTCTATCTCCTTGTTGGGGCGTTCCAGCTCCTCGCGTATCTCGTCCGGCTCGGCGTCCGTGAGGATCTTGTGCGTCCAGGTGTGGCTCGCCACCTCGTGGCCCTCGTCGGCCATGCGCCTGACAAGCTCGGGATACGTGTCGATGTGCCGTTTGCCGAGCAGGAAGAAGGTCGCCGGGACCTGCTTCTCCTTGAGTATGTCGAGCAGCCGCGCGGAGTTCTCGCTCGGTCCGGCGTCGAAGGTCAGTGCGATGCACTTGGCGTGCGCACAGTCGACGGTGCCGAGCCCGCCCGCGCGGGCCTGGGTGCCGGCCGTGTCGGCCGGCACGGCCGACACGGTGTCGGCGGCGTTGCGGACGGAGCTGGGGGAGTGCGTCTCCAGCTTCGTGCAGCCGCTCAGCGCGAGGGTCAGCGAGGCCGCGGCGGCGAAGGTCGCGAGCACACGCAACCTGGTCCCCGTATTCGTCGTCTTCCTGGTCAGCGAAGGCATGCGAGGACTATACGCCGCGTGTATATACGCGGTTCATAGTGCCCCCTCGAATGTGCGTTCGGGGTAGTGGTGGTCTTCACCGGGTTACTCAGCCGGCACGCAAGTGACGGTGAGAGCGAGGAGACCCCGTGAACGAGAACTCCGTGAGCGAGACCCCCGTGAGCGAGTCCTCCGTGAGCGGACGCGCCTGGCGCCGGGCCCTGGTGACGGGCGGAGCGGGGTTCGTGGGATCCCACCTGTGCGGCCGTCTGCTCGACGCGGGTACCGAGGTCGTCTGCCTCGACAACCTGGCCACCGGCTCCCGCGCCAACGTGGCCGACCTGGAGCGGCGGCGCGGATTCCGGTTCGTCCGCGGCGATGCCACCGACCCGGCCGCCCTGCGCGGCCTGCCCGGCCGGTTCGACCTGGTCCTGCACTTCGCCTGCCCCGCCTCACCCGTCGACTACCTCCGGCTGCCCCTTCAGACCCTCGACGTCGGCAGCACCGGCACCCGCAACGCCCTGGAACGGGCCCACGCCGACGGCGCCCGCTTCCTGCTCGCCTCCACCTCCGAGGTCTACGGCGACCCGCTGGAGCATCCGCAGCGCGAGACGTACTGGGGCAACGTCAACCCGATCGGCCCGCGCAGCGTCTACGACGAGTCCAAGCGCTTCGCCGAGGCCCTGGTCACCGCCCACCGCCAGGTGCACGGCACCGACGCCGCCATCGTCCGGATCTTCAACACGTACGGCCCCCGCATGCGCACCGGCGACGGCCGGGCGGTCCCGACCTTCATCGCACAGGCGCTGGACGGCATGCCGCTCACCGTCGCCGGCGACGGCGGCCAGACCCGCTCCCTGTGCTACGTCGACGACACCGTGGCGGGCGTCCTGGCCCTCGCCGGATCCGGGGAGAGCGGGCCGATCAACATCGGGGGCGACGACGAGATCACCATGCTGGAACTGGCCCGCCGGATCGTCGACCTCACCGGCTCCGGCTCCCGCATCCGCTTCGTCGAACGCCCCGTCGACGACCCCGGCCGACGCAAGCCGGACACCACGCTGGCCCGGGAACGGCTGGGCTGGCGGCCGGGCGTGAGCTGGAACGAGGGGCTGGAGCGGACCATCGGCTGGTTCGCACGCGCCGTCGCCGCCTGAACGCGGCCCCGGAGGCGGCCGATGCAGGCCCGGGGGGCGGCCGAACGCAGACCCAGGATGGTCACTTACAGCGACAATTCCGCTTATCTCCGCAAGTGACCTGTCTCCAAGTGTTTGAGGCAACCGCCCCGCGGCACCCGCGACGCCGAGAGAGGAGCCCGCCCCATGCGCATCCTTGGTATCAACGCCCTGTTCCACGACCCGGCCGCCGCGCTCGTCGTCGACGGCCGGACCGTTGCGGCCGCCGAGGAAGAGCGGTTCAGCCGACGCAAGCACGGCAAGCGCCCGGTGCCCTTCTCCGCGTGGGAGGTCCCGGAGCTGTCCGCGCGGTGGTGCCTGGAGCACGCCGGGGTGCGGCCGGGGGAGCTGGACGCCGTCGCCTACTCCTTCGACCCCAAACTCGCCCGGCCCGCCCGGGACATGGGACTGGACGACCCCTGGGACCCGCTGCGCCTCGAGTACGCCCGCCGGGCCCCCGAGTTCCTCGCCGACGCGCTGCCCGGGCTCGACCCCGACCGGGTCGTCTTCGTCCCGCACCACGTGGCGCACGCCGCCTCCGCGGGCCCGGCCTCGCCGCACCCGGACAACGACGTCCTCGTCCTCGACGGCCGCGGCGAGTCCGCCTCCCATCTGGCCGGCCGCTACCGCGACGGCAAGCTCGACGTCCTCGCCACCCAGGCGCTGCCGCACTCGCTCGGCCTCGTCTACGAGGAACTGACCGAGCACCTCGGCTTCCTGCGCAGCAGCGACGAATACAAGGTGATGGCCCTCGCCTCCTACGGCACTCCCCGCCACCTCGACCGGCTCCGCGAGCACATCCACGCCACCGGCGACGGCGGATTCCGCGCCCACGGCGTCGACTGGGCGGCCCTCGCCCCGCCGCGCGCCAAGGGCGAGGACTGGACGAAGGACCACGCCGACCTGGCCGCGAGCACCCAGGCCGTCCTGGAGGAACTCCTCCTCGAACTGGTCCACTGGCTGCACGGAGAGGCCGGGGGCCAGGCCCTGACCATGGCGGGCGGCGTCGCGCTGAACTGCGTCGCCAACTCGAAGATCGCCGCCCGCGGCCCGTACCGGCACGTGTGGGTGCAGCCCGCCGCCGGTGACGCCGGCACGGCGCTCGGCGGTGCGCTGCACGTCGCCGCCGCCCAGGAGGGGGCCGCCCCCGAGCCGATGCCCGGCGCCGACCTCGGGCGGGGCTGGCGCGACGAGGAGATCCGCGCCTGGCTGGAGACGGCCGCGATCCCCTACGAGGAGCCGGACGACATCGCCGAGACCGTCGCCGAGGAACTCGCCCGGGACGGCGTCGTCGCCTGGTTCCAGGGCCGCAGCGAGTTCGGGCCGCGCGCCCTCGGACACCGCTCCCTGATGGCCCACCCCGGACGGTCGGAGAACCTCGAACGCCTCAACCACGTCAAGGGCCGCGAGGAGTTCCGCCCCGTCGCGCCCATGGTGCTCGCCGACCGCGCCGCCGACATCTTCACCGGGCCCCTCCCCAGCCCGTACATGCTCTTCGTGCACGACGTCGACCCTGCCTGGCGCGACCGGATTCCGGCCGTCGTCCACGTCGACGGCACCGCCCGCATCCAGACCGTCGAGGAGCGCCGCGAGCCGCTCGTCGCGCGCATGCTGGCCGCCTTCGAACGGCGCACCGGACTGCCGGTCGTCGTCAACACCAGCCTCAACACCGCCGGGCGGCCCATGGTCGACGACCCGCGCGACGCACTGGAGTGCTTCGGCTCGGCGCCCGTCGACCTGCTGGCCATCGGCCCGTTCGCGGTGCGCCGGGGACGGGCGTTCACATGAGCACCGCCCCCGGAACCGGCGGCCCGTGCACCGGCTACGCCGTCGTCGTCCCCACCCTCGTGCGCGACACGCTGGCCGACTGCCTGGCCGCCCTGGTCGCCGCGCACGGTCCCGACCCCGACGAGATCGTCCTCGTCGACGACCGGCCGGAACCCGACGCCGACACCGGCGCGCTGGAGCATGCCCTGACGGTCCTCGGCGACCTGCGCGAACGCACGGTCGTGCTGCGCAGCGGGGGCCGCGGGCCCGCCGCCGCCCGCAACACCGGTGCCCGCGCGGTTACTTCACCCTGGACCGCCTTCCTCGACGACGACGTCCAGGTCGGCCCGCACTGGTGCGACCAGCTGATCCAGGACCTCGCCGAGGCGGCACCCGACACCGGCGCCGTGCAGGGCGTGATCGCCGTGCCGCTGCCGGGGGAGCGCCGCCCCACCGACTGGGAGCGCGGCACCGCCGGTCTCGCGCAGGCCCGGTGGATCACCGCCGACATGGCCTACCGCACCGACGTGCTCAAACAGGTCGGCGGATTCGACGAACGCTTCACCCGCGCCTTCCGCGAGGACGCCGACCTCGCGCTGCGCGTCCTCGACGCGGGCTGGCGCATCCGGCGCGGCCGCCGCACCACCCGCCACCCCGTACGCCCCGCCGCGCGCTGGGTCTCCCTGAAGCAGCAGCGCGGCAACGCCGACGACGCCCTGATGCGGCGGCTGCACGGCCCCGACTGGTGGGCCAAGGCGGTCGCCCCACGGGGCCGGATCCGCCGTCACGCGGCGATCACCGCCGCCGGTGCCGCCGCCCTCGCCCTCGCGGTGGCCGGACGGCCCCGTGCCGCCGCCCTCGCCGGGGCCGGCTGGGCCGCGGGCACCGCCGAGTTCGCCTGGGCCCGCATCGCGCCCGGACCGCGCACCCGGCACGAGATCACCACCATGCTGGTCACCAGCGTGCTCATCCCGCCCGCCGCGACCTGGCACCGGCTCGGCGGACTGTGGCGCCACCGCTCCGCCCCCGCATGGCGGGAGGTGGCCGCATGAGCGCCCCCGGCAACGCCGTGAAGGCCGTCCTCTTCGACCGCGACGGCACCCTCGTCCACGACGTCCCCTACAACGGCGATCCGGACCGGGTCCGCCCTGTCGACGGCGCCCGCGAGGCGGTGGCACTGCTGCGCGCCCACGGCATCCGCGTCGGCGTCGTCACCAACCAGTCCGGCGTGGCCCGCGGCCTGATCAGCGATGCCGACGTCCGGCGGGTCAACCGCCGCATCGACGAACTGACCGGCCCCTTCGACGTCTGAGCCGTCTGCCCGCACGGCCCCGACGACGGCTGCCACTGCCGCAAGCCGCAGCCCGGCCTGGTCCTGTGGGCGGCGGGCCGCGTCTGCGCAGCCCCCGCCGACTGCGTCGTCATCGGCGACATCGGCGCCGACACGGAGGCCGCCGAACGCGCCGGCGCCCACGGCATCCTCGTCCCCAACGACCGCACCCGCCCGGAGGAGACGGCCGCCGCGGCCCACGTCGCCCCGGACCTCCTCACCGCCGTACGGGCCCTCGTCGACGGCCCGCCCAGGGGGCGGGTCCTGGCGAACGAGCGGCCCATCGAGGCGGCGTACCGGCCGGGCCCGGCGAGTACCGGTCCGTGGACCGCCGCCCCCGCCGACGACGAGCAGTCCCCTCCCGTGGCGACCGCGTCCCCCACGTCTCCGGGGCGAGGCGTCTTCGCCCCCCGAAACGCCGCCCGCCGACCGGCCCCCGAGGGCCCGCCGAGCGAGGCCGACAGCGATCGCGACCACCCCTCCGCCGGGGCCGCCGACCGCGCCTCGATGCAGCCGGCCGTCCAGGACAGCAGCGACCACGGCGACGGCAGCGACCACGGCGACGGCAGGGGCCGCGGCGCCGCCGCGCCGGGCGGGAGCAGGCGGGGTGCGCACGTGAGCCGTCGTGGCGGCGGCGAGGCCAACGCCGCGGCGGCGGGCCGTGCCCCGAGGGCTCCGGCGGCCCCGGACACACGCGGGGGTGCGAGCCCCGCCGCCGAACGCGGCGGGACCGGGCCCGACGCGCACGAGCGCCGCCGCGGACCGGTCGTCGCCCCCGACCGGGGCCGGACAGCGGCCCCGGACCCGGTCCGTGCCCCCGGCCGGGGCGGGGACGCCCCCGCGGGGGCCCGGTCGCGCACCGCGCCCGCCACCGGGGCGGCCCGTACGCGCGGTGTCGGCGACAGGCACGGGAGGTCGTCATGAAGGCGCTCGTCACCCGGCTCGACAGCTTCGGCGACGTGCTGCTCGCCGGGCCCGCCGTGCGTGCCGTCGCCGCGCGGGCCGACCACGTGACCCTGCTGTGCGGGTCCCGCGGCGCGCCCGCCGCCCGGCTGCTGCCCGGCGTCGACGAGGTGATGGTGTGGGAGGCGCCGTGGGGCGGTTTCGAGCCGCCCGACGTCGGCCGCGAGGACATCGACGCGCTCGTCACCCGGATCGACGCCGACACCGCGCTGATCCTCACCTCCTTCCACCAGTCCCCGCTCCCCACCGCCCTGGTGCTGCGCCTCGCCGGCGTCCGGTACATCGCCGCCGACAGCGAGGACTACCCCGGCTCCCTCCTCGACCTGCGCCACCACCGCGCCCCGCACGCCCACGAGGCCGAGGCCGCGCTCCACCTCGCCGAAGCGGCCGGGTTCCCCGCGCCGGACGACGGACGGCTGCGCGTGCGCACACCGCCGCGCGCCGACGCCCTCACCGGGCCCGGCCCCTACGTCGTCCTGCACCCCGGCGCCAGCGTCCCCGCCCGCGCCTGGAGTCCCGAGCGTGCCGCCGAGGCCGTACGCGAACTCGCCGCCGCCGGACACCGCGTGCTGGTCACCGGCGGCCCCGGCGAGCGCGACCTCACCGCACACGTCGCGGGCCGGCACGGCACCGACCTCGGCGGCCGCACCGACGCCCCCGAACTGGCCGGCGTCCTCGCCGGCGCCGCCGCCGTCGTCACCGGCAACACCGCGCCGGCCCACCTCGCCGCCGCCGTCGGCACCCCCGTCGTCTCCCTGTTCGCCCCCGTCGTACCCGCCGAGCGCTGGCGTCCGTACGGCGTGCCCTACGTCCTGCTCGGCGACCAGGACGCGCCCTGCGCCGACAGCAGGGCCCGGGACTGCCCCGTCCCCGGGCACCCCTGCCTGAACACCGTGACGGCCACCGACGTGGCCGCCGCCGTCGAGAAGCTGATCTTCGTCGAGAAGCCGATGGGGGAGACATGAGGATCCTCATGTGGCACGTGCACGGGTCGTGGACCACGGCCTTCGTGCAGGGCCCGCACACCTACCTCGTCCCCGTCACCCCCGACCGCGGACCCGACGGCCTCGGCCGCGCCCGCACCTGGGACTGGCCCGACTCCGTCGTCGAGGTGCCGCCGGAGCGGCTGCGGGACGAGGACATCGACCTCGTGGTCCTCCAGCGCCCGCACGAACTCGACCTGGTCGACCGCTGGCTGGGCCGCCGCCCGCCGCTGGTCTACCTGGAGCACAACGCCCCCGACGGCGACGTGCCCCGCACCCGCCACCCGGCCGCGGACCTCCCGGGCGTCACCCTCGTCCACGTCACCCACTTCAACCGGCTGATGTGGGACGCGGGCGCCACCCCGACCACCGTCGTCGAGCACGGCGTCGTCGACCCCGGCCACCGCTGGACCGGCGAGCTGGAACGCGCCGCCGTCGTCGTCAACGAGCCGATCAGGCGCGGCCGCACGACCGGGACCGACCTGCTCCCCGCCTTCGCGCGGGCCGCCCCGCTCGACGTGTTCGGCATGCGCACCGAGGGACTCGCCGAGCACCTCGGCGTCGAGCCCGGCCGCTGCCGCACCCAGGACGTCCCGCAGAGCGAGCTGCACACCGAGCTGGCCCGCCGCCGCGTCTACGTCCACCCCGTCCGCTGGACCTCCCTCGGCCTGTCCCTGCTGGAGGCCATGCATCTGGGCATGCCCGTGGTCGCCCTCGCCACCACCGAGGTCACCGAGGCCGTGCCGCCCGGCGCCGGGGTGGTGTCCAACCGCATCGACGTACTGACCGACGCCGTACGCGACTTCCTCGCCGACCCGCCGCAGGCGCGGGCGGTCGGGGAGGCGGCCCGTGCGGCGGCCCTGGCCCACTACGGGCTGCCCCGCTTCCTGGACGACTGGGAGCGGCTGCTCAAGGAGGTGACCCGATGAGGATCGCCATGGTGTCCGAGCACGCGAGCCCGCTCGCCGCGCTCGGTGGCGTGGACGCAGGTGGACAGAACGTCTACGTGGCCCGTCTCGCGGAGGAGTTGGCGGGGCGTGGCCACGACGTCACGGTCTACACCCGCCGGGACGCCACCGGCCTGCCCGACCGGGTGCCGCTGCCCGGCGGCGCGGTCGTCGAGCACGTGCCGGCCGGGCCACCCGTGTCCGTCCCCAAGGACGAACTGTTCCCGCACATGCCCGCCTTCGGCGCCCACCTGGCCCGCGCCTGGGCCCGGGAGCGGCCCGACGTGGTGCACGCCCACTTCTGGATGTCCGGCATGGCCGCGCAGATCGGCGCGGGCCCGCACGGCATCCCGCTCGTCCAGACCTTCCACGCCCTCGGCACCGTCAAGCGCCGCCACCAGGGCATGCGGGACACCAGCCCCTACGAGCGCATCGGCATCGAACGGCAGCTCGGCCGGAGCTGCGAACGTGTCCTGGCCACCTGCACCGACGAGGTCGTCGAACTCGGCGACATGGGCGTCCCGCCCCGGCAGGTCTCCGTCGTGCCCTGCGGCGTGGACGCCGAGCACTTCCACCCCGCCGCCGACACCGGCCGCACCCCCGAACGACGCCTGCGGCACCGGCTGCTCGCCTGCGGACGACTCGTCCCCCGCAAGGGCTACGACCAGGCCGTCCGCGCCCTGGCCCGCATCCCCGACGCCGAACTCCTCGTCGCCGGAGGCCCGCCGGCCGGCGCCCTGGAGACCGAACCCGAGGCCCGGCGCCTGACCGGCATCGCCCGCCGCGCCGGCGTCGCCGACCGGGTCCGGCTGCTCGGCGCGGTCGACCCGGACGACATGCCCGCCCTGCTCCGCAGCTCCGACCTGGTGCTGTGCACCCCCGTGTACGAGCCGTTCGGCATCGTGCCGCTGGAGGCCATGGCGTGCGGCGTGCCCGTCCTCGCCACCGACGTCGGCGGCCACCGCGACTCGGTCGCCGACGGCGTCACCGGCCGCCTGGTCGCCCCGCAGGACCCCGAGGCCGTCGCGGAGGCCGCCCGTGAACTCCTCGCCGACGAACGGCTGCGCCGCCAGTACGGCAGGAACGGCCGCGAGCGCGTGCTGCGGCACTACACCTGGGCGCGCGTCGCCGACGGCGCGGAACAGGTGTACCGCCTGACCCGCTCCGAGCACGCGGTGACGACGGGGGTGGCGTCGTGACGCCGCATCCGCCCGGCGTCGGGCACTGCGACGAACTCCAGTACGCGCTGAGGGCCTTCCGGACCTCCGCGCACGTCACCCAGCGCTGGGGGGACCGGCTCGCGGCCGTACTGAGCGGCGGCGGCCGGCTGCTCGCCGCGGGCAACGGCGGCAGCGCCGCCCAGGCCCAGCACCTGACCGCCGAACTCGTCGGCCGCTACCGCGACGACCGCCCGCCGTTCTCCGCGATCGCCCTGCACGCCGACACCTCCTCCACCACCGCCATCGCCAACGACTACGGCGTCGACGAGGTGTTCGCCCGCCAGGTCCGCGCCCACGGCCGCGAGGGCGACGTCCTGATGCTGCTGTCCACCAGCGGCGCCAGCGCCAACCTGCTCTCCGCTGCCGACGCGGCCCGCTCGGCCGGGGTCCGGGTGTGGGCGCTCACCGGCTGCGCCCCCAACCCGCTCATGGCGGGCAGCGACGAGTCCCTGTGCGTCGAGGCGCCGTCGACGGCCACCGTGCAGGAGATCCACCTGGTCGCCGTCCACATGATCTGCGCGGCCTTCGACGCGGCCCTGGAGCGGGGCGTGCGCGGTACCCCGGCCGCGGGGAGCGCGGCGAGTAAGGGACGCGCGGCGAGTACGGGACGCGCGGGGCGCGCTGCGCAGCGGAAGCGGAGGTGACGGGGCACATGGCCGTCATGAGGGACAGGACCCCCCTGGTCGTCGTGGGCGACGCACTGCTCGACCGCGACCTGACCGGCACCGCCGACCGGCTCGCACCGGACGCGCCGGTACCGGTCGTCCAGGAGTGCGCCGAGCGCATCCGCCCGGGCGGCGCAGCCCTCGCCGCGTACCTCGCCGCCCGCGACGGCCGCGAGGTCACGCTGATCGCGGGTGTGGGCGAGGACCCGGCCGGTCTCGCCCTGCGCGAACTGCTCGCCCCCTGGCTGAAGCTGGTCCCGTTGCCGCTGACCGGCACGGTGCCGGAGAAGACCCGCGTCCTCGCCCAGGACCGCCCGGTGGTCCGCCTCGACCGCGGCGGCGGCCGGGTCCGCGAGGCGACGGACGAGGCCCGAGACGCGCTGCGTTCCGCCCGCGCCGTCCTGGTCTCGGACTACGGCCGCGGCGCGGCGGACGCCCTGCGCGACGTGCTCACCGCGCGCCCGCCGCTGGTCTGGGACCCGCACCCGCGCGGGGGCCCGCCGGTCCCCGGCACCCGCCTGGTGACGCCCGCCGAGAAGGAGGCCCACGGCTTCGCGCCGTCCGAGGGCCGCCCGGGCGGCGGCCTGCGCGCCGTCGCGCTCGACGCCGCCGCCCTGGTACGCGACTGGCGGGTGGCCGCCGTGACGGTGACCCTCGGCTCGCGCGGCGCGCTCCTGTCCTACGGCGAACACCCCCTGCTCGTCCCGGCGCCCGCCGCCCACCACGGCGACTCCTGCGGCGCGGGGGACCGGTTCGCGGCCACCGCGGCCGGGCTGCTCGCCGACGGCGCGCTGGTGGGTGAGGCCGTCGAGGGCGCGGTGGGCGCCGCCACGGCCTTCGTCGCCGCGGGCGGCGCGGCCGCCGTGCCGCCGGCCGGGTCCGACCGGGCGCTCGCCGCACTGCCCGACACCGACGACCCCGGCGCCCTGGCCGCCCGGATCCGCGCCGAACACGGCACGGTCGTCGCCGCCGGCGGCTGCTTCGACCTCCTGCACGCCGGACACGTCGGCCTCCTCCAGGCCGCCCGGCGGCTCGGCGACTGCCTCGTCGTCTGCGTCAACTCCGACGCCTCGGTCCGGCGCCGCAAGGGCGGCGGCCGCCCCGTCAACCCCCTCGCCGACCGCGTCCGCGTCCTGCGCGCCCTCGCCTGCGTCGACGCGGTCGCCGTCTTCGACGAGGACACCCCCGAACGCCTCCTCGGCGAACTGCGCCCCGACGTCTGGGTCAAGGGCGGCGACTACGCCGGCGCCGACCTCCCCGAGGCCGGGCTCCTGAAGGAGTGGGGCGGACAGGCGGTCCTCCTGCCCTACCTCGACGGCCGCTCCTCCACCGCCCTGCTGGCCCGCGCGGCGGAGGCCCCCCGATGAGCCCCGAGGCCCCGGCCCGCCCCCTCGTCGGCGCAGCGCCGGGCGCTCCACCGCCCGCGGCCCCCGTGAGCCGCCCGACCGCCCCGCCCACGCCGACGCACGCGCTCCGTCCGCCGGGACCGCGGCCCACCCGCCGTGGACCACGGCCCGCGCCGACCACCGCGCACGACGGTCCACCGGCCGGCCCGGCCCCGGGGAAACCGGTCGAGGCGGCGGCCGGCGGGAGCGCCGGCGCCGGGCGGCGCGGCGGGGACCGGGGCGCAGCCGGCCGGGGGCACGAGGTCCGCGCCGTCCGTGGCGGGACCCCGGCCCGGCCGGTGGACGGTCGTGACGTGTCCGCGGGCGGCCGGGAGGCCGGTACGGGTGCGCCGGTGCCGCAGTCCCGGCCGGGAGAGGGCGGATCCGGGATCCCCGGGTCGGCCGGTGGGCCGGTGACCGGGGATCCCGTCCACCCGCCGGTCGCCGGGGCGGTGCGGGGCGGACCGGACCCGGTCGGCGGCGAGGGCGGAGGCGCCCCCCGCGTGCTGGTGCTGCGTGCCCTCGGGCTCGGCGACCTGCTGGCCGGAGTACCCGCCCTGCGGGCCTTGCGGCGGGCGTACCCCGGGCACGAGCTGGTGCTGGCCGCCCCCGCCGAGCTGGCCCCCGTGGCCGCTGCCACCGGCGCCGTGGACCGGGTACTGCCCGCCGCCGCACCCGGGCGGGCCGTCCCGCGCACCCTCGACTGGACCGGGCCGCCCCCCGACGTCGCCGTCGACCTGCACGGCAACGGGCCGCCCAGTCACCGCCTCCTCGCCCGCCTGCGCCCGCGGAGGCTGCTGGCGTTCGCGCACCCCGGGACCCCCGAGGTGGACGGCCCGCCCTGGTACGCCGAGGAACACGAGCGCGAGAGGTGGTGCCGCCTGCTGCGCGCGTACGGCATCGACGCCGACCCCCGCGACCTGCGGCTGCCACGCCCCGACGCACCGTCCCCCGCCCCCGGCGCCGTCGTACTGCACCCCGGCGCGGGCGCCCCCGCCCGCTGCTGGCCCGTGGAACGGTACGCGGCCGTTGCCGAGGCGCTGCGCGCACGCGGGCGCCGGGTGGTGGTCACCGGGGGAGCGGACGAGGCGGACCTGGTGGCCCGGCTGGCCAAGCTCGCCGACCTGCCCGACACGGACGTGTTCGGCGGCGGCCTGCCCTACCACCGGCTCTCCGCCCTGGTCGCCGACGCCCGCGCCGTCGTCAGCGGCGACACCGGCATCGCCCACCTCGCCGTCGCCCACGCCACCCCCTCCGTCACCCTCTTCGGCCCGGTCCCGCCCAGCCGTTGGGGCCCGCCGTCCCACCCCCGCCACCGCGCCCTGTGGCATCCGGGCCCGGACGGCGACCCGCACGGCCGCCGCACCGACCCCGCGCTGCTGCGGATCACCCCCGACGCCGTACTCGAAGCCCTCGACGTACTCGAAGCCCTCGACGTACTCGACGCCCCGGAGACCGAGACCCAGGACGCCCCGGAAGAGGCACCATGAGCCACCCCGCGCACCACGGCCCGACGGTCACCCGCGAACGGACCCGCACCGACCCCACGAAACCCGCCCCCGTCGGCATCGTCATCGCCACCCGCGACCGCCGCGCGAGCCTCGCCGTCACCGTGCGGAACCTGCTCGCCCTGCCCGAACGGCCCGAGGTCCTCGTCGTCGACAACGCCTCCACCGACGACACCCGCGCCATGCTGGCCCGCGACTTCCCCCAGGTCCGCGTCCTCGCCCTGCCGGTCAACCGCGGCGCCCTCGCCCGCACCCACGGCGTGCGCGCCCTCGACACCCCGTACGTCGCGTTCAGCGACGACGACTCCTGGTGGGCGCCGGGCGCCCTCGGCGCCGCCGCCCGGCACTTCGACGGGCATCCCCGGCTCGGCCTGCTCTCCGCCCGCACCCTCGTCGGCCCCGGCGACGCCGCCGACCCCCTCAACGACCAGCTCGCCGACTCCCCGCTCGGCACGGCCACCGACCTCCCCGGAACCCAGGTGCTCGGCTTCCTCGGCTGCGCCGCCGTCGCCCGCCGCACCGCCTACCTCGACGCGGGCGGCTACCACCCGCTGCTCTTCTTCGGCGGCGAGGAGACCCTCCTCGCCTACGACCTGGCGGCCCGCGGCTGGGGCGTCACGCACTGCCCCGACGTCATCGCCCACCACCACCCGCACCCCCGCCCGCGCACCGGCCGCCCGGCCGTCGTACGGCGCAACGAACTCCTCACCGCCTGGCTGCGCCGCCCCCTGCCGCACGCGCTGGCCCGCACCCGGGCCCTCGCCGCCGACGCCCGCCGCGACCCGCACGCCCGGCACGCCCTGCGCGAGGCGCTCACCCGCCTGCCCGCCGCCCTGCGGGCCCGCAGGCCCCTGCCGCCGCACGTGGAACGGGCCGCACGCCTCCTCGACGGACCCGGCCGGCCCGACGGACCCGGTCGACCCGGCGGACCCGGCGGAGCGGCCTCATGACGGACGCCCGGACCACCGTCGTTGTCATCACCCACAACCGGTGCCCCGAACTCCTGCGCACCCTGGACCGGCTGGCCGAACTCCCCGAGCAGCCCGCGGTGATCGTCACCGACAACGGCTCCACCGACGGCACCGCCGCCGCCGTCGCCCGCCACCACCCCGGCGTACGGCTCCTGCGCCCCGGCCGCAACCTGGGCGCCGTCGGCCGCAACCTGGCGGTCCGGCAGATCGCCACCCCCTACGTCGCCTTCTGCGACGACGACTCCTGGTGGGCGCCCGGCTCCCTGTCCGGGGCCGCGGACCTGCTCGACCGGTACCCGGCGGTCGGCTCGGTCACCGCCCGCATCCTGGTCGAACCGGACGGCACCGAGGACCCCATCGTCGAGGAACTGCGCGACTCGCCCGTGCCCCGCCCCGGCTGGCTCCCGGGGCCGGCGCTCGGCTCCTTCCTGGCCGCCGCGACCGTCCTGCGCACCGACGCCTTCCGGACCGCGGGCGGCTTCCACCCCCGGCTGTGGCTGGGCGGCGAGGAGGAGCTGCTCGCCGCCGACCTCGCCGCGAACGGCTGGTGGCTGACGTACGCCGACCACCTGACGATCCATCACCATCCCTCCGGCGTACGGGACTCGACCGTGCGCCGGTCCCACGGCATCCGCAACACCCTGTGGTTCACCTGGCTGCGCCGCCCGGTCGGCCCGGCCCTGCGCCGCACCCTCCACCTGGCCCGCACCGTCCCCCGCGACACCGCGTCCCTGCGCGCCTTCGCCCAGGCGACGGCCGCCCTGCCGTGGGTGCTGCGCGAACGCCGGGTGCTGCCGCCGGAGGTCGAGGCGCGACTGCGCTCGCTGGAACCCGCCCAGCGCGACTCGACGGCCCGCAGCTACACCGGCTGACCCCGGGCCCGTCGCCGTGCCGGGCCCGACCGACCGCCCGGCGGCGCCGTCATCGCCCCGGCGCCGCTCCCGGCGTGTCCCGCAAGGCCGGCGTGTCCCGCAAGGCCGCCGGCAGGCCGTCCGCCGCGTCCGGCACCGGGTCCGCCGCCCGGAACCCCGCGGCGACCCGCGCCGCCGCCGCCCGCCCGTCGGCCAGGCACCAGTCCCACCAGCGCCCCAGCACCCCCTCCGCGGGCGCCCGCGCCAGCCGTTCGGCGGCCACCAGCGCGGGCCAGCCGCAGGCACGGGCCTGCGCCGTCACCTTGGCGCCGCCCTCGACCGGATCCACCGCCAGCACCGGCACACCGGCCCGCAGCGCGAGCACCAGACCGTGCAGCCGGTCGGTGACGACCAGGTCGAGGCGGGCCAGTACGGCCTCCAGCTGGGCCGGTGTGCCGCACAGCCGCCAGTCGTGCGCGTCCAGCCGGGTCTCCAGCTCCAGCCGGGCACAGTCCCGCCCGGCCAGCCAGCGGGTCAGCACGGCGGCGACCTCCTCGTGGCGTCGCCGCCCCCCGTACTCGTGCTGCCCGTGGGTGAGCACCACTCCGACGACGGGCACGGCCGGGAGCGCCGGAGCGCGGGCCGCGAGGTCCACGCCCGGACCGGTTCCGGCGGCGTCCCGGGCCAGGACCCGGTGGAAGCCGGTGACGGCAGGGGAGTGGGGATCGACCACGGAGACCCCGACCGCGATCCGCACACAGTGCGCGAACCGCCGGTGCAACTCCTCGACCTGGGGCCCGTGCACCGGCCCGCACACGAAGACCAGCCGGGAGTACGTCGCCGGGTCCACGTCCGCGAAGTGCGTGCCGCCGGCACGGAACCCGGGGCTCCACACGACGTCGTACGCGAGCCCCGCGTCCCCCAGCACCCGCTCCACCCGGGCCAGCGCCAGCACGTCCCCGGCCGTCGCCTCCCCGTGCAGGAAGCTGAACCAGCCGGTCACCAGAATTGCGTCACGTTCGTGCACAGTGCCCCCGGGTGCCCAGCCGACGGCCCGGCAACCAACGGCACGGCGACCACCCACACTGCGACCAACCACACGGCGACCACCCACACGGCGACCGCGTGCGCCGGGTCAGCGCCCGACCACCGGCCCGAAGGCGTCGCGCACGTCCCCGTTCGAGGGCGTGACGGCCATCCGCGACGGCAGCGAGCCGAAGTACCCGAGGGTGCCGGGGCAGCTCTCGCCGCCGATCTGCACCGTGCGGTCGGTCACGAGTTTCCCGGTCCGCAGCGCGTAGGCCTTCACCCGGACCGCCAGTCTGTTGAACCTGACACTGCCGATGCGGCCCTTCTGGTCCCGGTACTGGCACGTCTCGACGACGTCGCCCGCCTCCGTCTCGTCCGTGCACACCACCAGCGCGGCATCGGGCGTGTCGGCCCGCCACTCCTCCGGCAGCTTGTCCGTGTACTCGGTGTCGCCGACGAACACGGCACCGCTCCTGCCCTTGCGGTAGGCGGGGGCCGCCGAGTACTTCGCCGGTTCCCGGCAGTAGCCCGAGTCCATGCCGTCCGCCTCCTCGACCAGATTCCTGACCTGGACCAGTTCGATCGCCAGCTCCGCCTTCCTGATCCCCTCGCGGGCGTCGTCCGCACGGCCGTCCCCCGGATGCTCGTCGAGCAGCCGCTGGTAGGTGTCCCGGGCGTCGGCCCACTCCTCGTCGGTCATGAGGGCGTCACCGCACTGGGCGAGCGCCCCCGGCGTTATCCGGGCCGCGGTGGCCGAGGCGGGGCCGGTCAGGTCCTTCGGACCGGTCTTCCGGTCCCGCAGCCAGTCCGCGATGCGTACGTTCCGGCAGCCGTCGTCGGTGGGCAGCCGCCCGAGGTAGCGGTCCAGGGTCACCTCGACCATCCGTTCGTTGCCGGGCTCGCCGAGCACCGCACCGAGCCGCTCGAAGGCGGACTCCAGCATGTCCAGGTCGCCGGTCAGCCCGCCGCTCAGATAGCCCGCCGCCGTGTCCAGGCGCTCGCACGCCTCCACCACCGTCTCGCCCCGGGCGGCCACCGGCGCGGCGACGAGCCGGTGCCGGAACCCCATCCCCTCCTGGGCGTCCACCGCCGCCCGGCAACTCCCGTCCGCGCGGGCGTCGGTGATCCGGTCCTCGATCCCGTACGCGTCGAACCGCACCCACCCGGCGGCCGCGAGCACCGCAACGGCCAGGGCGAGCGCGAGCACCCGCTGTCCGCGCCGCGGCCCCGCCGCCGGATGCCGCCGCGCCAGCCACTAGCTGTGTCCGACGACCGCCGCCCACCACAGCACTACGAGCAGCTCGCACCACGTCTCGGCGGTCCGGTACGTCAGCCACAGCAGCGACGCCGTGACCACCGCGGCGGCCCAGAACAGCGCCCGCCGCCGCAGGATCAGGTAACCCGCCCCGAGCAGCGAGGCGTTGCCGACGGCCACCGCGAGCGGATCGGGCGCAGGCGGCTCCCGGGGCGCCACCCGCGCGTAGTCCGACGGGGGGTCGCAGATCGGTTCGGTCATCCCGCGAACCCCTCGTCGCTCTCCCCGCTGCGGGCCCGCACGTACGCCTCCGCGGCCGGCAGGTACAGCAGCACCACGCCCGGGACGGCGAGCAGCGCGGCCAACAGCAGCGTGGTGCCGCCGTACAGCGGATCGTCCAGGGCGAACGGCGCCGCGACGACGAGGATCGCCGCGGTCAGAGCGCTCACCGCGGTCCGGGCGGTGCGCCGGCCGCGGCCCGCGCGGATCGCGAACCAGAAGCAGACCGCCAGCAGCAGGAGCACCAGGGTCGCCGCGCCCTGCGGGCCGGTCGCCGTCGTCGCCGCGACCAGCGTCCCCAGCATCACCAGCACCACCGCCAGCGTCACGGTCCACGGCCGGCGGGTCGCCGTCTCGGCGGTCATCGGATCACTTCCTTCATGTGCCTTCTTCGGACGGGAAAACGGGTGCGGGGTGGCGCGGCCGTGCCGGACCCGGCGGTCGTGCCACCCCGCACTCCCCCGGTCACCGATTCCACCGCGGAACACCGTTGTTCAGCAGCCCGCACCCGGCACTGAACAATGCGGCGGGCCGCGCGGAGCGAACCGGAGCCGTGCGGACCCGGCGTGAAGACACGGTGAACTCCCCGTGCGCCACCCCCCGACGAGCAGCCCGGCGCTTGCCGCCCCCTGCCGCGCCTCCCTACCGTGGGCGCCCGGACGGGGACCGAGAGCGACGGCGGGGCGGGGCACACGTGGGCGGAAACGGAGTGGGACGCCGGGAGCGACGGCTGGACCCCGCGGCCGGACCGGTCGAGCGGTTCGCCGCCGAACTCCGCGCCCTGCGCGACGCGGTGGGGCGACCGACGTACCGGACGATGGCCGACAAGGTCCCGTTCTCGGTGACCGCCCTGTCACAGGCGGCCGCCGGACGGCAACTGCCCACCCTCGCGGTCACCCTCGCCTACGTCGACGTCTGCGGCGGCGACCCGGGGGAGTGGGAGCGGCGCTGGCGGGCGGCGAGCGCGGAGGCCGCCGCACTCGCGGGCGCCGACGACGAGACCCGCCCGCCCTACCGGGGCCTGACCCGCTACGAACCGGACGACGCCGCCCTGTTCTTCGGCCGCGACCGACTGGTGGACCGGCTGGCCGGACTGACCCGCGAGCACCGCTTCACCGCCGTCTTCGGACCCTCGGGCAGCGGCAAGTCCTCCCTGCTGCGGGCCGGTCTGATCCCCCGGCTGCGCGCCCGGGGAACCGGCGCCGGGGCCCCTACGGCCGTCCGCATCCTCACCCCCGGCGCGACGCCGCTGACCACCCACGCGGACCGGCTCGGCCCGGTGCCGGACACGGATGCCGACACCTGGCTGATCGTCGACCAGTTCGAGGAGCTGTACACCCTCTGCGCCGACCCGGCCGAGCGGAACGCCTTCGTCGACCGGCTCCTGACCGCCACCGGCCCCGGCAGCCGGCTGCGCGTGGTGGTCGCCGTACGCGCCGACTTCCTCGGACGCTGCGCCGAACACCCCGGCCTCACCGCCGCGTTGCAGGACGCGACCCTGCTGGCCGGTCCGATGAGCCGGGAGGAGCTGCGGGAGGCCGTCGTCCGGCCCGCCGCCGCGTCCTCCCTGGTCGTCGAACGCGCCCTGACCACCCGGCTGCTCGACGAGGTCGAGGACGCGCCGGGCGGACTGCCGCTGATGTCGCACGCGCTGCTGGAGACCTGGCGGCACCGCACCGGCCGCACCCTGACCGTGACCGGCTACGAGGCGGCCGGAGGACTGCGCGGCGCCGTCGTCCGCACCGCCGAGGAGGTGTACGGCGAACTCACCGCTCCCCAGGCCGAGCTGGCGCGCCGGATCCTGCTGCGGCTGGTCGCCCCGGGCGACGGCACCCCCGACACCCGGCGCCCCGCCGAGCACGCGGAACTCGACCTCGGCGACCGGGACGGCACCCGCGCCGTGCTGGACCGGCTGGTCGCGGCCCGGCTGCTCACCTTCGACGACGGCACCGTCGAACTCGCCCACGAGGCGCTCATCACCGCGTGGCCGAGGCTGCGCGGCTGGATCGACGCCGAACGCGACCGGCTCCGCGTCCACCGCGCCCTCTCCGAGGCCGCCCGCACCTGGCTGACCCTCGGCCGGGAGAACGCCGCGCTCTACGCCGGTTCACGGCTGGCCGCCGCCCGCGAGGCCTTCGCGCGGGACGAGCGGAGCGGGGAACCGGTGCCGGGGGAACTGACTCCGGTGGAGCGCGAGTTCCTGGCCGCGTCGATCCAGCGGCGGCGGCGCGCGGTGTGGCTCAGGCGCGGGCTGTCGGCCGTCCTCGCGCTGCTGGTCCTGATCGCCTCCGCCACCGCCGTCGTCGCGCTCAGGGCGCGGGCCACCGCCCAGGCGGAGCGGGACGACGCCGTCTTCGGCCGGATCACGGCGGAGGCGGACCGGCTGCGCGAGACCAACGCCGCGCTCTCCGCCCGGCTGGACGTCGCCGCGCTCGGCATGCGCACCACCCCCGAACTGCGCACCGCGCTCACCACGGACACGGGCCGGGTGCTGTCCACCCGGCTGCCCGGACACGACGACATCGGCAGCGCGGTCGCCTTCTCCCCGGACGGCCGCACCCTCGCCAGCGGCGGTCACGACGGCACCGTACGGCTGTGGGACACGGCCGGATCCGGCCGGCAGCTCGGTGAGCCGCTGCGGATCGCCGGCTCTCCCGTCGGCGCCGTGGCGTACGCGCCGGACGGCACCGTGCTGGTGGCGGCCGGGCACGGCGGCGGCATCCGGCTGTGGGACACCACCGACCGCGCCCGGCCCCGGCCCCTGGGCGCTCCCCTCGTCAGCCACGCGGGCGAGTCCGTCACCTCCGTCGCCTTCGCCCCCGACGGCCGCACCCTGGCCACCGTCGGCGACGACGGCACCCTGCGTCTGTGGGACCTCACCGACCCGGCCCGGCCCGCACCGATCGGCGCACCGGCCCACGCCGACGCCCGCAGTGTCCGGGACGTCGCCTTCGCCCCGGACGGCCGCACCCTGGCCACCGCCGGGCACGCCGGGACCGTACGGCTGTGGCGCACGGACGGCGCCGACGGACCGGTCCCGCTCGGCGAGCCACGGCACGCGCACGACGCGGCGGTCTGGTCGGTGGCCTTCTCCCCGGACGGCGACACCCTCGCCACCGCCGGCTACGACGACACGGTGCGCCTGTGGGGGGTGTCGGCCGACGGCGGCCTGCGCCCGCTGGGCGAACCGCTGACCGCGCACACCGCCGCCGTCTGGTCGGTGGAGTTCAGCCCGGACGGACACACCCTGGCCAGCGCCGCGCAGGACGACACCGTCATCCTGTGGAACGTGGCCAACCCCGCCTACCCGCACCGGATCGGCGAACCGCTGACGGGGCACACCGAGGGCCTGTGGGACCTGGCCTACGGCCCGGACGGCCGCACCCTCGCCACCACCGGCGCCGACCACAGCGTCCGCGTGTGGCACCTGCCGGACACCGTCCTGACCGACTTCACCAACCCGCTCACCGCCGTGGCCTACGACCCCACGGGCCGGCTGCTCGCCGCCGCCAGCACGGACGACGCCCTGGTCCGGCTCTGGGACGTTCGCCGACCGGGCGCCCCGCGCCCGCTGCCGCGCCCCCTCACCGGCCACGAGGCTCCCGTCCTGACCGCGGCGTTCGCGCCGGGCGGCCGTACCGTCGCGTCCGGCGCCGAGGACGGCACGCTACGGCTGTGGGACGTCTCCGACCCGGCCCGGCCGGTCCCCGCGGCCACCGTCCCGGGCGCCCACCCCGGCGGTGTCCTCACCGTCGCCTTCGCCCCGGACGGCCGCACCCTCGCCAGCGGCGGCGTCGACGAGCGGGTCCGCCTGTGGGACGTCTCCGACCCCGACGACGTGCGCCCCGTCGGCACGCCCCTGACCGGCCACAGCGACTGGGTCGGCTCCGTGGCCTTCGCCCCGGACGGGCACACCCTCGCCACCGGCAGCCAGGACAAGACGGCCCGGCTGTGGGACGTGCGCGACCGCGACCGGCCCCGGCCCGTCGGCGAACCCCTGACCGCCCACGGCGACTGGGTCAACGCGGTCGCCTTCGCCCCGAAGGGGCACGTCCTCGCCACCGGCGGACGGGACCGCACGGTACGGCTCTGGGACGTGACCGACCCCGGCCGGGCCCGCCCGCTGGGCGGCGAGCTGACCGGGCACCGCGGTGGTGTCACCTCGGTCTCCTTCGCCCCGGACGGCCGCACCCTCGCCAGCGGCGGCGAGGACCACGCGGTCCGCCTGTGGAACGTGGCCGACCCCGCCCACGCCGAGGCCTACGGCGACGCGCTCACCGGCCACCTGGACACCGTCACGTCGGTCGCCTTCGCGCCCGGCGGCTCCACGCTGGCCTCGGTGGGCAACGACCTGACGGCCAGGATCTGGACCCTGGACACGGACCGGGCGCTGCGCCAGGTCTGCGACCGCACCGGCGGCGACCTCACCCCCGACCGCTGGGCCGAACTCCTGCCCCGGCTGCCCTACCGGCCCACCTGCTGACCCGGCCGGCCGCTCACACGGCGCTGGTCACGGTCACCGTCACCTGGGCGCCGGGCGCCGCCCCGGACAGCGCCGCGGTCACCGCCTCGCGCACCGCGCGGGCGACGGTCAGGGCCCGGTGGCCGCGCCGGATCACGATCTGGACGTCCACCTCCCACGGCCCCGACCGCGAGGCCCGGCTCACCCGTACGCCCGCGGGTGCGCGCCCGGCGGCGCCCGGCGGTCCGGCCGGGGCGGCGGGGCGGAACAGGTCGACCAGGCCCGGCCGCAGGAAGGCGACGCCGGTTACGTCGGCGGCGACCCGCGCGACGGTGCCGGCGAGTGCGTCCCGCTCGGTGGCGGCAGCGGTCACGGCTGGTTCCCTTCGTCCGTACCGACCGCGCCCGGGCCCGTCCCCGCCGGGTCCGCCCCGGCCGGGTCCGCCCCCGCCGGGTCCGTCACGTCGGTGATGTGCACGTCCACATGGTCCACCGGCAGCCCCAGGGCGTCGTCCGCCGCCCCGCGCACCCGCCGCCGTACCTCCTCCGCGAGGTCGCGCAGCCGCGGCGTGAGCGGTACGACGACCTCCAGCCGCACCCGGACGGGGCCCCGCGAGGGCGAGCCGCCCGACTCGGCGGGCCGGATCCGGCACGAGCCGGCCCGCACCCCCGGCACGGTCTCGGCGGCGGCCCGCAACGCCTTGGCGGCCATCGCCTCCCGCACCCACAGATCCTCCTCCCGCTCCCCGAGCGGCAGCGGCCGGCCGGGCCGCAGCTCCAGCCGTACGACGTCCATGACCCGTTCGGTCAGCGCCCCCGCGTCCCACTCCGGCTCCCGGCCGCCGCCGCTCGCCCCGCGCACCGCCGCGCCGAGCAGGTCCAGCTGCCGCACGGCCGCCGAGCAGTGCGCACAGACCCGCAGGTGCGGATCGTCCGCACCGCCCTCCCCGGCCTCCCACACCTCGGACAGCAGCCGTCCGCAGGCCAGCCGTTCGTCCTCGGCGTGCTCGTCCGCGCCGCTGTTCATCGCCATGCGGTCATCGCCTCCGTCAGGCAGCGTCGTGCACGGAACACCCGGCCGCGGGCAGCCTCCGGGCTGATCCCGACCGTCTCCGCGATCGTCTCGTACGACTGGCCCTCCAGCTCTCTGAGCACCCAGCAGACCCGCTGCTCCGGGGAGAGCTCGGACAGCGACCGGCCCAGCGCCACCGCGGCGGCGTGCGACTCGGCGGCCCGGGCGGGGGAGACGGAGTGGTCCGGCGCCGCCGGTTCGGGCACGCTGTCGAGATCGGCCACCGGGCGCCGGGAACGCAGCATGTTCAGGCACCGGTTGACGACGATGCGGTGCATCCAGGTGGCGAAGGCGGACTGCCCCCGGAACTCGGGGAGCCTGCGCCACGCGCTGACGAAAGCGTCCTGCACCGCGTCCTCCGCCTCCGAAGGACTGCCCAGCATGCTCGCCGCGAGCCGCAGCAGCCCGGGCGCGTGCCGCCGCACGAGCGCCTCGAAGGCGTCCTCGTCGCCCTCGGCGGCCCGCACCGCGAGCAGTCCGTCGTCCCCGGGCACACGCGCTCCTTCCCACTCCACCGTTCCCGTCCTTGGACACACCGACTGCCCCCGGCGTTACGCGAGAACACGGAGAAAAGAAATTCCCGGAACCGCGTAACGCCGGACGGTCCCGCGGGTCCAACGCCCAGAAGCAGAGAACGACCACGGTCGACGGAGGACACCATGACGACGGCAGCGCAGACGGCCACCATCGAGAGCAAGTCCGAGAAGAACGGGCGGACCGCGCAGGGCGGTGCGACGACCGTGAGCGGCGGCTCCACCGGCGCCACCGAACCGGCCGCGACCCGGGGCCGCACGTCCATCGCCGACGTCGTGGTCGTCAAGATCGCGGGCATGGCGGCACGCGAGATCCCCGGCGTGTACGACATGGGCGGCGGCCTGTCCCGCACCATCGGCGCGGTCCGCGACCGGGTGCCCGGTGGCCGGCCGAACGTCGGCCGCGGCGTCAAGGTCGAGGTCGGCGAGCGGCAGACCGCGATCGACCTGGACCTCGTCGTCGAGTACGGCGTGCCGATCGCCGACCTCGCCCGGGACGTACGGGAGAACGTCGTCGACGCGGTCGAGCGGATCTCCGGCCTGGAGGTCGTCGAGGTCAACATCACGGTCAACGACGTGCACCTGCCGGACGACGAGGACCCGGAGCGCCCGGCGGAGGCGCGCGTGGAGTGACGGACGGAT
The DNA here is from genome assembly GCF_042893535.1 of Streptomyces sp. NPDC001599. Taxonomy (NCBI): domain Bacteria; kingdom Bacillati; phylum Actinomycetota; class Actinomycetes; order Kitasatosporales; family Streptomycetaceae; genus Streptomyces; species Streptomyces sp. NPDC001599. The sequence goes on from NZ_JBIAVA010000006.1 coordinate 403,772, forward strand.
CCCGGGCAGGTTTCGAGGCGGAGGCGAGTGATGAGCAGAGCGGTGACCGGCATGCTGGCGGGGATGGCGCTGGCCTTCGCCGGGTGGTTCGGCGGCTTCGGCGCGTTCCTGCTGGTGGCCGCGCTGGGTGCGGTCGGCGCGGTGCTGGGGCGGCTGGTGGACAGCGGCACGGACTGGCGTGAGTTCCTGGCGCCCGGCGCCCCCCGGGCCCCGGGGGGGGGCCCCCCCCCCCCCCCCCCCCCCCCCCGCCCCGCCCCGGCCGCCGGGGTGCCCGCCGGTACGGCACCGGACGCGGGCGGCCGCGCACGTACGGCACCGGGTGCGGCCGCCGAGGGGCCCACCGGCAGGGCACCGGCCGTCGGGAAAGCCGTCCGTACGGCGCCCGCCGAGCGGGGCCGGACCGTCGTCGCCGACCGGGCCGTGCGCCGCATCGCGGAACGGGCCGCCGCCGAGACCGACCTCGGCGGACGCCGCGCCCGGGTGACCCACGGCACCGCGACGGTGCGCGGACCCCGCGCCGAGGTCTCGGTCGACGTGCGGCTCCCGTACCCGGCGGTGCTCGGAGAGGCCGGGGAACGGGTGCGGAGCCGGACGGCGGAGCGGGTGGCCGAGCTGAGCGGCCTCACGGTGCGGGCGGCGACCGTCCGCGTCCAGTCCCTGTCCGCGGACCGGGCGGCCCCGCCGCCGTCCCCGGCCCACGAGGGCGGCACGCGAGCTGCCCGGGCCCGGCGCCCCTGGTCGGCACGCCGGGTGCCCGCCGCGCTGGTGGCCCTGGTGGTGGCGGCGGCGTGCGCGGCCCTCCTGTACGACGTCCTGTCGGTGCACCTCGCCGACCGGCGCCCCGCGGGCCCGCGCAGCGGTGCGGTGGACTGGCTGGCGACGCACGGCCCGGGGGACACCGGCGTCGTCGCGGGCGGCGCCGTCGCCGCCGTCCTGGGCGCCTGGCTGCTGTGCCTCGCCCTCACCCCGGGCCTGCGCGGCGTGCTCCCGATGTCACCGGTGCCTGGGCAGCCCGCTCAACGGGCCGTACTGGACCGCGCCGCGGCGGCGGAACTGGTGCGGGACGCCGCGTCGGCCGTCCCCGGCGTGACCCACGTCCGGGTGCGCTGCGGCCGGCGCCGGGTACGCGTGCGGGGCCGCCTGTCCTTCGGCGACCGCCCGGCGACCCGGACCGCGCTGCGCACCACCACCGCGGCCACCCTCACCACCCTGGGACTCTCCCGCCGCCTCGGGTCACGCGTCACCCTCCGCCCGGCCTCGCACTGGCGCCCACCCGGTACGGAGCCCGCGGCCGGGCCGCCCGTGCCCGCGCCCACAGCGGCGCACCGGCCGGCACCCGCCGACCGCCCATCGTCGGCGCAGGACCCCGGGGCCGGAGAGACGGCGCCGGGACCCGGAGCGGAGGGGAGCGACTCGTGAACACGTCGCGCAACGCGGTCAACCGCACGCTGCTCGCGCTGACCGGGGCGGCCCTGCTGGCCGGCGGCGGACTGCTGGCGCTCACCTCGGACGCGGTCGCCGGGCGACTGCCCGGACGACTGCCCGCCCCGGCGGCGGGGACGGTGCTGCTGGACCGGGACGGCCTCGCCGGTCTGCGCGGACACGGCTGGTGGACGCCGGCCGTCGTCGCGGGCACGGCCTGCGCGCTGCTGCTGTGCCTCGCCTGGTTCCTCGCCCAGTTCCGCGGCGGTGGACGCCGGCTGCCGCTGGCCGGACCGCCCCTCACGCTGCGTTCCCGCGCGCTGGCCGACGCCGTCGCCCGGCGCGCGGAGGCGACCGAGGGCGTCGACCGCGCCCAGGTGCACCTGCCCGCCGGGAAGAAGCGCTCCCGGGCCCGGGTGCGGGTGTTGCTGGAACCCGGCGCCGCGCCGGGAGCGGTCCTGGAGGGGCTTGCCCGCGGTCCGCTCGACGAGGCCCGTGCCTGCCTTGCGCCGCACCCGCTGAGCACCCGCGTCCGCATGGGCGTACGACCCACGCGCGAGCGGCGTGCCCGCTGACCGCGCCTGCCGAGCCGCGCCCGGTCCGGAGCGTTCCGGGGCCCGGGTGCGGGTGTTGCTGGAACCCGGCGCCGCGCCGGGAGCGGTCCTGGAGGGGCTTGCCCGCGGTCCGCTCGACGAGGCCCGTGCCTGCCTT
>NZ_JBIAVA010000006.1:406001-415913 GCF_042893535.1 Streptomyces sp. NPDC001599
CTTGCGCCGCACCCGCTGAGCACCCGCGTCCGCATGGGCGTACGACCCACGCGCGAGCGGCGTGCCCGCTGACCGCGCACCCCGAGCCGCGCCGGACCCGGCTCCACCCGGTTCCCCGGTGCGGCTGCGGGTTCCGCACCCGCCGGGGAAAGAGGACAGGATCCGTCCTCGTTCCCCGCTACCGTGCACGGTATGACGACCAAGGCAGGAACGACCGCCCCCGTCCTCGGCATCCTGGCCCTCAACCGCGCCACCCTGGCCCGCCAGTTGCTGCTGCGCCGCGCGTCGATGTCCGCCGAGGCCGCCGTCGCGCACCTCGTCGGGCTCCAGGCCCAGAACGTGAAGCCCCCGTACTACGCGCTCGCCGCCCGCCTCGAAGGCTTCACGCCCGAGGACCTGTCCGGGCCGACGGCCGACCGCCGCGTCGCCCGGCTCGTCACCCTGCGCTCGACCATCCACACCCACACCGCGGACGACTGCCTCACCCTGAGGCCCCTGGTGCAGGCCGCCCGCGAACGGGAGTTGAGGACGTTCCGCGAAGGCCTGACCGGCGTCGACCTGGACCGGCTCGCCCGTCTCGCCCGGGAACTGGTCGAGGCCGAGCCGCGCACGCCCGGGCAGTTGCGCGAGGCCCTCGGCGCCGAGTGGCCCGACGCCGACCCGGCGGCCCTGTCCGTCGCCGCCCGCTGCCGGCTCCCGCTCGTCCAGGTGACGCCGCGCGGACTGTGGGGCCGCAGCGGTCGGGTCACGCTCACCACCGCCGAGCACTGGCTCGGCCGCCCCGCACGCCCGGCGCCCGCACCCGAGGACACCGTGCTGCGCTACCTCGCCGCGTTCGGCCCCGCGTCGGTCAAGGACATGCAGACCTGGGCCGGCCTGACCCGGCTCAGGGACGCCTTCGAACGCCTGCGCCCGCGTCTCGTCACCTTCCGGGACCCCGGCGGCACCGAACTCTTCGACCTCCCCGACGCGCCGCGCCCCGACCCGGACACCCCGGCCCCGCCGCGCTTCCTGCCCGAGTTCGACAACCTGCTCCTCTCCCACGCCGACCGGTCCCGCGTCGTCCCGCCCGCGCACAAGGGCCGCACCTGGAAGAAGAACCAGGCCTACCGCGTCCTGCTCGTCGACGGCTTCGTGGCCGGACTGTGGAAGTTCGAGGGCGAGGCCCTTGTCGTCGAGGCCTTCGACCGCCCCGCGCAGCGGCAGCGGGACGAAATCGTGGCCGAGGGCGAGCGGATGCTCGCGACCATGCATCCCGGCACCGCCTACGACATCCGCTTCGGGACCGTACGGGACTGACATGGAGAGGGGGCGCTGCGGGCCGCTCGTGGAGGCCCGCAACGCCCCCCGGTCTTGCACCCGAGGGATCCTCAGGGTGTCGAACGGTGGCCGGCCGGTCTGGAGCGAGTGAGCCCGGACATTGAGTCTCCTCAAGGGGTAGCCGGTGGGGGGTCGCACGGGCGTGGGGGGTTGTACGGGGGTCTCGGGACAGACCCCCGTATGCCCGGGCGAGCGGCACGTGCTCACGCTAGAACCGGCGGTCCGGACCACCCAATGAGGGAACCCCCTAAGGGCATCGGGCAGGGAAAACCCTCGGTTTACCGCCGGTAAACCCGGCCGTTCTCAGTCGGGGCGCCGGCCCGCCGCCAGGCGGACGATGTCGACCCGGGACCGGATCCCCAGCTTGCGGTAGACGCGGGTCAGCGTCGCCTCCACGGTCTTGACGCTGACGAACAGCCGGGCGGCGATCTCCCGGTTGGTCGCGCCCTCCATCACGAGCGCGGCCACCTGACGCTCCATCGAGGCCAGCCCCGCCAGACCGTCCGGCTCGGCGGCCGGCACCGGGGCCGGTCCGGACGCCCGCACCGCGACCGCCGCCTCCACCCGCCGCAGCCAGGGCAGCGCCCGGCACCGCCGGAACAGCCGCGCCGCCTCGTCGTACGACGCCGACTCCGGGGCCCGCCCGGGCCGTTCGGCGTGCAACTCGGCCAGCGCGAAGACCGCCCGCGCCTCCTCCAGGCCGAACCCCAGCCCGGCCAGGCGCTCCCGCGCCGACGTCAACCGGGCCACGGCCGCCCGGTGTTCGCCCCGCGCCGCCCGCACCAGCGCCTCGGACCGGTCGAGGGCGGCGAGCACACTCTGGCGCCCGAGCCGCAGCGCGTGCGCCCGGGCGACCTCGATGACGTCCATGGCCTCGGCCGGCTCCCCGGTGCGCACCAGGGCCTCCGCCAGATCGCCCTGCCACCGGCCGCGCGCCGGGTCGGTGATGCCCGCCCCCGCCTCCAGCTCCCGCACCCGGCGCAACGCCCGTACGGCCGCAGCCGCGTCGCCCGCCACCAGGTGCGCGTGACCGAGCGCGGCCAGCGCACGCGACAGGTACACGGCGTCTCCGTCGCCCTCCGCCCGCCGTACCGCCTCCCGGGCCAGCTCCAGGGCCCGGTCCGGGTCGCCGCCCGCGGCCTCGGCGAGCGCGGCCTGCATCGCGCCCGCGCCCTCCCCGATGCCCGCGTCGCGGGCCAGGGTGAGGCTCTCCCGGGACAGTTCGAGGGCCCGGCCGCAGTGGCCGGAATGCAGCTCGGTCTCCGCGAGGAAACGCAGGTAGTGGACCTCGCTCTCGGCCATGCCGCGCCGGCGCACCTCGCGCAGCAGCGCGGTGACGGTGCTCCGCGCCTCGGCCAGCCGGTCGCTCATCACCAGCCACCGGAACCGGGAGGAGCCGGCCCCGTTGTGATGGCACGCCACCCGCGGGTCCTGCGGCTCCTGGAGCGCCCGCTGGATGGTCGCCGGGGCGCCCGGATGACCCATCAGCGTCTCCGCCTGCGCCTGGAACGCCAGTGCGAGCAGCTCGGTACGCCGGTCCCCGGCCCGCGCCGCCAGCCGGGCCGCGTGCGCGGCCTCCTCCCGGCCCTGGGCGAAGTCGCCCTGCACCACCAGGGAGCGCCAGGCCAGCTGGTAGTGGACCAGGGCGAGCAGTTGGGGATCGTCGCCCGCGTCGGCCAGGGCCTGCGGGAAGACCGCGTCGACCTCGCCGATGGCCTGCCCGGCCGCCTCGATCACCGCCATCCAGGCCCGCACCCGCTCGCCGGGCGCGGTGGCCCGGGTCAGCACCTCGCGGGCGACGTCCCGGGCGAGGTCCTGCTCGCCCGCGGTGATCGCGTCCTCGGCGGCCGTCAGCCGGCGCTCGTCCGGACCCGGGATGCCGTCCGCCGGGGTGTGGCGGGCGGCGAGCAGCCCCAGCGAGGCGGCCACCGACGGCGCCCCGCGGTCCCGGGCCAGCGCGGCGGCCTCCGCCAGCCGGGCCGCCACCTCGGGGTCGGTGCCGGTGGTGGCCAGCGCCAGGTGCCGGGCGCGCTCGATCGGGTCGGAGGCGGCCGTGGACAGCGCGGCGTGCGCGGCCCGCCGCTCCCGCGCCGGGGCCTCGGCGTACAGCGCGGCCGAGATCAGCGGGTGCGCGAACCGTACGGTCGGGCCCTCCGGGTCGGGCGCCAGCAGCCCGAGCGCCGCCGCCTGCGCGGTCTCCGCCTCGGCGTTCTCCCGGCCGGCCGCGCGCAGCAGCGCCGGGGTGGGGCGGGCACCGGCGCTGGCCACCAGGAGGGTGCGGCGGGCCTCGCCCGACAGCATCTCCAGGCGGGACAGGACCAGGGCGCGCAGCGAGGTCGGCACCGGCAGCGGCTCGCCCGGACGCGGTGCGGCGGGGCTCTCGGCCAGGGCCCGGCCCAGCTCCAGGGCGAACAGCGGGTTGCCGCCGCTGGTGCGGTGGATGTCCCGGACGGTGGAACGGTGCAGGCCCGAGTAGCCGCGTTCGTCGAGCAGCGCCGACACCTGGGCGCGGGTCAGCGGCCCCAGGCGGACCGCGCGGGTGTCCGGCGGGGAGGCGCGCAGATGGCGGTCGTACTCGGCGTCGTCCGTCTCGGCACCCTCGGTCCGCACCGCGCACAGCAGCCGTACCGGAGTCTCGCCCAGGCGGCGGGCGGCGAAGCCGAGGAGTTCCGCGCTGGCCGGATCGAGCCACTGGAGGTCGTCGGCGACGACGAGGACGGGCCCCTCGGCGGCCAGGGCGCGCAGCGCGGACAGCACCGCCAGGCGCAGCGCCAGACCGTCGCGCTGGAGGGTGGACTCGCCGCGGCCGGTGAGCGCCGACTCCAGTGCGGTGCGCTGGGCGGCGGGCAGCGCCTCGGAGACCTGGTCGAGGACCTGCCCCAGGAGGTCGGCGAGGGCGAGGAAGGGGAGATGGGACTCGGACTCGGTGGCAGAGCAGCGCAGCACGGTGCGCGCCGTGCGGGCGTTCTCCGCGGCCAGGGTGCGCAGGACCGTCGACTTTCCGATTCCGGCGGGGCCGTGCAGCAGCACACTGCCGCCCCGGGCGAGCTGGTCACGCGCCGCGCCGAACGGCCCCTCCCGCCCGATGACCAGGTCGGAGCGGCATCCGGCAGCCTCCGCGAAGTCCCGTGGCACGGTGACCGCTCCCCTCCGTGTGGCGTGTCCGGGCCAATATTAGGCAACGGCGCATCGCGTTACGGAGGGTCGGCGAGGTGACCCGGACAACAAACGGGTCACCGTCGAAATCCAACCCGGCCGGGACATGCCCGCGCCCGACCCGTCCCGGCCCGCCTCCTACGGCAGCCACCCCGTTCGGCGGGCCGACGCGACGGCCTCCGTGCGGGTGCGGGCGCCCAGTTTGCGCATGGCCGAGCGCAGATAGCTCTTGACGGTCTCCGGACCCACCCCGAGCCGCTCGGCCGCCGCCCCGTTCGTCGCGCCCGCGGCCACGCAGGCCAGCACGTCCACCTCGCGCGGCGCCAGCCGGGGCCCCGGCACGGGGCTGCTCCCCGCCACCAGCAGACCGCACGCGCGCAGCAGCTCGTCCCGCAGCGCCGGGTCCGCGATCCTCGGGGCCAGCGCCCGCAGCGCCGCGTGCGCCTCCCGCACCTGTTCCCAGGCCGCGCCGCCCGCCGCACCCGGCGCGGGCGCACCCGGTGCGGGCGCGGCCGCCGCCAGCAGCTCGTCCGCCTCGTCCCGCAGCACCAGCGCCTGCTCCGCGTCCCGCGCCACCGCCACGGCCGCGCTCAGCGTGCGGTCGCCCAGCGGCTGGGCCGTGCGCAGGGCGCCGTACAGGACGCCGCGGACCCGGCGCCGTACGACCACCGGCACCGCCAGGACCGAGCGCAGGCCCTCGGCGGCGACGGGCAGGTCGTACTCGTGGCTGATCTGCCGGGAGACGGAGTAGTCCGTCACCGCGCACGGCCGCGACAGCGCCACCGCCCGGCCACCGAGCCCGTTGCCGGCCGTCACCGCCAGCGCGCTGAGCGCCGTCGTGGCCGTGCCGTTCAGCTCGCTGATGCGCACCTGGCGCCGGCCGGACTCGACGAGACCGCCGAAGGCGACGGGCAGCCCGGTCGTGCGCCGCAGCCGCACCAGCGCGCTGCGGATCTGAGCCGCGTCCACCGCGTCCACCGCCACCCGTTCCGCCCTCCCTCGTGATCGTTCCGGGACGCACACCCCCGTTCGGGGGTAGTGAGACCCACATCACGGATTACACGATGGCACAGAGCCGCCCGGCAAGGTCCGGCACCGAGGAGGACAGATGACGACGGCCACGGAGCTGTTCCGCACCGCACGGGACTTCCTGCTGGAACACCGCGAGGACTACACCGCCGCCTACGAGGGGTTCCGGTGGCCCCGCCCCGAGCACTTCAACTGGGCGCTGGACTGGTTCGACGTCGTCGCCGAGGGCAACGGGCGCACCGCCCTGCACATCGTCGAGGAGGACGGCCGCGAGGTCCGTATCTCCTTCGCCGAGATGTCCGCCCGCTCCCACCGCGTCGCGAACCGCCTGCGCGAGTGGGGCGTCGGCCCGGGGGACCGCATCCTCGTGATGCTCGGCAACCAGGCCGAGCTGTGGGAGACCGCGCTGGCCGCGATGAAACTGCGCGCGGTCGTCATCCCGGCCACCACCCTGCTCGGCCCCGCCGACCTGCGCGACCGCGTCGACCGCGGCCGGGTCGGGCACGTGATCGCGCGCGCCGAGGACACCGGCAAGTTCGACGACGTGCCCGGCGACTACACGCGCGTCGCCGTAGGCGGAGACGGTCCGGTACCCGGCTGGCGGGCCTACGAGGACGTGTACACGGCCTCCGACGCCTTCACGCCGGACGGCCCCACCGCCGCCGACGACCCGCTGATGCTGTACTTCACCTCCGGCACCACCGCCCGCCCCAAGCTGGTCGAGCACACCCACGTGTCGTACCCCGTCGGCCACCTGGCGACCATGTACTGGATCGGGCTCAAACCCGGCGACGTGCACCTCAACATCTCCTCGCCCGGCTGGGCCAAGCACGCCTGGTCGAACCTGTTCGCGCCGTGGAACGCCGAGGCGACCGTCTTCCTGTACAACTACACGCGGTTCGACGCACCCCGCCTGATGGCCGAGATGGACCGGGCCGGGGTGACCACCTTCTGCGCCCCGCCCACCGTGTGGCGCATGCTCATCCAGGCCGACCTCACCCGGCTCGCCACCCCGCCGCGCGAGGTCGTCGCCGCCGGTGAGCCGCTCAACCCCGAGGTGATCGAGCAGGTCCGCCGCCTGTGGGGGAGGACGATCCGGGACGGCTTCGGCCAGACCGAGACCGCCGTCCAGGTCTCCAACAGCCCCGGCCAGGTGCTGAAGACCGGCTCGATGGGCCGCCCCAGCCCCGGCTACCGCGTCGAACTGATCGACCCGGTCACCGGAGCACCCGGTGCCGCCGAGGGCGAGATCGCCCTGGACCTGTCCGCGCGTCCCGTCGGCCTGATGGCCGGCTACCACGGCGACCCGGACCGCACCGCCGAGGCGATGGCCGGCGGCTACTACCGCACCGGCGACATCGGTGCGCGCGACGAGGACGGCTACCTCACCTACGTGGGCCGGGCCGACGACGTGTTCAAGGCCTCCGACTACAAGATCAGCCCCTTCGAGCTGGAGAGCGCGCTGCTGGAGCACGAGGCGGTCGCCGAGGCCGCGGTCGTGCCCGCCCCCGACGAACTGCGTCTCGCCGTGCCCAAGGCGTACATCGTGCTCGCCGCCGGGTGGGAACCGGGACCGGACACCGCGAAGGTGCTCTTCGAGCACTCCCGCGACACCCTCGCCCCCTACAAGCGGGTGCGGCGCCTGGAGTTCGGCGAGCTGCCCAAGACCGTCTCCGGCAAGATCCGCCGCATCGAGCTGCGCGAGGCCACGGCGGCCGGTTCCGCGAACGAGTACCGCGAGGAGGACTTCCGGTGACCGAATCCTCGGCACAGCCGTCGTACGCGCACGGCACCAGCACCACCCCGCTCCTCGGCGACACCATCGGCGCCAACCTCGGCCGCGCGATCGCCGCCCATCCCGGCCGCGAGGCCCTCGTCGACGTCCCCTCCGGACGGCGCTGGACCTACGCCGAGTTCGGCGCCGCCGTCGACGAGCTGGCCCGCGGGCTGCTCGCGAAGGGCGTCACCAGGGGCGACCGGGTCGGCATCTGGGCGGTCAACTGCCCCGAGTGGGTCCTCGTCCAGTACGCCACCGCCCGCATCGGCGTCATCATGGTCAACGTCAACCCGGCCTATCGCGCCCACGAGTTGGAGTACGTCCTCAAGCAGTCCGGCATCACGCTGCTGGTCGCCTCCCTCGCCCACAAGAGCAGCGACTACCGGGCGATCGTGGAGCAGGTCCGAGGCCACTGCCCCGCGCTGCGCGAGACCGTCTACATCGGCGACCCGTCCTGGGACGCGCTGACCGCGGGCGCCGCGTCGGTGCCGCAGGAGCGGGTCGACGCGCTCGCCGCCGAGGTGAGCTGCGACGACCCGGTCAACATCCAGTACACCTCCGGCACCACCGGCTTCCCGAAGGGCGCCACCCTCTCCCACCACAACATCCTCAACAACGGCTACTGGGTGGGCCGCACGGTCGGCTACACGGAGCAGGACCGGGTCTGTCTGCCAGTGCCCTTTTATCACTGTTTTGGCATGGTAATGGGGAATCTGGGTGCCACCTCCCACGGCGCCTGCATCGTCATCCCCGCCCCGTCCTTCGAGCCGGTGGCCACGCTGGAGGCGGTGCAGCGGGAGCGGTGCACCTCCCTGTACGGCGTCCCGACCATGTTCATCGCCGAGCTGAACCTGCCCGGCTTCGCCTCCTACGACCTCACCTCCCTGCGCACCGGCATCATGGCGGGCTCGCCCTGCCCGGTGGAGGTGATGAAGCGGGTGGTCGCCGAGATGCACATGGAGCAGGTCTCCATCTGCTACGGCATGACCGAGACCTCCCCGGTCTCCCTGCAGACCCGCATGGACGACGACCTCGAACACCGCACCGGCACCGTCGGCCGCGTCCTGCCGCACATCGAGGTCAAGGTCGTCGACCCGGTCACCGGCGTGACCCTGCCGCGCGGCGACGCGGGCGAACTGCGCACCCGCGGCTACAGCGTGATGCTCGGCTACTGGGAGGAGCCCGGGAAGACCGCCGAGGCCATCGACCCGGGCCGCTGGATGCACACCGGGGACCTCGCGGTGATGCGCGAGGACGGCTACGTCGAGATCGTCGGCCGCATCAAGGACATGATCATCCGGGGCGGCGAGAACATCTACCCGCGCGAGGTCGAGGAGTTCCTGTACGGCCACCCGAAGATCGCGGACGTCCAGGTCGTCGGCGTCCCGCACGAACGCTACGGCGAGGAGGTCCTGGCCTGCGTCGTCCCGCGCGACGCCGCCGACCCGCTCACCCTGGAGGAACTGCGCGCCCACTGCGCCGGGCAGCTGGCCCACTACAAGGTGCCCAGCCGCCTCCAGCTCCTCGACTCCTTCCCGATGACCGTCTCGGGCAAGGTGCGCAAGGTGGAGTTGCGGGAGCGGTACGGAGCGCGCGCCTGACGGGGCCTACTGGATCAGCTCCAGATGCGGGTGGTCCGTGGCCGCCGGGCAGACGTGAAGCTGCAGGTCGTAGCCGCTGGCGACGACGACGCGGGTGTAGTTGGTCGGGGGAACGCCGGGAGGAAGCGGGTCCCGTGCCTGGTCTCCCTCGGGAGCCCAGCTCTCGGTGCCGGAGTCCCATTCGGCCGTGGCGATGGTCAGGAGCGGCTCCATCCCGGTGCCGCACACGGAGCAGTCGCGGGGCCTGGGATCGGTCAGACCCCAGCGGGACCAGCCACCCGTCTTCCAACCGGGGGCGAGGGACAGCTTGTGCTTGTAGAACTCCTGAGGCGCCACGGCATAGGCGTCGTCCACCGCGGGCCTGGCGGCCTGCCACCGTTCCCAGTCCGCGAGCTGTTCCCGCAACTCCTTGTCCAGCTCCAGCAAGTTGGGGTATTCGGTGACCTCCTCCGGCGAGAGCAGGGACGGCGCGGGCACATAGTCGGAGGTCTGGACCGCGGGCGGCTCGGGAGGTGTGGCGAGGACGTCGGTGACCGCGCCGGCGGACCGCCAGAACAGCGCGGTCCTGGGGTGCTCCGGGTGGTCGAAGGGGCACCACAGCACCTGGAGCAGATCGGCGTCGGACCGCTCGGGCCGGGCCAGCAGGGGAATGTCACGCCGGTACAACTGGGCCACGGGCACCATGGCGATCGGGCCCTCGGGCCACGGGCGCCCGGCGTAGATCCGCGCGAGGACCGCCTTCTCCTCGGGCGTGTACTCAGCCGCCCGTGGATTGCCCTGCGACCGGTTCACCGCGGCCGTCTGGATGCGCCGCTGCTCCCGCACGTCCTCCGGTGACGAGGGGTCGTTGACCTGGTCCCACTCGTGCGGGCCGGCGCAGTACGGCCACGGCTCGTCGGGGGGGGCCCCCCCCGGGCCCCCCCCCCCCCCCGGGGGCGCCCGGGGGGGGCCCCCCCCCCCGGCGGGCCGCCCCCCCCCCCCCGGGCGGGCCGGCGGGCGCGCGCGGGAGCAAAAACACGCGGGAGGACA
>NZ_JBIAVA010000007.1:0-73516 GCF_042893535.1 Streptomyces sp. NPDC001599
AGTACGCGGGTCTGGGGCCGGCACACCGAGAGCACGCACCTGACGCCGCGCGGCCGCCCTTCGGGCGACGACGCGAATTGTCAGACAGGCCCTAGCCCCGGCTAGCCCCGGCGCAGGCGCAGTCCCACGAGGCCGAGGGCCAGGCCGAGCCCGATGAGCACCAGGCCGCTGCCCAGGGGCAGCACCCGCAGCAGGGGCTCGGCGGCGGCCCGGGTGGGCGCGCCGCTCCGTGACGGGGACCGGGACGGGGTGGCCGGGAGCACCTCCGCCGCCTCGGTCCGGCCGGGCGGCACGGCGGTGGCCGGGTCCTCGGGGACGCCGTCGCCGCCGTCCCCGTACCGGCCGGCGTCCTCGTCCGCGCCGTCCCGCTCCGGCGCCCGCTCCTCGGCGCGACCGGGCCGCTGCCTTCCCTCACCCGGCCGGTTCGCGGCCCGGGAGGGCTCGGGGCCGGGCTCGGTGCCGGACGCCGACGGTGAGCGGGAAGGGGACGGGGAAGGCCGGGAGGGCTTGGGCGAACCACGCCCCGCGGTGCCGGCCGGGCGGGAGTCCTCGGCGGGCCGGGAGGCGGATCCGGCGTCTGGGCGCTCCGTGCGGTCGTGGCCGTCGGGGCGCCGGGGACGTTCGTGACCGCCTCGCCCGTCATGGGTGCCGGAGCCGTCCGGGACGGTGGCCGCCCCCGGTGCGGAGGCCTCCGGTGACGGCGCCGCCGTGTACGGCGTCACCACCGCCGGGAACCCGGCGCCGTGGGCCGGCCCCGCCCCGTACGGCGCCACCACCGCGCCGACGCCCAGGGCTCCCACCAGCCCCGTCGCCCGCAGTGTGCGCAGCCATGGAGTCACGTCCGTGACCCCCTCCCGATGATGAGCAGTCGTGGAAAGCGTCGTGAAGACCGACGCGACAAGGCCGACGCGCAAGACCGACGCGCAAGGCAGACGCGCAAGGCAGACGCGCAAGGCAGACGCGCAAGGCAGACGCGCAAGGCAGACGCGCAAGACCGACGCGCAAGATCGACGGGACAAGCCTCACACCGGTCGGCGACACCGGCATTCCGGGCGCCGCCGAACGCGTCGGGGCGGTTTCCGCGGGGGGCACCGCCCGCCCGGGGACCCCGGGTGCGAGACAATGGCGGCATGGAGATGCCGAGGAACGACAGGTCGCCGGAGAACCCCCAGATCCTGGTCGTCGGCCAGGACGGAATGGCGCTCAGCGGCGGCGGGGACGACGACTCCCGCGAGATTCCGGTGACCGAGCAGGTGGAGCAGCCCGCCAAGGTCATGCGGATCGGCAGCATGATCAAGCAGCTGCTCGAAGAGGTGCGGGTCGCCCCCCTGGACGAGGCGAGCCGGGTCCGGCTCAAGGAGATCCACGCCAGCTCGGTGAAGGAGCTGGAGGACGGTCTGGCCCCGGAGCTGGTGGAGGAGCTGGAGCGGCTCTCCCTGCCCTTCACGGACGACGGCACCCCGACCGACGCGGAGCTGCGGATCGCGCAGGCCCAGCTGGTCGGCTGGCTGGAGGGCCTCTTCCACGGCATCCAGACCACGCTGTTCGCCCAGCAGATGGCCGCGCGTGCCCAGCTGGAGCAGATGCGCCGCGCGCTTCCGCCGGGCGCCGTCCCGGAGGGCGAGGAGCCCCCGCACCCGGGCGGCCGTTCCGGCGGCCCCTACCTGTAGGACGACGGCCTGCGCACGACGGCCTGCGCACGACGACCCACTGCGGAACGACGACCACCGACACCGCGAAGGGCCCGGCAGCACACGCTGCCGGGCCCTTCGGCGTCAGCCGCCCGTCACCTCACGGGCTCATTCGGACGGCGGGTTGCCCGTCGAGACCTTGAGCTGGATCTCCGGCATGTTCTCCGGGTCGACGTCCGTGCCGGCCGTGGGGAACTGGTCCCGGACCGAGCCCTCGCCGTAGGTGTTCTCGTCGACCTCGACGACCTTCATCTGCCAGCCCGCGGCGTTGAAGCACTCCTTGACCGAGCCGATGTACTTGAACGTGAAGTCCGGCACCTGGATCTTCTCGGGGTCGTTGTACGACTCCTGCGGCTCGGTGCACTTGTCCTTCTCGATCGTCTTCTCCTTGTCGGGCCCGCGATAGCCCGCCGCCTTCGACGGCGACGCGGAGACCGACGCGGTGGAGGAGCCGCCGCCACCGGCTTCCGGGTCCTCGTCCCCGCCGCCGTTCATCAGCAGCGCGCCGATCAGTCCGCCGACGGCCACCACGGCGACCACGATCGAGCCGATGATCACCGGCTTGTTGCTCCTGCCGCCGCCCGGGGAACCGGAGCCCTGGGCCGACGGCGTCAGGTTGTACGGCGGGGGTGTGGCCGCGCCCTGCTGCTGCGCGTACGGCGCCGGGGCGGGCGTCTGGTAGCCCGCCTGCTGCGGATAGCCGTACGCCGGCGAGTGTGCCGCCGGGGCCGGGGTGCCGTACGGGTTCGGGCCGGGGGACGGCGTCGGCTGGTACGGCGTCTGGACGGGGCCCGTGGGTGCCGGGGCACCCTGGCCGACCGGCGGGAACACGGCGGAGCCGACGCCCGCGCCGCTCGACGTCTGGGCGCCGGGCACGATGCTCGGCGGGGCCGCCTGGAAGGAGGCCGCCACCCGCAGGCACTCGTCGCGCATCGCCTCGGCGCTGGGGAAGCGTTCGTTGGGGTTCTTCTTCAGCGCCCGGGCCACCAGCGCGTCCACCGCCGGGGGCAGCGCGCGGTTCACGGTGGACGGGGCGACCGGCTCCTCCTGCACGTGCGCGTACGCGATCGCCAGCGGCGAGTCGGCGTCGAACGGCAGGCGCCCGGTGACCAGTTGGAACAGCATGATGCCGACCGAGTACAGGTCGGAGCGGGCGTCGACGCCGCGGCCGAGGGCCTGCTCAGGCGAGAGGTACTGCGGGGTGCCGACGACCATGCCGGTCTGCGTCATCGAGGTCACGCCGGACTGCATGGCGCGGGCGATGCCGAAGTCCATCACCTTGACCACGCCGCGCTTGGTCATCATCACGTTGCCCGGCTTGATGTCCCGGTGGACCAGGCCCATCTCGTGGCTGATCTCCAGGGCGGCCAGCACGTCCGCGGTGATCTTCAGCGCCTTGTCGGCGGGCATCGCGCCCTGCTGCCGCACGTCCTCGTCGAGCACGGAGCCCAGCGGCCTGCCCTCGACGTACTCCATGACGATGTACGGCGTCGTCATGCCGTCCAGATCGTCCTCGCCGGTGTCGAAGACCGAGACGATGTTGGTGTGCGTGAGCTTGGCCACGGCCTGGGCCTCGCGGCGGAAGCGCTCGCGGAAAGCCTGTTCGCGACCCAGCTCGGTGTGCAGCGTCTTGATCGCGACCTGGCGGTCGAGGACCGAGTCGTACGCCAGGTGCACGGAGGCCATGCCGCCCTCGCCGAGCAAGTCGCGCAGCTGGTAACGGCCGCCGGCGAGCGCCCGCCCCGCGTACCGTCCCTGTCCGGCGGCGTCCTGGCTCATGTCTCTGCGTCCCCCATAGACGGCGGGCGCCGGTGGCAGCGGCACGCGCGCTTGTGATCGAAAGTGCTATTCCCGGCCAAGTCTGCCCCAGGGCACCGACACGTCAAGCGCGGTGCCCGTTCCGTGACCGTACGCGAAAGAAGCGTCGCGGAAGCGTTACAGCCGGCGTACTGCCGCTACACGGAATTTGCACGAGAGTACGGAACCAGGGTTTCATGACCGGTCCGTCTCATGTCCGGTCCCGGCGCCCATCTCGGACCGGAGGCCCCCGCGAAGGCTGTAGCGTGGCCGACGGAGACCGTAACAACACCGCGCGTACCGCGGGCAGAAACGACGGCGAGGACTGATGGCACAGCAGCAGCGCGCCCAGGGCCCGTCCGAACCCGAGGCATCTGGCGGCGGTATGTCTGACGCGCCGGAGAACTGGGGCAACGGCGGCCTGGTCGGCGACGGCCGGTACCGGCTGACCCGCAGGCTCGGGCGGGGCGGCATGGCCGAGGTGTTCGCCGCCGAGGACGTCCGCCTCGGGCGCACCGTGGCGGTCAAGCTGCTGCGCGCCGACCTCGCCGAGGACCCCGTCTCCAAGGCCCGCTTCACGCGCGAGGCACAGTCCGTGGCCGGCCTCAACCACCACGCCATCGTGGCCGTGTACGACTCGGGCGAGGACGTCGTCGGCGGCCAGTCCGTGCCGTACATCGTGATGGAGATCGTCGAGGGGCGCACCATCCGCGACCTCCTCCTCAACGCCGAGGCGCCCGGCCCCGAGCAGGCGCTGATCATCGTCTCCGGTGTCCTGGAAGCACTGGCCTACTCGCACCAGCACGGCATCGTGCACCGCGACATCAAGCCCGCCAACGTCATCATCACCAACGCGGGCGCGGTCAAGGTGATGGACTTCGGCATCGCGCGCGCCCTGCACGGCGCCCAGTCGACGATGACGCAGACCGGCATGGTCATGGGCACCCCGCAGTACCTCTCCCCCGAGCAGGCCCTCGGCAAGGCCGTCGACCACCGCTCCGACCTGTACGCCACGGGCTGCCTCCTCTACGAACTCCTCGCACTGCGCCCGCCGTTCACCGGCGAGACCCCGCTGTCGGTGGTCTACCAGCACGTGCAGGACATCCCGACGCCCCCGTCCGAGGTCTCCGACGCCACCCCGCCGGAGCTGGACGGCCTGGTGATGCGCTCGCTGGCCAAGGAGCCCGACGACCGTTTCCAGACCGCCGAGGAGATGCGCGGCCTGGTCCAGTACGGGCTGCAGATGCTGTACGAGCAGGGCGGCCACACCGGCACCTGGAACACGGGCCCGGTCGCCGCGCACGACGGCCGGCACACCCCGTCGGCCGGCCTGGCGGGTACGACGGTGATGCCGCACCCCGACCACCACGGGGCGTCCGGCACCCAGCAGATCCCCCAGCCGATCCTGCCGAACGGCTACGGCGGGGGCGACGACGGCGGTTTCGAGGGCCATGGCAACAAGGGCAGCGGCCGCGGCAAGCTGTGGATACTGGCCGTCTTCGCGGTGATCGCCATCGCGGCGGGCGTCGCGCTGGCCCTGAACAACGGCGACGGCGGCAAGGGCGGCACCGAGACGGACAAGAGCCCGTCGGCGACCACCTCCCAGAGCACCGGCGAGGAGTCGCCGAGCTCCACGCCCAGCGACGAGGCGACGCAGGAGACCACCGATCCGGGCACCGAGCAGGGCTCGGGCGGGGGCGGCTCGGGCGACGGCGACTGGGACCGGCCGTACACACCGACGTGGACGCCGTCGGAGACCGCGACGGACGATCCGACCGGGGACCCGACCGGCGGGCAGACCGCACCGTCCTCGCCATCGGGCGAGACCCCGGGCGGCGGTGAGACCGAGCCGGGCGGCGGCGGTGAGACCGAGCCGGGCGGCGGTGGCGAGACCCAGCCCGGCGGCGGTGAGACTCAGCCGGGCGGCGGCACCGAGGGTGCGGGCGGCTCGGACGGCGGCGAGTGAGCCCGACCGGCCCGCGTCACAGCGGCCCCGCCGACCCGTCCGTGAAGTGCACCGTGCCGAACTGCGGGTCGACGCGCAGGTAGGCGGGCTCGAAGGGCTCGCCGTCCACCCGGTCCGGCGTCGGACCGAACCGCTCCAGCTCGGCGGTGCTCGGCTCGTGGGTCTCGCACCGGCCCACGACCTGCACGGTCCACAGGCTCTCGCCGGGCCGCGCGGAGGTCAGGTTGTCCGCTCCGTAGGCGACGACGCTCCCGGCGCACACCCGGTGGTACCCCCAGCTCCTCGGCATGCGCAGCAGGACCCGGCCGTCGGCCACGATGTGCCGCGCGTGGGCGAGGAAGGGCAGGGCGCGCAGGGTGGTGGCCGCCCGGCCGTAGGCGGTGCGGCCGAGCAGGCCGACGGCGAGCTGTTCGTCGGAGGGCATGGTCTCACTGTGCGGGAGCCCGGGGCCCGGGAACAGGGCCGCCCGCCCCGGCAGGAGGGGACGTAAGTCCCGAGTAAGTCGTCCCGGGCAAGCCCGGAGCGCGCCCGAGCCGGGGGCAGCACGCGTCAGCGGTTCTCGGCCTCCAGGCGGGCCACGAAGGCGGCCGCCTGGGAACGCCGCTGCATGCCGAGCTTGCCCAGCAGGCTCGACACGTAGTTCTTGATCGTCTTCTCCGCCAGGTGCAGCCGCTCGCCGATCGCGCGGTTGGTCAGTCCCTCGCCGATCAGGTCCAGGATGCGGCGCTCCTGTTCGGTGAGGTGGGCCAGCCGGTCGTCGGGCTTCGCCCCGCCGTCGCGCAGCCGCTCCAGCACGCGCGCGGTGGCCGCCGGATCGAGCAGCGACTTCCCGGCCGCCACCTCCCGCACGGCGCCGAGCAGCTCGGCGCCGCGGATGTCCTTGAGGACGTAGCCCGAGGCGCCCGCCATGATCGCGTCGAAGAGGGCCTCGTCGTCGGCGAAGGAGGTCAGCATCAGGCAGCGGACGGACTCGTCCCGGGAGCGGATGTCCCGGCAGACCTCGACGCCGCTGCCGTCGGGCAGCCTGACGTCCAGCACCGCGACGTCCGGGCGGGTGGCCGCGACCCGGGCCTGTGCCTCGGCGGCCGTACCGGCCTCGCCCACCACCTGGATGTCGGCCTCGCCGGCGAGCAGATCGTGCACCCCGCGCCGGACCACCTCGTGGTCGTCGAGGAGGAATACCCGGATTTTTCGGTCTTCGCGCACGCGGTCAGTGTCACACACCGACTCTTCCCGTGCCCGGGGTGGCCGGGATAACGTGCCGTTGTTCCGGCCCCCTGCAAGGCTGTGACCAGTAAAACTTCCGCCCTTCGCCGATTTACTTGGAAATCCGAGTAAAAACGCAGGTCAGGAGGGGTTTCACAGAAATGTGGAGCACTGGGTAACGTGCTGTTCGCAGGGCGCTCGCCGGGGCACCTGTCACGCCTGTTCCCGATCGGGCCGCACCCACCCTTGTGCGTCCGCCGGGCCGCAGGTGAGCCGCACTGGCTTCCGGCGAACCCGGGGGCCGGACCGACGGAGGAGCACACGTGACCGAGAGCACTGCCGCGCGCAAGCCGCGACGCAGCGCCGGAAGCAAGGCGGCCGGCACCACCGGCACCAAGGCGGCCGGGACCACCGGCAGCAAGGCCGGCACCGGCAAGCGCACGACTCGCACCACCAGCACCACCCGTAACGCTGCCAGGAAGGGCTCCGAGACGGAGCTGGTGCAGCTGCTGACGCCCGAGGGCGAGCGCGTCGAGGACGCCGCTTACGCCGAGTACGCCTCGTACGTCGCCGACATCACCCCGGACGAGCTGCGCGGCCTGTACCGCGACATGGTGCTCACCCGGCGCTTCGACGCCGAGGCCACCGCCCTGCAGCGCCAGGGCGAGCTGGGCCTGTGGGCCTCCCTGCTGGGCCAGGAGGCCGCCCAGATCGGCTCCGGCCGGGCCACCCGCGAGGACGACTACGTCTTCCCGACCTACCGCGAGCACGGCGTCGCCTGGTGCCGCGGGGTGGACCCGACCAACCTGCTCGGCATGTTCCGCGGTGTGAACAACGGCGGCTGGGACCCCAACAGCAACAACTTCCACCTCTACACCATCGTCATCGGCTCGCAGGCGCTGCACGCCACGGGCTACGCGATGGGCGTGGCCAAGGACGGCGCCGACTCGGGCGTGATCGCGTACTTCGGCGACGGCGCCTCCAGCCAGGGCGACGTCAGCGAGGCGTTCAACTTCGCCGCCGTCTACAACGCCCCCGTGGTGTTCTTCTGCCAGAACAACCAGTGGGCGATCTCCGAGTCCAACGAGAAGCAGACCCGGGTGCCGCTCTACCAGCGCGCCCAGGGCTTCGGCTTCCCCGGCGTCCGCGTCGACGGCAACGACGTGCTGGCCTCCCTCGCGGTCACCCGCTGGGCGCTGGACCGGGCCCGGCGCGGCGAGGGACCGGCGCTGATCGAGGCGTACACGTACCGCATGGGCGCCCACACCACCTCGGACGACCCCTCCCGCTACCGGCACGACGACGAGCGCGCCGCCTGGGAGGCGAAGGACCCGATCCTGCGCCTTCGCCGCTTCCTGGAGTCCGCAAACCACGCGGACGAGGGATTCTTCGCGGAACTGGAGGCCGAGAGCGAGACGTTGGGCAAACGAGTGCGCGAAGTGGTCCGTGCCATGCCGGACCCGGACCGGTTCGCCATCTTCGAGAACGTGTACGCGGACGGGCACGCGCTCGTGGACGAGGAGCGGGCCCAGTTCGCCGCTTACCAGGCATCGTTCGCAGAGGCAGAGGGGGTCTGACATGGCAGCGGAAAAGATGGCGCTGGCGAAGGCGATCAACGAGTCGCTGCGCCGCGCGCTGGAGTCGGACCCCAAGGTCCTGATCATGGGCGAGGACGTCGGCAAGCTCGGCGGTGTCTTCCGGGTCACCGACGGTCTGCAGAAGGACTTCGGCGAGGACCGGGTCATCGACACCCCGCTGGCCGAGTCCGGCATCGTCGGCACCGCCATCGGTCTGGCCCTGCGCGGGTACCGGCCGGTGGTGGAGATCCAGTTCGACGGCTTCGTCTTCCCGGCCTACGACCAGATCGTCACCCAGCTGGCGAAGATGCACGCCCGCTCGCTGGGCAAGGTCAAGATGCCGGTCGTCATCCGCATCCCCTACGGCGGCGGCATCGGCGCGGTCGAGCACCACTCCGAGTCCCCCGAGGCCCTGTTCGCGCACGTGGCGGGCCTGAAGGTGGTCAGCCCGTCCAACGCGGCGGACGCGTACTGGATGATGCAGCAGGCCATCCAGAGCGACGACCCGGTGATCTACTTCGAGCCCAAGCGCCGGTACTGGGACAAGGCCGAGGTCGACGCGGAGGCCATCCCCGGCCCGCTGCACACCGCGCGCGTGGTGCGCGAGGGCACCGACCTCACGCTGGCCGCCTACGGCCCGATGGTGAAGCTCTGCCAGGAGGTCGCCGACGCGGCCGCCGAGGAGGGCCGCTCCCTGGAGGTCGTCGACCTGCGGTCGATCTCGCCGGTCGACTTCGACACGATCCAGGCGTCGGTGGAGAAGACCCGCCGCCTGGTCGTGGTCCACGAGGCGCCGGTGTTCCTGGGCTCGGGCGCGGAGATCGCGGCCCGGATCACGGAGCGCTGCTTCTACCACCTGGAGGCCCCGGTGCTGAGGGTCGGCGGCTACCACGCGCCGTACCCGCCGGCCCGCCTGGAGGAGGAGTACCTGCCCGACCTGGACCGGGTACTGGATGCCGTCGACCGCTCGCTGGCGTACTGAGGAGGGGAGCGTGACGACGATGACGGACAGCTCCGTGCGTGAGTTCAAGATGCCCGACGTGGGCGAGGGGCTCACCGAGGCCGAGATCCTCAAGTGGTACGTCCAGCCCGGTGACACGGTCACCGACGGCCAGGTGGTGTGCGAGGTCGAGACGGCCAAGGCCGCCGTCGAACTGCCCATCCCCTACGACGGCGTGGTCCGCGAGCTGCACTTCCCCGAGGGCACGACGGTCGACGTGGGTACGTCGATCATCGCGGTGGCCGTCGGCGACGGCGCGGCGGCGGCCGCGGAGCCGGTGCAGGAGGCCGTGGCGGAGGAGCCCAAGCCGGAGGGCCGCCAGCCGGTCCTGGTCGGGTACGGGGTCTCCACCTCCTCGACCAAGCGCCGCCCCCGCAAGGGCGCTCAGGCCCCGGCCGCCGCGCAGGCGCCGTCGGCGGCGATCCAGGCCGAGCTGAACGGCCACGGACCCGCGGCACCGGCAGCATCCGCGGCACCGGCCGCGCCGGTCACCGGCGAGCGCCCGCTGGCCAAGCCCCCGGTGCGCAAGCTCGCCAAGGATCTCGGCGTCGACCTGGCGACCGTGGTCCCGTCCGGCCCGGACGGCATCATCACCCGCGAGGACGTGCACGCGGCGGTGTCGGCCACCACCCCGGCCGCCGAGCCGGAGGCGGCCCCCGCGGCCGTCGCGCCCGCCCCGTCCCCGACGGCGGCCCCGGCGTCGTACGACACGACGCGCGAGACCCGTGTCCCGGTCAAGGGCGTGCGCAAGGCGACGGCGGCGGCGATGGTCGGCTCGGCCTTCACCGCGCCGCACGTCACCGAGTTCGTGACGGTCGACGTGACGCGCACGATGAAGCTGGTCGAGGAGCTGAAGCAGGACAAGGAGTACACGGGCCTGCGCGTGAACCCGCTCCTCCTGATCGCCAAGGCCCTCCTCGTCGCGATCAAGCGCAACCCGGACATCAACGCGTCCTGGGACGAGGCCGCCCAGGAGATCGTGGTCAAGCACTACGTCAACCTGGGCATCGCCGCCGCCACCCCGCGCGGCCTGATCGTCCCGAACATCAAGGACGCCCACGCCCAGACGCTGCCGCAGCTGGCGGGATCGCTCGGCGAGCTGGTGTCGACGGCCAGGGAGGGCAAGACCTCCCCGGCCGCCATGCAGGGCGGCACGGTGACCATCACCAACGTCGGCGTCTTCGGCGTCGACACCGGTACGCCGATCCTCAACCCGGGCGAGTCCGCGATCCTCGCGGTCGGCGCGATCAAGCTCCAGCCGTGGGTTCACAAGGGCAAGGTGAAGCCGCGTCAGGTGACCACCCTCGCCCTGAGCTTCGACCACCGCCTGGTCGACGGCGAACTGGGCTCCAAGGTCCTCGCCGACGTGGCGGCGGTCCTGGAGCAGCCGAAGCGGTTGATCAGCTGGGCATGAGAGCCACGAACCGACTAGGTTCATGACGGAGGGGCGCCGCAAGCTCGAGTTGCGACGCCCCTTCTGCGGTGTCGTACCGGGGTCAGACCTGGTGCAGCACGTACACCGGTGCCCCGTCCTCGGCCCCGCCCCGCGAGCGGATGCAGGCGTGGGTGCGCAACAGCCGCAGGCATTCGTTGACCCGCCGCACGGAGAGCCCCGTACGGGCGGCGATCGACTCCAGCGGCTCCCGCAGCTCACCCTTCTCGACGAGCACCGGCGCGATCACCTGGGCGACCGTCCACACGTCCTCGGTCACCGACAACCGCTGCCGCCAGTCGGCCAGCACGGACTCCGTGGTCGGTGGCGGGGCGAGGCGGCCGCGGGGCGCCCCTTGGTGGAGAACCAGGGTGTCGAACCGGTCCGCGATGCGCTCCAAAGCGTGCACCATCGCCTGCTGCACGGCGAGGGTGGCCTGTTGAGCGGCGAGGGTGGCCTGCTGCGTGGACAGCATCTCCTTCTGCAACGCGATCGACGTACGTTGCCCCTCCGCCAACTCCTCGTCCAGCTTCAGGTTGTGCGCCTCCAGCCGGACGATGGCCTCGGCCACCTGGTCCGGCATGGCGTAGGCGATGGGGGCACCGGGTTCGACGGGCTGCACCTCGGCCTCGTCCAGAGAGTACGTACCCTCGCGCTGAACCGTCTCGATGACTTCGGCGACCCACTGCTTGAAGGGGGCGCAGGCCGGTTTGGTGCAGGCGTTGACGAGGAGGATGAGACCTTGCAGATCGATGAGTTGCAGGTCTCGTCGCCAACTCCTACCTGCGGGAATGCTGAGACTGTGACTTCCAGTCACAGTCTCGAGACTGTCTCGATGTTCCTCCGGGACGTGATCGAGGAGCGCCTTCCGGGTCGTGGTGTACCCCAACTCCTTGCACACGTCCACCGCCGGAAACCAGTGGCTTCCCCCCGGCATGGTCAGCCTTCGCACCCGGGCACCGGTCGCCGCGTAGACGAAGTCGCTGGCGTCGATCGCGTCGTTCTGGTTGGCGAAGTTCTTTCGTTCGCTTGGTTCGTGCATGTGAACCACCTCCTTCGCGGAACGTAGGTCGGAGCCAAGGGCATATGCCAGCTGGATCCGCTGATGTTCACGACTGCGAGCGAAGATGATCGAAAAGGCTGCGGCGGTCGCCGATGGGCGTGTATGCCCCCGAGGTCGTTGGGCTCAGCCCCGGGTCCGCTTCGTGCGCAGCGTGTTGAGGAGGGCCGCGCCGCGTTCGGCGTCGTCGATGCTGAGGGCGAAGTCGGTTCGGCGGCCGCGGGGGCGTATGACCAGGCACTCGCCGGCGCGCAGCATCACCGTGGTGCCGAGGCCGCTGAGGCGGTAGCCCCAGCCGCCGACCTCGGCGGGGCGGCGGACCTCCATCCGGGCCGTGTCGATGTCGCCGGGTGTCCAGCGGCGTCCGGGCCAGCCGAGCGGGCCGAAGGAGACCTCCAGGCCCCGCTCCGAGACGCGGGCCTGGACGGAGGAGAACACGGCGCAGGCGAGGGAACCGGCGGCGCAGCCGGCGAACAGCGCCCACAGGGCGCCCGGCGCGGCCAGGCCGCCGATCAGGGCGACGAGCGCGCCCACGGCCACCAGGCCGATCGCGGCCGCCAGCAGCTGGAGCCAGGGGTTGGCGGTGCGGGAGAACCAGACCATGCGCCGGCCCTCGGGGATGTCCAGCGCGGGGGTGCCCTCGTCGGGCGTCGTGGTGTCGTCGGAGGCGCCGCGCCGCCGGGAGACGAGCAGCCAGGCGGCCACTGCCGCGACCACGGCCGCGACGAGGATCGCGACGACCCACCAGGTGGGCTGACGGGCCTCGTGCCAGTCCGCGCGGTCCAGATTGGCCCGGATGACCGCGGCCTGCGCGCCGGTGAGGACGATGCCCATGGGGAGCAGGGTCAGGGTGGTCCAGGGACGGGCCGGCGGGCCCGCCCGCATCAGGGGGACGGTGACCGCGGCCGCCGTCACCAGCCAGATCAGCGCGGGGACGAGGGACGCCGCCCACAGGGGCATCGAGCCGTTGGGCGCTTCGCCGTTCAGGCCCCAGTGGGTCGCCAGCCGGTCCGGCAGCCGGTTCCACGCCAGCAGCGGCATCGCGGCGAGCACCGCTGTGACCCCGGCTGTCCAGACCGCCGCCGTCGCACGCCGTGCCGCTGTCGTGTCCCTCATGGCATCCCCCTGATCATGTCGATGAGATCGGTCCTGCTGTAGCCCAGCCGAGCCGCCTCGGCGAGCAGTTCCCGTACCCGGATCTGCAGTTCGGAGTGGGGCCGGGCGCCCTCGGCCACCGTCACCCCCCGGCCCCGGCGGAACTCCAGCAGGCCCTCGTCCCGCAGGCCGCGCAGGGCGCGCAGCACGGTGTTGACGTTGACGTCCAGGGCCTCGGAGAGGTCGCGGGCCGAGGGCAGGCGGTCCCCGGGGGCGCACTCCCCTTCGGCGATGGCGCGCCGGAGGGCGCCGGCCACCTGTTCGTGCAGGGGGCGGGTGTCGGTCTTGTCCAGACTCAGCAGCATGGTGCTAATGAAACTATCACCATGCATTTCATCCGTACAGCGAGAAGGGCCCGTCGCGTCGGCGGCGGGCCCTTCGGCGGGGTGTCGGGGTTACTTCGCGAAGGCGTAGTTCATGAGCTTTGTGGCGTCCTTGGCGCGCTGCGCCGAAGACGAGGACGCCAGCACCGTGCCGATCACCGTCTTCCCCTTCCGGGTCGCGGCGAAGACCAGGCAGTACTTGGCCTCCGGTCCCGACCCGGTCTTCACGCCGATCGCTCCGCTGTAACTGCCCAGCAGTGTGTTGGTGTTGGTCCAGGGCGCCATTGTGCGGGTGCCGCCCTTCTTGGTCTTCGTCTTCGCCGTGTACTTCTTGGTCTTGACGATGGTGCGGAAGGTGGAGTTCTTCATCGCGCTGCTCGCGATTTTCGTGAGGTCGCGCGGGGTGGAGTAGTTCTTGCCGTTGCCGATGCCGTCGAACGAGTCGAAGTGGGTGTTCTTCAGGCCGAGGCTCTTGGCGGTCGCGTTCATCTTGCCGATGAACGACTTCACCCGCGCCGCCCGCGTCTTGCCCGAGCCGAACTTGTCGGCCAGCGCGTACGCGGCGTCGCAGCCGGAGGGCAGCATCAGCCCGTACAGCAGCTGGCGGACCGTCACCTTGTCGCCGACGATCAGGCGGGCGGACGAGGCGTTCTTCGACACGATGTAGTCGCTGTACGCCATCTGGATCGTGACCTTGGCGTCCAGGTTCAGCTTCGGCTGGGACAGGACGACCTTGGCGGTCATGATCTTGGTTGTGGAGCCGGTGGACCGCTTGGTGTCGGCGGCCTTGGTGTAGAGCGACTTGCCGGTCGCGTTGTTCATCACGAAGCCGCCCTTGGCGGCGATCGAAGGCACGGCGGCGGCCCGCACGGGTGCAGCGAGGGTGCGCTCGGGTGCGGCGACGGCGCGCTCGGGTGCGGCGGCCTGCGCGGGGGCGGCGGCGAGGACGCCGGTGGCGAGGACGGCGGCGCCGGTCAGGGCGGCGGCGAGGGCCCTGCGCGGACGGACGGATGCGGTGGCGCCCGGAATGGCATTCATTGAGTTGATTACCCCGATTATGGTGAATTCCCCTGGAGTGCGGCCGAGTTGTGGTCGACGGAGCGGTGGCCGCGACAGTCCGACACCCGAGGGAGGCGAATGGTTGCGCGGCGGGGCCGGGGGAGACCTCCGGTTCCCTCCGAGGGGTGAGCGGGGCGAGTCGGCGTCCGGATGCTGGACCGGATCCCTCTTGTGTCCCTGTTGTATCTATCCTGTCGGCATGACCACGGCAGTGAAGCAACCCCCCGCGGCGGACCGCGTCTACACCCACGTCAAGCAGGGCGTCCTGGAGCGCCGTTACGAGGGCGGGACGCTGCTCACCGAGGGCGAGCTGGCCGAGGCCGTGGGCGTCTCCCGCACCCCGGTGCGCGAGGCGCTGCTGCGGCTGGAGGTCGAGGGGCTGATCCGGCTCTACCCCAAGAAGGGCGCCCTGGTCCTGCCCGTCTCCGCGCAGGAGATCGCCGACGTGGTGGAGACCCGGCTGCTGGTCGAGGAGCACGCGGCCAGGAAGGCCGTACCCGCCCCGCCGGGGCTCGTGGAACGGCTGGAGGAGCTGCTCGCCCGGCAGAAGGAGGAGGCCGCCGCCGGTGACTTCGCCGCCGCCTCCGTCACCGACCGCTGCTTCCACGCCGAGATCGTCCGCAGCGGCGGCAACGAGATCCTCTCCCGCCTCTACGACCAGCTCCGCGACCGCCAGTTGCGCATGGGCGTCGCCGTGATGCAGTCCCACCCCGACCGGGTCGCCCACACCCTCGCCGAGCACGAGGAGATCCTCGACGCGCTGCGCGCCGGGGACGCCGAGGCGGCCGTCGCCGTGGTGGGCCGGCACGTGGGCTGGTTCTCGAACCTGGCGCGGGGGGAGGTCCGATGAGTACGGCCACCTCGGCCGGCCGCGCCCTGCCCGGTGACCCGCCGGGAGGCCGGCGCGCGATCGCCGTGTGGGGCATCGGCGTCTCCGTCTACTTCGTCGCCGTCATCTTCCGTACGTCCCTGGGGGTCGCGGGACTCGACGCCGCCGACCGCTTCCACGTCAACGCGTCCGCGCTGTCCACCTTCTCCATCCTCCAGCTGCTGGTCTACGCCGGCATGCAGATACCCGTCGGCCTGCTGGTCGACCGGCTCGGCACGAAGAAGGTGCTGGGCCTCGGCGTCGTGCTCTTCACGGCGGGGCAGCTGGGCTTCGCCTTCTCCTCTTCGTACGGCATGGCGCTGGCCTCGCGGGCGCTGCTGGGCTGCGGGGACGCGATGACGTTCATCAGCGTGCTGCGGCTGGGCACCCGCTGGTTCCCCGCCCGGCGCGGGCCGATGGTGGCGCAGCTCGCCGGTCTCGTCGGCATGGCGGGCAACCTGGTCTCCACGCTCGTCCTCGCCCGGCTGCTGCACGGCATCGGCTGGACCGCGGCGTTCGCGGGCAGCGCGCTGGCGGGTGCCGTCGTCTTCGTCCTGCTGCTGCTCTTCCTCAAGGACCACCCCGAGGGCCACGAGCCGGAGCCGCTGCCGCACCAGGGGGCCGCGTACGTACGGCGGCAGATCGCGCTGTCCTGGCGGGAGCCGGGGACGCGGCTCGGGCTGTGGGTGCACTTCACCACCCAGTTCCCGGCGATGGTGTTCCTGCTGCTGTGGGGGATGCCGTTCCTGGTCGAGGCGCAGGGGCTGTCCCGCGCCACGGCCGGCACGCTGCTCACCCTCGTCGTGCTGTCCAACATGACGGTCGGTCTGGTCTACGGCCAGGTCATCGCCCGGCACCACGCGGCGCGGCTGCCCCTGGCCCTCGGCACGGTGGCGGCGACGGCGCTGCTCTGGGCGGCGACGCTGGCCTACCCGGCCGAGCACGCGCCGATGTGGCTGCTGGTGGTGCTGTGCACGGTGCTGGGGGCGTGCGGGCCGGCGTCGATGATCGGCTTCGACTTCGCGCGGCCGGCGAATCCGGCGGAGCGGCAGGGGACGGCGTCCGGGATCACCAACATGGGGGGCTTCGTGGCGTCGATGACCACGTTGTTCGCGGTGGGGGTGTTGCTGGACGCGACGGGGGACGACTACGGGGTGGCGTTCTCGTCGGTGTTCGTGTTGCAGGCGCTCGGTGTCACGCAGATTCTGCGGTTGCGCAAGCGGGCCGCGCTGCGGGAGCGGGAGCGGTTGGTCGCGAGCCGGGTGGAGACGGTGCACGTGCCTGTGTAGGCACCGGCGTGGGTGCGGGCCGGGCTGGGGGCTGCCGCCCCCAGAGCCCCGCTTCGGCCTGAACGGCCTCGTCCTCAAGCGCCGGACAGGCTAGAAGCTCACTGCGTCACCGTGAAGTTGCGCAGGATCGCCGCCGTCAGGTCCGGGTCGCCCTCGGTCTTGATGCGGTCCGCCGCCGCCTCCGGGGTCACCCGGCCGCAGGCCAGGCGGAAGTACGTCTCCCAGTCGAGGGTGAGGGTGGCGGCGGGGCCGAGGGCCGGGGACGATTCGAGGGTGCCGCGGCCCTGGATGTCGACGCGGATGGTGCGCAGGAACTCGACCGGGCCGTGCACGTCGAAGACGACGGCCGAGCTGCGCGGCGCGTCCGCCCGCTCGGCGACGACGGCGGGCAGCTCGCCGAGCAGCACGTCACGGGCGACGTGCGCGCCGGGGGAGTCGAGGTTGCCGGGGCGGCCGAGGGCCGTGCGCAGGTCCTGTTCGTGCGCCCACACGTCGAAGGCGTGCCGGCGCATCGCCTCCTCAAGGGTCAGCTCGGTGCCGAGCGGGCCGCGCACCTTCGTGCCGGGGTCCCGCGACTCGTTCCGCAGCTGGCGGTTGCGCCGGATGACCATGTATTCCAGCTCGGAGGTCATCTCCGGCGCCGTGTGGTGGCGGCGGACGTCGACCTGCATCTCCATGTAGCGCTGGTGGTCGTTGGTGACGTGGTACAGGTCGCGCGGGAGGGTGTGGATCGGGCGGGGGTCGCCGAGCATCTCGGAGTCCAGGCCGAGGACGTGCGAGACGATGTCGCGCACCGACCAGCCGGGGCAGGGCGTGCGGCGGTTCCACTCTGCTTCCACAAGCGGCTGGACCAGCTCGGATATCGCCTCGATGGAGTGAGTCCAGGCGTCGGCGTAGGGCTGGAGGGCGGGATGCAGACTCACGGAACGGGACCCCTCGGCGGTCGGTACACGGGCGGTTGGTGGCGGCGGTGCCAGTGGCGGTGGCGGCAGTCGGCGGGTGTCTTGGAACGCTAAGTTACGCTGCTGTGCGGCACCCCGGCAGTGCTTTCGTGTGACGATCGTAGGCCCGTGTGGACGGCTCGAATGCCAGGACGGTGGTAGTGTGCGCGCCTCTTTGATTCAAATCGCCGTGAACGAGGACGAAACGGTCGAAGCGCGTCGCGTGCGGGCGGCGGCTCTGGTAAGGGAGCAGGCGGGCGCCGACCTCGTCGTGCTGCCGGAGCTGTGGACCACGGGCGCGTTCGCCTTCGAGGAGTTCGACGCGGCGGCCGAGCCGCTGCGCGGGCCGACGTACGAGGCGATGGCCAAGGCGGCGAGCGACACGGGCGTGTGGCTGCACGCCGGGTCGGTCCCCGAGCGCGGCCCGGACGGACGGCTCTACAACACCTCGCTCGTCTTCTCCCCCGCCGGTGATCTCACCGCCTCCTACCGCAAGATCCACCGCTTCGGCTTCGACAAGGGCGAGGCCGTGCTGATGGGCGCGGGGCGCGAGCCGGTGACGGTCCGGCTGCCGGACACCACCCTCGGCGTGGCGACCTGCTACGACCTGCGCTTCCCGGAGCTCTTCCGCTCCCTCGTCGACGCAGGTGCCGAGATCCTCGTCGTCCCGGCGGGCTGGCCCGAACGCCGTCGGGCCCACTGGACGCTCCTGGCCCAGGCGCGGGCGGTGGAGAACCAGGCCTTCGTGCTCGCCTGCGGAACGGCCGGGACGCACGCCGGGGTTCCGCAGGCCGGTCACTCGATCGTGGTGGATCCCTGGGGCGAGGTGCTCGCGGAGGCCGGTGCGGACGAGGAGGTCCTCACGGTGGAGTTCGACCCGGAGCGGGTGGCGCGGACCCGGGAGCAGTTCCCGGCCCTGAAGGACCGGGTGCTGGGTCTGGAGCCGCCGCGCGGCTGAGCACGTTGGGTGAGGGGGCGTCGCACACCGTGTTTGGCGCCCCGTCGCGCCGCCCAGACTTCCGGGTATGGCATGCACCACTACCTCCGCCATCCGCCGCGTCAGGGTGGAACCCGCCGGCGCCCACTTCGCGTCGGCGTTCGCGCTCCCGCTCGCCGGGCTGCCCCGCCGGACGGCCGAGGAGTGGGCCCGGGGCACCTTCGAGGACACTCCCGTGCTGCTGCGAGCCCTGCTCCGGGCGGGCTGGTCGGGCGTGCTGGGGCTGCGCCTGGGACCGAGGGTCTCGGCGCGGCACGTGATCGGCTGGCGCACGGTCGAGTCCGGGCCGGACCGGATCGCCGTGGAGGCCCACGCCCCCTCGCTGACCGCCCGCAACGTCGTGACCGTCGACGACGCGCGGCTGGTCTGGGCGACGTACGTGAACTTCGAGCGCCGGACCGGCCGGGTGCGCTGGTCGCTGGCCGCGCCGGTGCACCACCTGGTCGTGCCGCTGCTCCTCGGCCGCGCCGTCCGCCGCACGGCGTGAGGAGCCGCCGGTCCGCCGGTCCTCAGTCGTCCTCCCGCTCCTTCTCCGCCAGGTGGATCACGCACACCGTCAGGGCGATCAGCAGCGCCGGGTCCGCGTCGTCCCGTACGACGTCCACGCCGTAGGTGTCCCGGAGGGTCAGCCAGCGCCGGGAGGCGACGGCCAGCAGTTCGCCGTCGTACTCGATGGCGAACTCCCGGTCGAGGATCTTGCCGCTGACGTCCAGTTCGGTGCCGTCGGCCAGGACGACCCGGTAGTGGTTGCGCAGCAGGGAGAGACGTTTGCGCTTGATGCGGGCCAGGGGCTCGCCGGCCCGTTCGATCACCATCGTGTCGCGCAGGGCGAACATCTTCTGGTGGATGTCGATGAGCACGTGCCCCTGGGCGTCCTTCAGCTCCCAGGTGTCCCGCAGCCGCATCG
Source organism: Streptomyces sp. NPDC001599 (assembly GCF_042893535.1). Taxonomy (NCBI): domain Bacteria; kingdom Bacillati; phylum Actinomycetota; class Actinomycetes; order Kitasatosporales; family Streptomycetaceae; genus Streptomyces; species Streptomyces sp. NPDC001599. The sequence goes on from NZ_JBIAVA010000007.1 coordinate 19,269, forward strand.
CCTTGCCGTCGACGAGGAAGACCTTGTTGCCGTGGTCGTCCTCGATCCAGTAGTCGTCACCGATACCGAGGAGCCGGTCGTACACGAGGAATCTCATGCTCTGACCGCTTCCCCGCCGGCCGCCGCGGAACCCGGACGGTAGGCCGACAGGCTGAGTGCGGAGTGGTGCGCGCGGCCGGCTCAGGCGCCGTAGCCGTTGTGGTAGCCGTCCTGCGTGTGGTGGGGCCGGTCCTCGACGACCGGGGTCGACGGCGGCATCACGACGCGGCGGCGCCGGGCGATGCTGCTGAACGTCGCGACGCCGATCAGGCCGACGACCATGAAGATCACACCGACCAGGTCGAGGTTGACGCCCTGCATGTCCCAGTCGGTCGCGAACGTGAGGATGGCTCCCACGGCGATGAGGATGATGCACCCGCCGAGGCCCATGAGTGTTGCCTCCCTGTCAGATCCGGTCGGTTCCGGGTTTCCGGCCGATCCGGTTCCGTGCGGGTACCCCCGGCTTCAACCCTCATGCCGTGGGGCGGGGTTGTGCCCTCCCGGCTACGGCTGGAGGAAGGCCACCAGCGCGTTGGCCAGCAGGTGCGGGTCGTCGGCGCCGCACAACTCCCGGGCGCTGTGCATCGACAGGATGGCCACGCCGATGTCGACGGTGCTGATGCCGTGCCGGGCCGCGGTGATGGGTCCGATGGTGGTGCCGCACGGCATGGAGTTGTTGGAGACGAAGGTCTGGAAGGGGATGTCCGCCTTCTCGCAGGCGGCGGCGAACACGGCGCGGCCCGAACCGTCGGTGGCGTAGCGGTTGTTGACGTTGACCTTGAGGATGGGGCCGCCGTTGATCCGCGGGTGGTGCGTCGGGTCGTGCCGTTCCGCGTAGTTGGGGTGGACGGCGTGGCCCGTGTCGGAGGACAGGCAGACCGTGCCGGCGAAGGCACGCGCGCGGTCCTCGTAGGTGCCGCCGCGGGCGAAGACCGAGCGCTCCAGCACGCTGCCGAGCAGCGGTCCGTCGGCGCCCGTGTCCGACTGGGAGCCGGTCTCCTCGTGGTCGAAGGCGGCCAGCACGGGGATGCAGGGGAGGTCGGCGCCGGAGGCCGCGACCGCGGCCAGGGCGGCCGTCCCGGCGTGCACGGACAGCAGGTTGTCCATCCGCGGGCCCGCCAGCAGCTCCCGGTCGCGGCCCAGGTACGCCGGGGGCTCCACGGAGTGCGTCATCAGGTCCCAGCCGGTGACCTCGCCGCGGGCGAGGCCCGCCTCGTCCTCCAGGAAGGCGATCAGGTCGCCGTCGCGCACGGGGTCGCCCAGGCCCCAGACGGGCTGGAGGTGGCGCTGTTTGTCGAGCTTGAGGCCCTCGGTGGAGACGTTGCGGTCCATGTGGATGGCGAGCTGCGGGACGCGCAGCAGCGGGCGGTCCACGTTCACCAGGCGCGTCGAGCCGTCGCGCAGCGAGAGGCGGCCGGCCAGGCCCAGGTCCCGGTCCAGCCAGGAGTTCATCAGCGGGCCGCCGTAGATCTCCACGGCGACCTGGCGCCAGCCGTGCGCCCCGGTGTCCGGGCGGGGCTTGACGCGCAGGTTGGGGGAGTCGGTGTGGGCGCCGACGATGCGGAAGGGGGTGTGCGCCGCGGCGCCCTCCGGGACGTACCAGGCGACGATCGCACCGCCGCGCAGCACGTACTTGCCGCCGCTTGTGCCCTCCCAGGCGTCGGTCTCCGCGACCTGGCGGAAACCGGCCTTCTCCAGCCGCGCGGCGGCGCTCGCCACGGCGTGGTACGGGGTCGGGCTCGCCGACAGGAAGGTCATCAGGTCGTCGGTGTGGCCGCGGTCGAAGCGGGAGGGTGCGCTCATGGGGTTCACCTTAACGACGTGCGAGGGCCCGCTTCCCGTCTGGCGGGAGCGGGCCCTCGTGGGGGTGTGCGGAACGGGCTTTTAGTGTGGGGCCCGTCCTAGAAGGCGGCCTCGTCCAGCTCCATCAGGTCCAGCTCGACGCCCTGGGCGACCTTGCGGGCCAGCGTGAGGCCGGGCAGGACGTTCGCGGCGAAGAACTTCGCGGCGGCGATCTTGCCGGTGTAGAAGGCCTTGTCCTTGGCGGAGGCGGTCGGCAGCTTCTCGGTGGCGATCGCCGCGCCCTTGAGGAGCAGGTAGCCGACGATCACGTCGCCGGAGGCCTGGAGCAGGCGGGTGGTGTTGAGGCCCACCTTGTAGATGTTCTTGACGTCCTGCTCGGTGGCCGCGAGGTCGGTGAGCATCAGGCCGACGATGGCCTCCAGCTCGACGGCGGCCTTGGCCAGGTGCTCGCGGGCGCCGGACAGCTCCTCGCCGCCGGTGGCGAGCGCCAGGAACTTCTTGATGTCCTCGGCGAGCGAGTTCAGCGCGGCGCCCTGGTTGCGGACGATCTTCCGGAAGAAGAAGTCCTGGCCCTGGATCGCCGTGGTGCCCTCGTACAGGGTGTCGATCTTGGCGTCGCGGATGTACTGCTCGATCGGGTACTCCTGGAGGAACCCGGAGCCGCCGAAGGTCTGGAGCGACTGGGCGAGCTGCTCGTAGGCCTTCTCGGAGCCGTAGCCCTTGACGATCGGCAGGAGCAGGTCGTTGAGGGCGTGCTCGGCCGAGGCGTCCTCGCCGTTCGCCTCCTTGACCTGGATCTCGTCCTGGACGGAGGCGGTGTACATGACGAGCGCGCGCATGCCCTCGGCGTACGCCTTCTGCGTCATCAGGGAGCGGCGGACGTCCGGGTGGTGCGTGATGGTGACCTTGGGGGCCGCCTTGTCCATGAAGTTGGCCAGGTCGGGGCCCTGGACGCGCTCCTTGGCGTACTCCAGGGCGTTGAGGTAGCCCGTGGAGAGGGTGGAGATCGCCTTCGTGCCGACCATCATGCGGGCGAACTCGATGATGCGGAACATCTGGCGGATGCCGTCGTGCTTGTCGCCGATCAGCCAGCCCTTGGCGGGGTGGCGGTCGCCGAAGGTCATCTCGCAGGTGTTGGAGGCCTTCAGGCCCATCTTGTGCTCGACGTTGGTCGCGTAGACGCCGTTGCGCTCGCCCAGCTCGCCGGTCTCGAAGTCGAACTCGTACTTCGGGACGAGGAAGAGGGACAGGCCCTTGGTGCCCGGTCCGGCGCCCTCGGGGCGGGCGAGGACGTAGTGGAGGATGTTCTCCGACATGTCGTGCTCGCCGGACGTGATGAAGCGCTTGACGCCCTCGATGTGCCAGGAGCCGTCGGCCTGCTCGACGGCCTTGGTGCGGCCGGCGCCGACGTCCGAACCGGCGTCCGGCTCGGTGAGCACCATGGTGGAGCCCCACTGCTTCTCGACGGCGATCGAGGCGATGTGCTTCTGGACCTCGTTGCCCTCCTCGAAGAGGATGCCCGCGAAGGCGGGGCCCGAGGAGTACATCCACACCGCCGGGTTGGCGCCCAGGATCAGCTCCGCGTACGCCCAGATCAGGGAGCGCGGCGAGGTGGTGCCGCCGATCTCCTCGGGCAGGCCGAGCCGCCAGTACTCGGAGTCCATGAAGGCCTGGTAGCTCTTCTTGAAGGAGGCCGGGACCGGCGCGGTGTTGGTCTCCGGGTCGAAGACCGGCGGGTTGCGGTCGGCGTCGGCGAAGGACTCGGCCAGCTCGTTCTCGGAGAGGCGGGTCAGCTCCTCCAGCACGCTCTTGGCGGTGTCGGTGTCCATCTCCGCGAACGGGCCCGTGCCGTAGACCTTGTCACGGCCGAGCACCTCGAAGAGGTTGAACTCGATGTCCCGGAGGTTCGGCTTGTAGTGCCCCATGGCGACGCTCCCTTGAGAGATCGGCGAGGCACTCGCTCCTCGCATCCGTACACGTACCAACTAGTAGCTACGATGATGCTACCCGTCGGTAATAAGAAGCAACCCCGGGCCGCCCATCTGTGACTCGTTACTCGTTACTCTGTGCTGCATGTACGGCTACGACCAGACCGCGGGCCAACAGCAGCAGCAGTACGCCCCGCCCCCGCAGCAGCCGATGGGCGGCGGGTACGGGCAGCAGCCGCCGCTGTACCCCGAGCCGTCCCCGCCCTCGCTCGCGGACGCGGTGCGCGCCTTCACCACCGGCCAGATGTCCGCCGAGGACTTCCAGCAGGTCTTCGCGACCTCGAAGGTCTACTGCCCGCGCGGCGACAACCCCGGCTTCCTCGCGCTGCACAACACCCAGCAGCCGGTGATCCCGATGTTCACCGGCCTGAAGGAGTTGCGCCGGTACGCGGGCAAGGAGTCGAAGTACTTCGTGATCACCGGCGCGGAGGTGATCGACCTGCTGCCGACCGGCTACGGCTTCGTCCTGGACATGGAGGGCGAGCACCGGATGGTGTTCGACGCCAAGGCTGTCGAACAGATGGTCGATTTTGCTATGCGCCGCATGTACGGCTAGCACCGCCGAACGGATGCTCGTGAGCCCGGAGGGAATGACCTCCGGGCTTTCGTGGTTCCAGGTGACAAGAAGTTCAATGCTCAACTAAAGTGGGGCGCACGCCGCCCGAGGAGGTCGACATGCCCGCCGTGACCGTCGAGAACCCGCTGACGCTGCCCCGCGTATCCGCACCCGCCGACGCCGTCGCACGTCCCGTGCTCACCGTGACGACCGCGCCCAGCGGTTTCGAGGGCGAGGGCTTCCCGGTGCGCCGGGCGTTCGCCGGGATCAACTACCGCCATCTCGACCCGTTCATCATGATGGACCAGATGGGTGAGGTGGAGTACGCGCCCGGGGAGCCCAAGGGCACGCCCTGGCACCCGCACCGCGGCTTCGAGACCGTCACCTACATCGTCGACGGGATCTTCGACCACCAGGACTCCAACGGTGGCGGCGGCACCATCACCAACGGCGACACGCAGTGGATGACGGCGGGCTCCGGCCTGCTGCACATCGAGGCGCCGCCGGAGCAGCTGGTGATGTCGGGCGGTCTCTTCCACGGGCTCCAGCTGTGGGTGAACCTCCCGGCCAAGGACAAGATGATGGCCCCGCGCTACCAGGACATCCGCAGCGGCAGCGTCCAGCTGCTCACCTCCCCCGACGGCGGCGCGCTGCTGCGCGTCATCGCCGGTGAGCTGGACGGGCACGACGGCCCCGGCATCACGCACACGCCGATCACGATGGTCCACGCGACGCTGGCGCCGGGCGCCGAGGTCACCCTGCCCTGGCGGGAGGACTTCAACGGCCTCGCCTACGTCATGGCCGGACGCGGGTCCGTGGGCGCCGAGCGGCGTCCGGTCCACCTCGGGCAGACCGCCGTCTTCGGCGCCGGGGGCTCGCTCACCGTCCGCGCGGACGAGAAGCAGGACTCGCACACCCCGGACCTGGAGGTCGTGCTGCTCGGCGGCCGGCCGATCCGGGAGCCGATGGCCCACTACGGCCCGTTCGTGATGAACACCAAGGACGAGCTGATGCAGGCCTTCGAGGACTTCCAGAAGGGCCGCCTCGGCACCGTCCCGGCGGTGCACGGCATGTCGGGCGAGGGCCCGGGGGCCTGACAGCGCGTCACCCGGGCGGGCCGTCCGCGCAGGACAGCCCGCCCGGTGCGTGATCGGGTGGGGGCGTGCAGCTGCTCCCCGGTCCGGTGCGCCGGTTCGCCGCCTGGTGCGCCGTCATCCTGCTCGCCAGCGGTGTCGTCTACGTCGCGATCCGGCTCTGCGTCGAGTTCCGCACCGCGGTGACTCCGGCGCTGCTCGCGCTGCTCGGCACCGCGCTGCTCCGGCCGCTGCACGCGCGGCTGGTGAAGGCCCATGTGCAGCGGTCGCTGGCCGCCGGGCTGACCTGTGCGGCCGTGCTGGCCGTGGTCGGCGGGGCCGTCTACATCGTGGTCTCCGCGCTCGTCGAGACCGGCGACCAGATCGTCACCTCGCTGCGGGACGCGGCGAAGGGCATCGCCGCCCACTTCGGTGCGGCGGGCACCTCGCTGGACGACGTCGCCTCCAACGCGCGCGAGCTGCTGGGCAAGTTCGGCGGTACGGCCGCCTCCGGCGTGGTCACCGGGATCAGCGTCGTCGGCGAGATGATGGCCATGGCCGTGCTCGCCCTGCTGCTCGTCTTCTTCTTCCTGCGCGACTCCGACCGCGCCGCCACCACGGTGCGCGCCCTCGCCCCGCCCGGCGGTGCCGACACGGTCGAGGCCATGGCCCGGCGGGCCTTCGGGGCCGTCGAGGGCTTCATGCGGGGGACGACCCTGATCGCCCTCATCGACGCGCTCTGCATCACCGTCGGCCTGCTCGTCCTGCGCGTCCCGGGCGCGGTCGGACTCGGGGCGCTGGTCTTCGTCGGCGCCTACATCCCCTATCTCGGCGCGTTCATCTCCGGGGCCGTCGCCGTGCTGGTGGCGCTCGCCGACCGGGGGTTCGTCATCGCGCTGTGGGCCCTCGGCGTGGTGCTGGCCGTGCAGGTGCTGGAGGGGCACGTGCTCCAGCCGATGATCCAGAGCCGTACCGTCCAGATGCACCCGGCCGTCGTGCTGCTGGCGCTCACCGCGGGCGCGTCGGTGGCGGGCATCCTGGGGATGCTCCTCGCCGTGCCGCTGACCGCGGCGGCGTTCGGGATCGTGCACGAACTCCAGGGCCGTTACGGGGCCGCCGGTTCCGGAGCCTCCGGGCCGGACGCGGGACCGGCACCGTCGGCCGGGGCCGCGGACTCGTAGAGCTCGTACCAGATGCTCTTGCCCTCGCCGCGCGGGGCGACGCCCCACGCGTCCGCGAGCAGCTCGACCAGCATCAGCCCGCGTCCGGAGGACGCCATCTCGCCCGGCCTGCGCTTGTGCGGCAGGTCGTCGCCGTTGTCGGTGACCTCCACCCGGATCCGCCGCTCGCCCGGCTCCCCCGCCACCTCGGCGACGAGCAGGGCGTCGGTGTCGGTGTGGACCAGGACGTTCGTCAGCATCTCGGAGAGCAGGAGCACCGCGGCGTCGCGCTGCTCGTCGTCCGGCCAGTCGTGCAGCAGGTCGCGCAGGTGCTGCCGGGCGGCGGCGATCCGGGCGGGCTCGGCCTGGGCGACCGTCAGCATCGTGCGGCGCACCGGCGCCCGGGTCGCGGTGGATTCGCCGCAGCCGCAGCCCTCGCCCTGCCGGCACAGCAGCAACAGCGCGATGTCGTCCTCCCGGCGGTCGGACAGCGGGCCGACGGTGTGGTGCGAGGAGGGGCCGTGCACGGCCTGGACCAGCGCGTCGGCCAGCTCCTCCAGACCGGCGGAGTGCTCCTCCAGGATCACGCGCAGGCGGTGCCAGCCGCTCTGCAGATCGTGGCCGCCGGTCTCGACCAGGCCGTCCGTGCACAGCATCAGGGTGTCCCCGGGTTCCAGGGCGAGCCGCGTCGTCGGGTAGTCGGTGTCCGGATCGATGCCCAGCGGCAGCCCGCCCGCCGTGGCGAGGATCAGCGCCGTCCCGTCCGCCATCCGCACCACCGGGTCCAGGTGCCCCGCGCGGGCGCTCTCCACGGTGCCGGTGGCGGGGTCGACCTCGGCGTAGTAGCAGGTCGCGAAGCGCAGGTCGCCGGGATCGTCCTCGGCCGTGGCGAGGCCGTGGAAGAAGTGCGAGGCGCGGGCGAGCACCGCGTCGGGGCGGTGGCCCTCGGAGGCGTAGGCGCGCAGGGCGATGCGCAGCTGCCCCATCAGCCCGGCCGCCCGCACGTCGTGGCCCTGGACGTCGCCGATCACCAGGGCGAAGCGGCCCCCGGGCAGCGGGATCATGTCGTACCAGTCGCCGCCGACCTGGAGGCCGCCGCCGGTGGGGACGTAGCGGGCGGCGACGTCCATGCCGGGGATCTCCGGGCCGAGCATGGGCAGCATCGAGCGTTGCAGCCCCTCGGCCAGCTCCCGCTGGTTCTCCGCGGCGCCCGCCCGGGACAGGGCCTGGGCGAGCATCCGCGCCACCGTGGTCAGCACCGAGCGCTCGTCCGGCGTGAACGCGACCGGGTAGGCGAAGGCGGCCATCCAGGCGCCCATCGTGCGGCCCGCCACGGTCAGCGGCAGATAGGCCCAGGAGCGTCGGCCGAAGCGTTCGGCGAGCGACCACGTCATGGGATAGCGGGACCGGTACTGCTGCGGGGAGGAGAGGTAGACCGCGCGGCCGGTGCGGACCACCTCGGCGGCCGGGTAGTCGGTCTCCAGGGACATGTCCACGAACGGGTTGGCCTCGTCGTCCGGCTGCCCGTGGTGCCCGATGACGGTGAGGCGGTCCCCCGAGACCCCGAACACCGCGAGCCCGTCCGGGGAGAACCCCGGCATCGACAGCCCCGCCGCGACCCGCAGCACCTCCTCGGTGGACCGCGCCTCGGCCAGTGCCCGGCCCGCGTCCAGCAGGAAGGCCTCCCGCGAGCGCCGCCACTCGCCGGTGACCGCGCTGCGCCCCGCGGGGGTGCCCGGCCTCGGCTCGGCGACCTCCTGGAGGGTGCCGGTCAGCACGTACGCCTTGCGCTCGGAGTCGAAGGAAGGCTTGGAGCGGCTGCGCACGACCCGGACGACATGGCCACGCTCGTCCATGATCCGGATCCGGACCTCGGCGAGAGTGCCCTCGGCGACGGCGAGCTGGACCACACCGGTGATCTCGTTCCAGTCCACCGGATGCAGCCGGGCCCGTACCTGCGCCTCGGTGAGGGTCGCCGGTTCGGCGGGCAGGCCGAGCAGGCGGGCGGCCTCTCCGTCCACCGTGACCTCACCCGTAGCGGTGTCCCAGTGCCACAGTCCGGTCGCGAGGGCGGCAAGGACGTCCCCCACCTCGGGCAGGGGCTCACCAGTGCGCATTGCCCCACTTTAAGAAGAGGTCGTCCAACGCTGCCACCGCTCGCCGGGGGTTCGGAGCGGGTCCGGAGCGGGTCCGGAGCAGGGCGGGAGCGGGCTCGTGGCGGGCTGCCTGCGGGTCAATCGGGAGGAAGGCAGCCGTGGCTGCCCGGTACGCTGGGGTTGTTTCACGTGAAACGCGAAACACCATCCCCGATCCGCGAAGGCTGGATGAACGACGATGCATCGGTACAGGTCCCACACCTGCGGCGAGCTCCGCTCCTCTGACGTCGGCACCGACGTCCGACTGAGTGGCTGGCTGCACAATCGGCGCGACCTGGGCGGCATCCTCTTCATCGATCTGCGCGATCACTACGGCATCACGCAGCTCGTCGCCCGTCCGGGCACCGAGGCGTACGAGGCGCTGGACAAGCTCACCAAGGAATCGACCGTTCGTGTCGACGGCCGGGTCGTCTCCCGCGGCGCCGACAACATCAACCCCGACCTGCCCACCGGCGAGGTCGAGGTCGAGGTGGGCGAGGTCGAGCTGCTCGGTGCCGCCCAGCCGCTGCCCTTCACCATCAACACCGAGGACGGGGTCAACGAGGAGCGGCGGCTCGAGTACCGCTTCCTGGACCTGCGCCGCGAGCGCATGCACCGCAACATCATGCTGCGCACGTCGGTCATCTCCTCGATCCGCAGCAAGATGGTCGCCCTCGGCTTCAACGAGATGGCGACGCCCATCCTCACCGCCACCTCCCCCGAGGGCGCCCGCGACTTCGTCGTGCCCTCCCGTCTGCACGCGGGCCGCTTCTACGCCCTCCCGCAGGCGCCGCAGCAGTTCAAGCAGCTGCTGATGATCTCGGGCTTCGACCGGTACTTCCAGATCGCGCCCTGCTTCCGCGACGAGGACGCCCGCGCCGACCGCTCGCCGGGCGAGTTCTACCAGCTCGACGTCGAGATGAGCTTCGTCGAGCAGGAGGACGTCTTCCGCCCGATCGAGCAGCTCATGACCGAGCTGTTCGAGGAGTTCGGCAACGGCCGCCACGTGACCTCGCCGTTCCCGCGGATCCCGTTCCGCGAGGCGATGCTGAAGTACGGCTCCGACAAGCCGGACCTGCGCGCCCAGCTGGAGCTGGTCGACATCACCGACGTCTTCGAGGGCTCGGAGTTCAAGGCCTTCGCCGGCAAGCACGTGCGCGCGCTGCCGGTCCCGGACGTCTCGGGCCAGCCCCGCAAGTTCTTCGACCAGCTCGGCGACTACGCCGTCTCGCAGGGCGCCAAGGGCCTGGCCTGGGTCCGCGTCGGCGAGGACGGCAAGCTGTCCGGCCCGATCGCGAAGTTCCTCACCGAGGAGAACGTCGCGGAGCTGACCAAGCGCCTCTCCCTGGCCGCCGGCCACGCGGTGTTCTTCGGCGCGGGCGAGTTCGACGAGGTCTCCAAGATCATGGGCGCGGTCCGCGTCGAGGCCGCCAAGCGCGCCGGCCACTTCGAGGAGAACGTCTTCCGCTTCTGCTGGATCGTCGACTTCCCGATGTACGAGAAGGACGAGGAGACGGGGAAGATCGACTTCTCCCACAACCCCTTCTCGATGCCGCAGGGCGGCATGGACGCCCTGGAGAACCAGGACCCGCTGGACATCCTCGCCTGGCAGTACGACATCGTCTGCAACGGCGTCGAGCTGTCCTCCGGCGCCATCCGGAACCACGAGCCGGAGATCATGCTCAAGGCCTTCGAGATCGCGGGCTACGACGCCGAGACCGTCGAGCGCGAGTTCGCCGGCATGCTGCGCGCCTTCCGCTTCGGCGCCCCGCCGCACGGCGGCATCGCCCCCGGCGTCGACCGCATCGTCATGCTGCTGGCCGACGAGCCCAACATCCGCGAGACCATCGCCTTCCCGCTCAACGGCAACGCCCAGGACCTGATGATGGGCGCCCCGACCGAGCTGGACGAGACCCGGCTGAGGGAACTGCACCTGACCGTGCGCAAGCCGCAGCCGAAGTAGTCTGCGGCGGCAGTCCCGCGAGCGACTGCCGTTCTTGATCTGCCGTTTCTGATCCGGCGTTCCTGATCCGCGAAGGAGATGTGCTGTGCCCCTGGTGTCCGTCGTGATGCCCGTGTACAACTCGGCGGCCACCTTGGGCGCAGCCGTCCGGTCGGTGCTCACGCAGACCCACAGCGATCTGGAGCTGCTGGTCACCGACGACCAGTCCTCCGACGGCTCCATGGACCTGCTGCGCGAGTTCGCCGCCCAGGACGAGCGCGTCCTGCCTCGGTCCTCGCCCGAGCGGGGCGGGGCGGGCCGGGCCCGCAACCTCGCCATCGAGCGGGCCCGGGGGGACTACGTCGCCTTCCTCGACTCGGACGACATGTGGCTGCCGCAGAAGACCGAGAAGCAGCTCGCCTTCGCCGCGGAGGGCCAAGCGCCCCTGACGTTCACCTCGTACTTCAAGATGGACGCCGACCACGCCGGCGAGAGCACCGACTGGGTCCCCAACGGGCGGGTGATCCGCGCGCGGGCACACGTGGACTACCGCGCGATGCTGGTCCAGGACCACATCGGTGCGCTCACCGCCATGTACGACCGCAACGTCCTGGGCACCAGGCTGATGCCGGAGATGCGCAAGCGCCAGGACTACGCCCTGTGGCTGTCGATCATGCGGGACGGCGCCGACGCCCGGGGGCTGGCCGAGCCGCTCGCGGTGTACAGGGCCCATCAGGCGGGATCGCTGTCCTCCAACAAGCTCTCGCTCGTGGAGTACAACTGGGCCCTGTACCGGCAGCACGAACACCTGTCGGTCCCGCGGGCGACGCGGGCGCTGGCCGGCGCCGTGTGGCAGTCGCTGCGCAACTCGCGCATCTAGCGCAACTCGCGCATCTGGCACATCTGGCGCACGCGTCGTCTATCGGGCCACGAACTGGGTCAGGATCGCCTGGACCTCGTAGATGTCGACGCCCTTGGTGAAGGTCTTCTGGACGGGGGTCTGGGAGCCGGAGAGCCAGATCTTCAGTTCGGCGTCGAGGTCGAAGTGGCCGGCGGTCTCGACCGCGAAGTGCGTGATGCTGCGGTACGGGATCGAGTGGTACTCGGTCTTCTTGCCGGTGATGCCCTGCTTGTCGATCAGGATCAGCCGCCGGTCGGTGAACAGGATGGTGTCGCGGATCAGCAGGTAGGCCGCGTGGACCTGCTCGCCGTGGCCGAGCAGGCGCGCGTACTCCTGCTGCGCCTGGGCCGGGTCGATGCTGTGCGCGTTGCCGAACAGTGCCATGGATGTCCCCCACGTGAGCTGGCTGTTCGTTCGATTTTCGCAAAGCGGAGGGCCCGGGAGAAGCTCCTGCCTCTCCCGGGCCCCTGCTGTAGCGAGCGCGTTACGCGGTCGGCTTCTCCTCGAGACGCGGGAAGAGCACCGCGCCCTTGGTGACGGTCGCGCCGGCGGGCAGCCGGCCCCAGTCCGCCGCGTCCTGGACCTTCTGGTCCGCGAGGCCGCCGAGGGAGGGCTCGGCGCCGAGGGAGTCCCAGAGCTTCTGGGAGGTGTCCGGCATGATCGGGTTCAGCAGGACGGCCACGGCGCGGAGTGCTTCCGCGGCCGTGTAGAGGATCGTCGCCAGGCGGGCCTTGCCCTCCGGGCTGTCGTCCTTCGCGACCTTCCAGGGCTCCTGCTCGGTGATGTAGCCGTTGACCTGCTTGACGAAGTCGAAGACCGCCAGGATGCCGCCCTGGAAGTCCAGCTCCTCGCCGATCTTCCGGTCCGCCTCCGACACGGCCTTGGTCAGGCCGTCGTGGATGGCCCGCTCCGCGTCGCCGTCGGCCGTCGCGGCCGGCAGCTCGCCGCCGAAGTACTTGTTGACCATGGCCGCCACGCGGGAGGCGAGGTTGCCGTAGTCGTTGGCCAGCTCGCTGGTGTAGCGGGCGGAGAAGTCCTCCCAGGAGAACGAGCCGTCCTGGCCGAAGGCGATCGCGCGCAGGAAGTACCAGCGGTACGCGTCCACACCGAAGTGCGTGGTGAGGTCCTGCGGCTTGATGCCGGTCAGATTCGACTTCGACATCTTCTCGCCGCCGACCATCAGCCAGCCGTTCGCGGCGATCTTCCCGGGCAGGGGCAGGCCCTGCGCCATCAGCATCGCCGGCCAGATGATGGCGTGGAAGCGGAGGATGTCCTTGCCGACCAGGTGCACGTCGGCGGGGAACGTCGACTCGAACTTCTCCGGGTTCTCGTTGTACCCGACCGCCGTGGCGTAGTTCAGGAGGGCGTCGACCCACACGTAGATGACGTGCTTGTCGTCCCAGGGGACCGGCACGCCCCAGTCGAAGGTCGAGCGGGAGATGGAGAGGTCCTGGAGGCCCTGGCGGACGAAATTCACGACCTCGTTGCGCGCGGACTCGGGCTGGATGAAGCCCGGGTTGGCCTCGTAGTGGGCGAGCAGCTTCTCGCTGTACTCGCTCAGCTTGAAGAAGTAGTTCTCCTCGCTGAGGATCTCCACCGGCTTCTTGTGGATCGGGCACAGCTTCTGGCCCGCGTACTCGCCCTCGCCGTCGAGCAGCTCGCCGGGGAGCTTGTACTCCTCGCAGCCCACGCAGTACGGGCCCTCGTAGCCGCCCTTGTAGATCTCGCCCTTGTCGTACAGGTCCTGCACGAACTCCTGGACGCGGTCGGTGTGCCGCTTCTGCGTGGTGCGGATGAAGTCGTCGTTCGCGATCTCCAGGTGCTCCCACAGGGGCTTCCAGGCCTCCGTGACGAGCTTGTCGGCCCAGGCCTGCGGGGTGACCCCGTTCGCCTCGGCCGTGCGCATGATCTTCTGACCGTGCTCGTCCGTGCCGGTGAGGTACCACACCTTCTCGCCGCGCTGGCGGTGCCAGCGGGTGAGCACGTCGCCTGCGACGGTCGTATAGGCGTGGCCCAGGTGAGGAGCGTCGTTGACGTAGTAGATGGGGGTCGAGACGTAGTACGCCTTCGCCCCCTGCTTCTCGGTTCCAGTGGCCGCCATGGTCGAAATCCTACTGGGCCCGCGGAGATCGACTCACACGCGTTTCGGGGGGTGGACGCAGGGGTTCCCCTTCGTCCACCCCCCGAGGGGTCGTGCGTGCGGCTGCCGTGACCGGCTACGGGCGCCAGGTGGCCAGTACGGCCTCGTACAGCTCCTTGTCGGTGAGCTCCTTCGGGGTCTCGCCGGCCAGGAAGTGGGAGGCGTTGCCCGTCTTGAGCTTGCGGAGGTAGTCGAAGGCCTTGTTCTCCGGGTCGCCGAAGGCGACGAAGGAGAAGTGGACGTTCGGGTGGTTCGCGGCGGCGTCCGTGAGGGCCTGGGTGGCGGGGGTCTTGGCGTCGGGGGCGCCGTCGGTCTGGAAGACCACGAGGGCCGGGGTGCCGGGCGCTTCCTTCTCGTGGTGGGCGAGGACGGCCTCGACGGCGGCGTGGTAGCTGGTGCGGCCCATGCGGCCGAGCGCTGCGTGCAGCTCGTCGATCTTGTTCTCGTGGTCGGTGAGGGTCAGGTCGCCGGTGCCGTCCACTTCGGTGGAGAAGAAGGTGACGTGGACCGTCGCCTCGGGGTCGAGGTGCGCGGCGAGGGCGAGGGTCTGCTCGGCGAGGGCCTGGGCGGAGCCGTCCTTGTAGTACGGGCGCATGGAGGCGGAGCGGTCGAGGACCAGGTGGACCTTGGCGCGGGTGCCGGTGAGGTCGTGCTTCTTGAGGGCGGTGGCGGCGGCCTTGTAGGCGGTGGTGAGGCCGGGGGCGCGGGAGCGGATGCGTGTGGCGGGCGTCGCGGGTTTCGACGCCTCGGCTTCGCCTTCGGCGTCCGTGTTCCCACGGGGTGCCTCCGGCTGGTCGGGGGTGGGCGACGCCTCGGCTTCGCCTTCGGCGTCCGTGTTCCCACCCGCACCGCCCGTGCTGCCTTCGTTGTCGGGTGCGGGTGGCCCCTGTGGGGCTTCCTCGCCGTCGGCGGCCGCGGGTTCGGGGGTGGGCACCGACTCCGGCTTCGCCTCGGCCTCCGCCTCCGCCTCCGCCTCCGGCTTGGCTTCCGGCTCCGGCTCCGGCTTCGCCTCGGGCTCGACCTCAGGCCGAGGCTTCGCCTCTGCCTCGGGCTCCGCCTCGGGCTCGGGCTCCGCCTTGGGCTCCGGGTTCGCCTCCGGCTCCGGCTTCGCCTCTGCCTCGGGCTTCGCCTTGGGCTCGGGGGTCGTTTCTGGCTCGGGGTTGGCGGGTGGGGTCGGCAGGGGTGGTTTGGGGACCGTGATGTTGGTGAAGGCGGCCTTGACGAGGTCGTGCTCGTCGGGGGTGGATTCCGAGCGGGGCTCGGGGATCTGGGAGGACTCCGGCTCGGCCGCGGTGGTCTCGGCCGGCTCCGGGGGTGCGGTGGGCTGGGACGGGAGCTTCGGCTCCGGTGCGGTGACCGGCGGTGCCGTCTCCTGCGTCGCACCCTCCGCCTGTGCGGTCCGTTCCTTGCGTGAGCGGCCGAACGCGTTCCGCAGGAGAGTGAGAATGCCCATGTGCGCAACCCTTCGAGTGAGTTGGTGCCGTCAATCCCTGGCCAGGACGGACACGTAAGGTTAGCGGTCCCGGCTTGTGATCTTGTGCAGGGTCTGACATGCGGGCGGCGAGGCGTCAAGGGCGGATCCGGTCGTCGCCGTAATTCCCCCACGGATTCCGCGGGTTCACCCGGCGTTCACCGCGACGCCCGGTCCCGGCACGTATGCGCGCCTACGGTCACGCTGACACCAGGGCATACAGGGATTCTCAAGGGGAGAACACAGTGCGCAAGCTCCTGCCGTTGATCGGGACGCCGTCCGGTTCGCATCCTGGCGGCCGGTCCGCGATGACCTGCCGCTTCCGGTGTGGTGACGCCTGCTTCCACGAGGTGCCGAACACCAGCTCCAACGAGTACGTCGGCGACGTCATCGCCGGTGCGCTCAGCCGCCGTTCCATGATGCGTGCCGCCGCCGTCGTGACCGTCGCCGCGGCGGGCGCCGGGGCCGTCGGTGTGGCGGGGGCGCCGTCGGCGACGGCCGCGCCCGCGGCGGGAAAGGGGCACGGGCGGCCCTCCAAGGCGTCCGGTGCGCGCGGGCTGCGGTTCACGCCCGTCGCGCCCAACACCGACGACGCCGTGACCGTTCCGGAGGGGTACCGGCAGGACGTAGTCATCCGTTGGGGTGAACCCATTCTGCGTGGGGCGCCCGCCTTCGACCCGGAGAAGCAGAGCGCCAGGGCGCAGGCCGGGCAGTTCGGGTACAACAACGACTTCCTCGCGCTGCTGCCGCTGCGGGGCGAGCACGGCCGCCAGCTCCTCGTCGCGAACCACGAGTACACCGACGAGGTGCTCATGTTCCGCGGCTACGACCCCGAGAACCCGACCCGCGAGCAGGTCGAGATCGCCTGGGCCGCGCACGGGCTGTCCGTCGTCGCCGTGGAGGAGGAGCGCAGGAGCGGGCGGCTCACGGCGGTGTCCCGGCACCGGCTGAACCGGCGGGTCACCGCCACCAGCGAGTTCCGGCTGACCGGCCCGGCCGCCGGGTCCGACCTGGTGAAGACCTCCGCCGACCGCAGCGGCCGCAAGGTGCTCGGCACCCTCAACAACTGCTCCGGCGGCACCACCCCGTGGGGCACCACGCTGCACGGCGAGGAGAACTTCAACCAGTACTTCGCCAACAGCAGCCGGGACACCGACAAGCGGTACGGGATCGGGACCGGGGCCACCGAGCGGAAGTGGGAGCGGTTCGACAAGCGGTTCGACGTCGCCCGGGAGCCGAACGAGGTGCACCGGTTCGGGTACGTCGTGGAGCTGGACCCGTACGACCCGGAGTCGACGCCGCGCAAGCACACCGCGCTCGGCCGGTTCAAGCACGAGGCCGCGACCGTGCGGCTGACGCACGACGGGCGGCCGGTCGTCTACACCGGCGACGACGAGCGGTTCGACTACTTCTACAAGTTCGTCGGCAGCAAGCGGATGCGGCACGGGAACTCACGCTGGGCGCGCGAGCACAATCTCTCGCTGCTCGACGAGGGGACGTTGTACGTCGCCAAGCTCGACGGCGACTCTCCGGCCATCGAGATCGACGGGACGGGGACGCTGCCCCGCGACGGCGAGTTCGACGGCGGCGGCGAGTGGATTCCGCTGGTCACCGCCACCGAGGACGGTGCCGTCTCGCACGTCGAGGGGATGAGCGCCGAGGAGGTGTGCGTCTTCACCCGGCTCGCCGGGGACAAGGTCGGCGCCACCAAGATGGACCGGCCCGAGGAC
This sequence comes from Streptomyces sp. NPDC001599, assembly GCF_042893535.1. NCBI lineage: Bacteria > Bacillati > Actinomycetota > Actinomycetes > Kitasatosporales > Streptomycetaceae > Streptomyces > Streptomyces sp. NPDC001599. The sequence continues at coordinate 36,207 of NZ_JBIAVA010000007.1, forward strand.
ATCGAGCCGTCGCCGACGACCGGCAAGGTGTACGTCGCCCTCACCAACAACTCCAACCGGGGCAAGGCCGGTTACGCGGGTCCCGACGAGGCCAACCCGCGCAACTCCAACAAGCACGGCCACGTCCTGGAGCTGACCGAGCGCTGGAACCGGGCCGACGCGACCCGCTTCGGGTGGTCGCTGTTCCTGGTCGCCGGTGACCCGGAGGACCCGGCGACCTACTTCGCGGGCTTCCCCAAGGACCGGGTCAGCCCGATCTCCTGCCCCGACAACGTCGCCTTCGACGACCACGGCAACCTGTGGATCTCCACCGACGGCAACGCGCTCGGCAGCCACGACGGCCTCTTCGGCGTCGCGACCAGGGGCGACCGGCGCGGTGAGCTGAAGCAGTTCCTGACCGTGCCGACCGGTGCGGAGACCTGCGGCCCGCTCGTCCAGGACCGGCGGGTGCTGGTCGCCGTGCAGCACCCGGGCGAGGTCGACGGTGCCTCCGTGGAGCAGCCGGCCAGCACCTGGCCCGACGGGCCCGGGAAGATCGTGCGCCCGGCGGTCGTGGCGGTGTGGCGCGCGGACGGCCGCGACATCGGCGTCTGAGCCGGCCGGGAAGCAAAGGGGAGCGGTCAGCCGGCCGCCGCGTGCAGGGTCAGGTCGACGACCGGTGCGTGGTGGCCGGTGCCGGCCAGGGGCCGGTGGGCCGCCACAGGGTCGTCGTGCCGCTCTCGGTCCGGTAGTCGGTCATGGGCCGCGACGTCACCCCCCCCCGGGCGCGCTGCCCGCGAGGCGTTTCAGAGCCGGGTGCGCGTCGGCCGGGGCGGGCCGGGCTCGGCGGGGGACCGGCGGCGCGGCGGACGCCCGTACCGGCCCGTGAGCCACGAGGCCAGGGCGACCGTGAGGCCGAGGGCGACGAGGAGCCAGGAGGCGGCGCGCAGCGTTTCGGTGAGGGCGTCGTACACGGCGCCCGCGGCGGGGCCGTCCACCGGGCCGGGGAGTTCGGCGACGGTGAGCCGGCGGCCGACCAGGACGGCCAGGGCGAGCAGGGCGCCGCCGAGGGCGGTGCCGATCCCGGCGGCCGTGAGGGCGCGGCGGCGGCAGGCGGCGACGGCGATTCCGGTGACCGCGAAGACGACGGCCGCCAGCGGCAGCCAGAAGGCGGCGACGTCGAGCACGTGGTAGCCCTTCCTGAGCCGGTCCGCGTCGTGGCCCGAGAGCACGGTGACCGCGAGGTGGCGGACCGGGATGCGCCGGGCGAAGGGCACGTGGTCCTCGGCGAGCCGGTCCCGCACGCGTTCGGTGACGGGGGCCAGGTCGACGGTGACCGCGCGCCCCGCCGCGCCGTCGTCCCGCAGGGCGCGCAGCACGGCGGCGTGGACGGTGCGGTTCGCCGCGTCCCAGCCCTCGTGGAAGGCCTCGGTCCGGGTGAACGACCGGGCCGCGTCCCGTACGAAGAGCCGCACGCTGCCGTTCACGGGGCCTGCCGCGACCTCGTCGACGAGCCCCGCGAACCCGGCGCCCAGCGTGTCGGCGGCCGCGTCCCGCACGTCCGGATCGTCGGCGAGCGGGGCCATGGAGGCGACGTAGCGGCCCGTGTCGGCCGGCCCGTGCATCGCCCAGCCCGCCAGCGTGGCGCACGGTGCGAGCAGGCTGGCGAGGACGATCAGGGTGGCCGACAGGGCGCTCCGGAGGCGGGGGGACACCCTCCCAGGCAAACCCCCGCGTCCCCGCCGGGCGACCTGCGTGACTGCATATGGCCCCCGGGGACGAGCCGGTCAGGTGGTGCGGGTGAGGGTGCGGTGCCTGGCCGCCCGGGCCTCCTCGGCGTCCTGGTGGGTGGCGTAGTGGTAGTACAGCCCGGCCGTCACCGCCGCCGCGAGCAGCAGGGACACGAGGACGCAGGTGAACATGGCCACGCCGCTGCCCGAGTAGAGGAATCCCAGGGCGCTGCCCGCGAACGCCCCCCACAGCACCGCGTGGCCCTCGCGCGGCAGCCGGTCGGCCACGGCGCGGACCGCGTACCAGAGGAGGGCGAAGGCGAGCACCGTCATGAAGCCGAACAGCAGGTTCCAGCCGGTGATGGGGCCGCCGTGGCGGCGGACGGACGCCGCCCAGTAGCCGTAGACCAGACCGATCGCCAGCGGCATCGCCCACTTGGCCAGCAGGTGGGTCCGCGCGCCGAAGACGTCGGGCGTCCGGCGCCCGGACGTATCCCGTCCCGTACCGGTGCCGCCGGTGCGGGCGCCGGTGGACGTCGTGCGTGTGGGTACCGCGTGAGTCATGGGAGCACTCCTCTCGCCTCGCCCCGTCAGCCCCCGTCTACCAGCGCACACCTGGGCCCGCCGGCTGGCAAGTCAGGACGCGGGCCGGTCGGGATGCGGGCCGGTCGGGCGCGTGTTTCGCTGGGGCCCGTGAGGGGTCGTGTCCGCAGGCCGGTGCGCGCCCGGTGGCGGCCGCTCGGTCGGCTCGTGCACGCCGCCGGCCGGGGCGACGCCGTGTCCCGGCACGAGTTGCTCAGTGTGCGCGGACGCACGGTGGCCTGGGTGTTCCCCCTGCTGCTGCTCATCGGCATCACCGCCGGCGACATCACCACCGGCGCCTTCGAGATCATCTCCTGGACCGTGCTGGTGCCGGGCGTCGCAGCCGCGATCTGCGGGGTGCGGGGAACGGCCGCCTTCGCCGTGCTCGCGGTCGTCGTCTACGTCTGTGCCGACACCGTCTGGCAGCACCGTGACGAGACCGGGCTGCCCGGTCTGGTCCTCGTCGTCCTCGGCGGTGCGATCGCCGTGGTGGCCGCCGGGTTCCGGGTCGGCGGGGAGCGGCGCATGCTGCACATGCGGGACATCGCCGACACCACCCGCCGCACCGTGCTGCGCCCGCTCCCGGTGGGTTTCGGCGGCCTCGACCACGCCGCCGTCTACCTCTCGGCGGACAGCGAGGCCCGCGTCGGCGGCGACTTCTACGACATCCAGCCCGGACCGCACGGGACCCGGGTCCTCGTCGGCGACGTGCAGGGCAAGGGTCTCGGCGCGGTGGAGACGGCTGCCGCGCTGCTCGGCACCTTCCGCGAGGCCGGCTACCACGAAGCGGACCTCGCGACGGTCGCCGAACGCCTGGAGACCCGCATGATCCGCCACCGCGAGCACACCGCGGGGCTCGGCCGGGCCGACGGCGACCGGTTCGCCACCGCCGTGCTGATCGGTTTCCCGCCCGGTCTGCCGGACGCCGTGGACGCCGTCGTCTTCGGTCACGAACCCCCGATGGCGGTGGGCCCGCGCGGGGTGCGCCTGCTGCCGGTCGTGGGCGGGCTGCCGCTGGGCATGGCCGAACTGGCGCCCACCGGCCGGTCCGGGACGCCGCCGGTGCACCGGCTGCACCTGGCCGAGGACGAGACGCTGCTGCTGGTCACCGACGGGGTGACCGAGGCCCGGGACCCCGGCGGGGTCTTCTACCGGCCGGCCGACGACATCACCGTCGCCCTCGCCGTCGACCCGCGCAGTGCCGTGCCCGCGCGGCTGGTGTCCCTCGTCCGGGACGGCACGTTGCGGCACTGCCGGGGGCGGGTGGCCGACGACACCACGGTCTTCGCGGTACGGCGGACACCGGCCGGCCGGGAGCCGGCCGACGGCGGCTGAGTGCCCCGCTTCGCAGCCGCAGCGGTTACGGTGCTGCCGTACGTGATCGACGTGTGTGACCGACAGGGGGAGGGGACAGGGACATGCCCGGAACCGTGCTGCTGCTCGCGGCGGCGCCCGTGGGCCGCGGGTGTTTGGTGGACGCCGCCTCCGTGCTCCCCGTGCTCGCGGCCGTGCCGCCCGCCGTGCTCTCCGGCACGGACACGGCGAACGTCGTCGAACTCGCCGACCCGCTGGAGCCGCAGGCCGTCCTGACCCGGCTGCGGGCCGCGGCGGCGGCCCCCGGACCGCTCACGGTCTACGTCGCCGGTCAGCTCCAGCTGGACCGGCGCCAGCGCCTGCCGCATCTGGCGCTGGCCCGCACGACCCCGTCGACCGTCCGCTACACGGCGCTGCCCTGGCACTGGATCCGCGAGGAGCTGCGGCTGCGGCCGAGCGGCGCGACGACGCTGCTGCTCGATCTGCACGCCGACCACGAGACCTGGCAGTGGCTGCGGACCAGCCCGCTGGACTCCGGGCGCAACAACGCCGTCTACGGCCGCGTCGCGCCGCCGCCCGCACGGCGGGCGGTGGCCGTCCCGTCGTACATGCGGGGCGTGGCGACGATCCTGCGCAGCGGGCACCGGCCGCCGCCGGACGAGCTGCACCAGCAGGCGCTGGCCCGCGCCGCCGCCGACGCCCCGGGCAGCGGCGCGGTGACCGGCGCCGACCTGGTGCTGACGGCGCCGGGGCCGGTGGCGGGCGACCCGCACGCCGTCATCGCCGCCGCGGTGCGCTCCGGGCGGCACGGGGACGCCGACGCGCTCGCCGCCCGGCACGAGCGGGGTGCGGCCCACGCGCACGGGCCCGCCTCCGAGGACGCGCTGCACTGGACGGAGGTCCGGGCCGACCTGGCGATGTTCGCGGGGGACCCGGTGCGCAGCTGCCGGTCCTGGCTGGCGGTGGCCGAGGCCCGGCTCGGCGCCGGGCAGCCCCCGCAGGCGCCCGCCGTGGAGGCGGCCGTCGACCGGGCTCACCACCAGTGGGGGCGGATCCGCGACGCCGGACCGGCCCGCGAACTGGGCGCGGCCCTCGCCGCGCTGCGCGGCCGCGTGCCGGGCCGCCGCGAGGGTGCCCTGGACCACGTACAGCGCGAACTGAGCCGCTTGCAGACCCAGGGCTGAGCCGACCGGCACCCGCTAGGCGCGTCCGGCCCTGGCCCGGGTGCGGCGGCCCCGCTCCAGGATGCTGTTGATGATCTGGGTGTGCCGGCCTTTGAGCGCGGCGACCGGTACCTCGATCTTCCGGTGTTCCTCGTGCTCGCTCTGCCGTTCCTTCACGCTGTCCTTCTCGTGCCAGCGCAGTTCCGGGCCGCCCGCCTCGACGTACGGGATGTCCGGGACGGTCTGGAGCACCACACGCCCGCCGGTGTTCGGATCGGGCAGCTCGATCCAGAAGTGGTCGGGGGCGGCGACACCGGCGCTCACCTTGTAGTTGCACACGATCCAGGCCGCCGGGCGGCCGGTGGCGATCCGCAGGCCGTGGGAGGTCACGAAGGCGTGCACCGAACGTTCCATGAACGGCTCGACGTCCCCTTCGGGGGGTGGCCGCCTCCTGTCGGGGTCGAAGGCCAGTCCGGCGGCCGTGATGGAGGCCCGCAGCTGGCCCAGTTCGGCCTTCACCGCGGGAGCGAGCTGGTCGAGCTTGCTGTCGTCGACGAAGGGCATGCTGGTCAGGTAGTCCCAGCAGTCGCCGTGGGTGCTTCCGGTGTCGTCCGTGGCCGCTCGCACCGCCCACTCCCAGCACGCGGCCTGCTCGCGGTCCTTCGGCAGTTTGCGTCCTCTGCCACCCTTGTAGGTGTCCTCGTGCCCGAGCGGCTCCCCGAGCATGCTCACCGCGAGCGGGTCGATCTCGCCCTCGGTGCTCTCCTCGTGGCCGCGCTTGGGCGCACGCTGTACGGGGGCCCCGTGCAGCAGGCCCGGATGTCCGGACCGGCGGAGCGACTCCGTGACGGCGTCGTTCCCGGCGCTCTCCTGCAGACCGAGCAGCCGAGCCGCTCCCGGGTCCTGCTCGGGGCGGCGGACGGTTCGCCGTGGCGCGGCGGCCGACTCCCGTTCTTCGTGCCGGTGGTGTGTCCGCACGTCGGCTCCTCTCCGCGCCGGATCCCGTCAGGGCTTGACCCGTCTGTTTATCGGAGTGCGACCGAGGAGAGGAGTGGGCGACGGGCATGATCCGTGGCCTTTGGGGCAGTGTCCGTCGCCCTCGCCGCTGCCCCCGCGCCCCTCAGCGCTGCACCGAGGCCGGTTCGCCCAGGCGCGGGGCGCTCTCCCCGGCCGGGGCGGGGGAGCCGGCCGCGGCCGTCGGGCCCGCGTTCGAGGCCAGCAGCAGGCAGATCACGGCGGCGACGGCGGCGGCGAGCGCTCTGGCGTAACGTTCGGCGGTGCGGAAGCGTACGGGCACGGTGTCCTCTGCGGGATGAGGGATTGTGTCAAGCGCGGTTAAGCGCGCTTAATACGCGGTTTAACCTAGAGCCGTCCGCGCCGAACGGCAAGAGCCTCATGGGGAGTTGGCAGTGGGGGACCGTGACGACCGAAACGCCATCGGACGCCGGGTGCAGCGGCTGCGGGCCGAGCGTGGGATGACCCAGCGCCAGCTCGCGGAACCGGCGTACACACCCGCCTACATCTCCACCCTGGAGGCCGGCCGCGTCCGCCCCTCCGACGAGGCGCTGCGGCACCTCGCCGACCGCCTCGGCGTCGGCTACGAGGAGCTGGCCACCGGACGCCCCGCCCGCCTCGCCACCGACCTGCGGCTCAGGCTCACCGAGGCGCAGCGCACCCTCGCCACCGAGGGCGCGGAGCAGGCGGCCGCGCAGTACACCGGGCTGCTCGCCGAGGCCGAGACGTACGAGCTGGCCGAGGAGCGGGCCGCCGCGCTGCTCGGGCTCGGCGAGTGTGCCGTGGAGACCGGTGAACTGGCCGCGGGACGGCAGTACTTCGAGCGGGCCGAGCAGTGCCTCGTGGAGTCCGGCGCCCCGCTGCCCGCCCGGGTCCCCGCCCTGCGCGGACGGGCGCTGGCCCACTACCTCGCCGGTGAACTGCGGTACGCCGTCTACCTGCTGGAGTCCACCCTCGACGAGCTGAACCGCGGCGGCCTGCACGACCCCGACGCGCTGCTGCTGCTCTACGCCAGCGCGATCGGCCCGTACATGGACATGGGCGCCCACGCGCGCGCCGCCCAGGCCGCCGAACTCGCCCTCGCCCTCGCGCCCAGCGCCGGTGACCCCGCGCTGGTGGCCCGCATGCACCGCTCGGTCGCCCGCACCCTGCTCGCCGAGGGCCGCCTCGCCGAGGCCGACGCCTCGCTCGCCAAGGCGGCCGAGCTGTACCGCACGCTGCAACTGGGCACCGAGCTGGCCAACTGCCACTGGATGCGGGGCTACGTCTGCGCCCAGAACGGCGAACTGCCGCGCGCGGAGGCGGAGATGCGCGAGGCCCTCGCCATGCTCTCGGCCACCCGTGCCGCCCTGTACAGCAGTCAGGTCGCCGTCGAGCTGGCCGACGTACTGCACCGGCGCGGCAAGTCCGAGGAGGCCGCCGAGCTGCTGCACGGTGTCCTCGACGACCTCTCCTCCGAGCGCGGCGCCGTGCACTCCGCGGGCGCGCACCGGCTGCTCGGCATCATCGCCGAGGACGCCCGGGACACCGAGGCCGCCGAGGAGCACTACGTCCGTGCGCTGAGCCTGCTGGAACGGGCCGGCGCCGCCGGTGACCTGGCCGACCTGTGCCGCCTCCTCGGCGACCTGCTGCGCCGCACCGGCCGCGTCGAGGCCGCCCTGGACGCCTACCGCACCGGCCTCGGGCACCGCACCGCGCCCGGCACGACCACCCTGGGCCCGGCACCCGCCCAGCCGCCGCTGTAGCCCCCGCCCGTGAGGGCCCCGACGCGGCGCTAGACCTGGGCCCGGCCCTGTCGCCGGGCCTCCGCCAGGCGGCCGGTGCCCACCTCGACGGACGTCCGGGTGGCTGCGTCGGCCGGTTCGCCGAGGGTGCCGTTGGTGAGGCTGATCGCGTCGTCGCCGAGGCGGACGGCGACCAGGTCGACGGTGAGGATCTCGTCGCGGGCGTCCCCGCCGGAGCCGTCGTCCGGCGCGGTGCCGCCCACCGTCACCCGCAGTCCCCGGCGGGCGTCCCCCGCCTCCGGCAGGGTCAGGCCGGTGACGCGGACGTCCCGGGCGGTGCCTCGGGCGGGCCGGGCCGTGAAGTGCCCGCACGTGTCCGGCAGCGTCCCGAGCCACGCCAGGGTCCGGTCGAGGTCGGCGGCGCGGTAGGAGGTGACGCGGTAGTGCAGCTGGGCCCCGTCCTCCGCGTCGTCCAGGGCGGCCGTGGCGCGGGGCGCGGTGGCGGCGCCCGCGCCGAAGAGGTCCTCGGTGTAGAGGATGTCCAGCAGCCGTCGGCAGTCGGGCCGTTCGGCGGTGGCCTTGAGCAGTTCGTCGCGCCAGGTCGCGGCACCCCGCGTCGGCTCCCACCCCTCCCCCAGGTCGGCCGCCGTGACCAGGGCCGCCCGCGCCTGCCCCCGGGTGAGCACCGGCGGCAGATCGGGTGACGGAAGCGCGGCGGGTGACTGCGCGGTCGGCGGCACCGGACGGACCGGCCGGCCCGTCCCCCGCCCGCCGACGGCACAGGCGCTCGCCGCCAGCACCAGCACCGCCGCCATCGCGGCACCGAGCAGCGGACGGAGGGCGGCGCGGTGCGGCGGGTGGACGGTGGGGCCGAGGGGCGGGTGAACGGGGGCGACGAGTGCCGGGCGGGTGGCGGTGCCGACCGGCGGAGGGGCGGTGTCGCCGAGCAGCGGGCAGGTGGCGGTGCCGAGTGGCGGGCGGGGCGTACGGGTGTGTGGCGGGCGGGGCGTACGGGTGTGTGACGGGCGGGCGGCGGGGGCGTGCTGCATCGGTGCCTCCTGGAGGGCCGGTGCGACCGGCGCCGTTCAGGATCGGTCACGCTTCCACGGCACCACCGTCCCGGGCCCGCCACCAGCGTGCGCGGCCGTCCGGGTGAGCGTGCCGGGCGACCGCGCGGACCGCTTACAGGCCCAGCCACACCGTCGTGTCCGGGCCCAGCCGGCCGTCCTCCAGGGGCGCGCTGCTGAGCAGTACCTCACCGGCCGGCAGGTCGACCGCGGTGCCGGAGAGGTTGGTGACGCAGCGCCAGCCGTCCGAGCGGTCGAACCGCAGCACCCCCGCCGGTACGTCGTCCGACCAGGTCAGCGACTCGCCGTCGAGCAGCTTGCGGCGCAGGCGCAGCGCCGTGCGGTACAGCTCCAGCGTCGAGCCCGCCACCCCGTCCTGGGCCTGGACCGCGTACGCCGCGAAGCCCGGCGGCTGCGGCAGCCACGCCGCGCCCGCACCGAAGCCGTACGAGGGCCCCTCCGTCGTCCAGGGCAGCGGCACCCGGCAGCCGTCGCGGCCCTTGCGGACGTGGCCGGTCTGCTCCCAGATCGGGTCCTGGAGGACCTCGGTGGGCAGGTCGGCCACCTCGGGCAGCCCCAGCTCCTCGCCCTGGTAGAGGTAGGCCGAGCCGGGCAGCGCCAGCATCAGCAGCGTCGCCGCGCGGCCCCGGCGCAGTCCGGCCGCCGGGTCGACGGCGGGCGCGTGGCCGCCGGACAGCAGCCAGGCGTCGGTGTCCGTGCCCGGGGGCAGGACCAGGCGGGTGGCGTGCCGGACGACGTCGTGGTTGGACAGCACCCAGGTCGCCGAGGCGCCCGCGGCCCGCGCGTCGGCCAGCGAGCCGGTGATGACCTCGCGCAGCTCGGCCGCGTCCCAGCCGGTCTGGAGGTACTCGAAGTTGAAGGCCTGGCCGAGTTCGTCCGGACGGGCGTACAGCACGCGCCGGGGGCCCGGGACCCAGGCCTCGGCGACGGCCGTGCGGGGCGGGGTGTAGGCGTCGAGGATCTTGCGCCAGTCGCGGTAGACCTCGTGGACGTCGTCGCGGTCGTAGAACGGGTGGGTGCCCGGCGCGAACCGGTCCAGGGCCGCCTCGCCGCTCAGCTCGGGGGCGCCCAGGTCGCGCAGCGGCTCGGTCAGGTCCTTGACCAGCGCGTGCGCGACGTCGACGCGGAAGCCGTCGACGCCCCGGTCGCACCAGAACTTCAGCGTGGTCCGGAAGTCGGCGCGGACCTGTTCGTTCTCCCAGTTCAGGTCGGGCTGCTGGGGCGCGAACAGGTGCAGGTACCACTGTCCGTCGGGCACCCGCTGCCAGGCGCTGCCGCCGAAGACGGACTGCCAGTCGGTGGGCGGCAGTTCGCCGTGCGCGCCGCGGCCGTCGCGGAAGACGTACCGGTCGCGGGCGGCCGACCCGGGACCGGCGGCCAGGGCCTCCCGGAACCAGGCGTGGCGGTGCGAGGTGTGGTTGGGCACCAGGTCGACGATCACCTTCAGGCCCAGCCGGTGGGCCTCGGCGGCCATGGCGTCGAAGTCGTCCAGCGTGCCCAGGCGCGGGTCGACGTCGCGGTAGTCGTCGACGTCGTAGCCGCCGTCGGCGAGTTCGGACGGGTAGAACGGGCTGAGCCACAGGGCGTCGACGCCGAGGGCGGCGAGGTGGGTCAGGCGCTGGGTGACGCCGCGCAGGTCGCCGAGCCCGTCGCCGTCGGCGTCGGCGAAGCTGCGGGGATAGACCTGGTAGATGACGGCCTGCCGCCACCAGTTGGGGTCCTTGGACGACAGGTCGGGGGTGCTGGCGGTGCTGCGTACGGTCACGCGGCCTCCTTCGCGATGCGTGCGGGCGACACGAACTGATCTGGTACGTCTGTCCAGATCACCCGAAAAGGGAACCCGTGCGCCCGCGACGCGCCGGTGACTACGCCTCCGTGCGCTCGACCGTGCCGAGGTACAGGTCCACGTACCGGGCCACGTCCACGTCCAACGCCACGTCGACCAGGGCCTGTTCGCGCATGCCGTCGTGCAGTTCGGACTCCCCGACGCGCAGCCGCCGGTCGACCAGGGTCTGGCCGCGGGCGGGGCCGGGGGCCAGGGACACCTCGACGGGCAGCCGGTGCGTGGTCAGGCCCGCCGGGTCGATCACCGCGCAGACCGCGCCCGCGTCGCCGAGCCCGCCGCCGGGGTCCGTGGCGTCGGTGGCGGGGCCGCGGTGGGCGAGCAGCTCCCCGGCGAGCCGGGTGCCGGGCTCGGCGCTCGCGCGCAGCCGCCGGACGTCCGGGCCGGGCACGATCACGCGCTCGAACACGTCGAGCCCGTACATCGTGATCGGCACCCCGGCGGTGAGCAGGATCGCGGCCGCCTCGGGGTCGTGCCACACGTTGAACTCGGCGACCGGCGTCGCGTTCCCGGTGGCCACCGCGCCGCCCATGAACACGATCCGCTCGATGTTGGCGGTGACCTCCGGGTGGGTGCGCAGCAGCAGCGCGATGTTGGTCAGCGGCGCGGTGGGGATCAGGGTGACCGGCCGCGGGGAGGCGAGGATCTCCCGGCGCAGCAGCGTCACCGCGTCCACGTCGGCGGGGGCGCGGGTGGGCGCGGGCAGCCCGAGGTCGCCCATGCCGTCGGCCCCGTGCACGTGCCGCGCGGTGCGCACGCCCTCGATCAGCGGCCGCTCGGCACCCCGGGCGACGGGGACGTCCGGGGCACCGGCCCGCTCCAGCACGGTCAGCGTGTTCCGCACGACCCCCGCCACGTCGGTGTTCCCGGCCACGCAGGTGACCGCGCGCAGGTCGAGGCGCGGGTGCCGGACCGCCAGCAGCAGGGCCAGGGCGTCGTCGATGCCGGTGTCGCAGTCGATGATCACCGGAATGGGCTGCTGCTGCTCGGAGACGGTGCTCACGGCCGGGGGCTCCTTGTACTTCGCGGGGACGCCGATGCCGGTGACCCTACGCGGGCCCGGGCGGGTCCCCGCGGCTCGGCACCACGACGGCGCCTGCCCGCCCGGCGCGCGGCGCACGGACGCCGCGGCCCCCCGGCGCGGGCAGGCGGGGTCGCGCGGCTCGGGCCGCGTGTCCCGTCCGGTCCGCGGGCGGCCGCGGCGGCTCGGCGCCGGGTGCGCGGGTCCGCCCCGGCGGCCGGTGCGCAGGGGCCGCGGTCCCCGGCGCGGAACGCCGGGTCCGTGGCCCCGCACGGGGAGCGCGGGCTCAGTCGGACGGCCACAGCTCGGGGCCGCGTGCCGCGACGCGGGCGGTGATGCGGTGCAGCAGCTCGGTGCCGGACAGTTGCCCCGGCCTGCGGCCGTCGCGCAGGCGTACGTCGACGAGGTCGCCGTGCTGCGCCTCCCGGGCGCCGATCACCGCCTGGTACGGCACCTTCCGCGCCGCCCGGACCCGGGCACCGAGGCTGCCGCGCTCCGGGTCGGCGACCTCGGCGCGCAGGCCCAGGCCGTCGGCCTGCCGCAGAAGGGCGTACGCCGCCTCCCGCTGCGCCCCGGCCACCGGCAGCACCACCAGCTGCACCGGGGCCAGCCACGCCGGGAACGCGCCGCCGTGCACTTCGATCAGGTGGGCGACCGCTCGTTCCACGCTGCCGATGATGCTGCGGTGCACCATGACCGGGCGGTGCCTGGCGCCGTCGGGGCCGAGGTAGCGCAGGCCGAAGCGTTCGGGCTGGTGGAAGTCGATCTGGACGGTGGACAAGGTGGACTCGCGTCCGGCCGCGTCCTCGATCTGCACGTCGATCTTGGGGCCGTAGAAGGCGGCCTCGCCCTCCACCGCCTCGTACGGCAGCCCCTCCAGGGCCTCGCGGAGCAGCGCGGTGGCCCGCCGCCACAGCTCCGGGTCGGCGACGTACTTGCCGCCGGGACCCGGCAGGGACAGGCGGTGGCGGGCGGCCCGGATGCCGAGGTCGGCGTGGGCGCGGCGGATGAGCCCGAGGGCGGCGCGGGCCTCGGCGGCGGCCTGGTCCGGGGTGCAGAAGATGTGGGCGTCGTTGAGGTGGATGGCCCGCACGCGGGTCAGTCCGCCGAGGACGCCGGAGGGTTCGGAGCGGTACATGGCGCCCAGCTCGGCGATGCGCAGGGGCAGTTCGCGGTGGCTGCGGGCGCGGGAGCGGTAGACCAGGGCGTGGTGCGGGCACAGGCTCGGGCGCAGCACGACCTCCTCGGCGCCCAGCTGCATCGGCGGGAACATGTCGTCGCGGTAGTGCTCCCAGTGCCCCGAGATCTCGTACAGCTCGCGTTTGCCGAGGACGGGCGAGTAGACGTGCCGGTAGCCGGCCCGGCGCTCCGCCTCGCGGACGTACTCCTCCAGGGTGTGGCGCACGACCGCGCCGTCGGGCAGCCAGTACGGCAGGCCGGCGCCCATGAGGGGGTCGGTGTCGAACAGCGCCAGTTCGCGGCCGAGCCGCCGGTGGTCCTCGTGGTGCATCGTGGTCTCCCTCGGAATCGTCCACAGGACGAGCACCACGCGACGAAGCCCCGGGGCGCTCGCCCCGGGGCTTCGGACTTCTGGTCAGCAGTCAGCGCGCCGGGACGGTACCCGGCGTCGTCTCCAAGAAGGGGCTGACGTGCGTCATGCGGACGACGGTACGGGGACGCCGGGCGCGGACGCGAGCCGATTTCCCCGGCCCGCCCGCGGAGGCGTCAGCGCACGATCGCCAGCTCGTGCGAGGTGGTGTTGAGCCGTCGGCCCCCGTCCTCCGTACAGGTCACGACGTCCTCGATGCGGACGCCGAAGCGGTCCGGGAGGTGGATGCCGGGCTCGATGGAGAAGCACATGCCCGGTTCGAGGGGCTGTTCCTCGCCCTCCACCAGATAGGGCGGCTCGTGGGTGGTGACGCCGACGCCGTGGCCGGTGCGGTGCGCGCCGTGCCCGGCGTGCCCGGCCTCCTCGATCACCGCGCGGGCCGCCCGGTCGACCTCCTGGCAGGACACCCCGGGCCGCACCGCCTCGAAGGCCGCCCGCTGTGCGGCCCGGACGGTCTCGTGGACCCGGCGCTCCTCGTCCGTCGGTGCCCCGACGTGGACGGTGCGGGCGATGTCGAAGCCGTAGCCGTCCTTGAGGCCGCCGAAGTCCAGGACGACCATGTCCCCGTCCCCCATGATCCGGTCGCCGGGCCGGTGGTGCGGGTCGGCCGCGTGGGGTCCGGCGCCGACCACCGTGAAGTCGACGCGGCTGTGGCCGTGCGCGCGCAGCAGCCCGGCCAGGTCGGTGGCCAGCTCGCGCTCGCTGCGCCCGCCGAAACGCAGCCCGAGGACCTCCTCGTACGCGGTGTCCGCCGCCGCTGCCGCGGCCGTCAGCCGGGCCACCTCCTGCTCGTCCTTCACCGCGCGCCGCATGGGCAGCACGACGGACAGCGGCTGGTAGGTGGCCAGCGGCAGGGACGCCTGGAGGCAGAGCAGGTGCAGGGCCCACGTCGCGTCGGAGACGGCGTACCGGCCGTGCGGGCGCAGCAGACCGGCCGCGGCGGCGTAGGCGTCCTGCCCCTCCCACCAGTCGGAGACCCGTATCGCGCCCGCGCCGGGGGCCGCCTCGGCGGACGGGCGGTCGATCGCGGGCACCAGCAGCCGGGGCTGGGAGGTGGCGGTGAGGACGAGGAGGGTGAGGCGTTCGGTGGGGGCGGTGGGCCGGTAGCCGCACAGCCACACCAGGTCGGGGCCGGGGGTCACCAGCACTCCGGCGAGCCCGAGGGCGGCGGCCTCGTAGGCGGTGCGGTCCATGCGGGCCGCGTAGACCTCGTCCGTGAAGGCGCCGGGGGCGGCGTCACCCACGGCCTCAGACGTGTCCCGGCCCACCGCTGCCGAAGGCCCCGCTCGACCCCGGGAGCCAGCGGCGCCGCTTCTGGTCCTCGCCGCGGCGGCTGCCCGAGTGGTGCAGCTCGTAGGGCATGAGCCGCGGGCTCCCGTCGTTGTTCAGTGGGATCTCGTCGGGTTCGCGCATCTCGCGCTCCTCGTGGACGGCCCCGGTGTCCGGGAGGTGCGGCTGTTCGTCGGCGCGGGGGCGGTCCGGCTCCCGGTCCATGACCCGCATGCCGACGCGTACGGCCCAGACCAACGCCCCGGCGATCACCAGTCCGATGATGAAGACCACTGTCACTTTGGCTCCGCCCGAGGGCGCGGCCAGCAGTACATACGTTGCCGTACTCATGTTCTGATTATGTACCCCCAAATGAGATAAAGCGCCTGATATGTCCCTTCCTGTGTCCTTGCCGGTGTCCATGCCTGTGTCCTGACGCGCGAACCCGCGATTGGGGCGGGCCGGTGGCTGGTACACGGTCGGCACGGGGCGCTGCCGGCCTCGGGCCGCCGTCCGTCCCGCGTCACCGGTGGAAGGAGCAGCCCATGACCGCGCCGTTGACGGCGGACGCCCATGAGTACGGGCTGGTCGGGGACGGCGCCGCCGACGACCGGCCGGCCCTTCAGGAGCTGGTGGACGCGCTGGGCGACGCCACCGCCGAGGACGGGCGGCCGCGCACGGTGCGCGTGCCCACCGGGCGGTACGTGATCCGGAACGAGCCGGTGCTCTGGCGCAGCGGCGTCTCGCTGATCGGCGCCGGACGGCGCCACCTGCTTCGAGCTCTCCGACCGTTCCTGTTCAGTGAGCAGGAGTGAGTCTTGGACCCATTCCCGTGCACTGCGGACATCCCGAACGGACTCCCCGTCCGCCTGCACGAACCAGCGTGCCGCCTCCCACCGCTCACGCCACCGGGCCTCGGTGAGCCCGGCATCCGTCAGATGGTGCCGCGCGCGGGCCAGCCGCTTGCCACCCCGCACCACGCACACCCGCCCGGCCTCCCAGTCCACGCGTGCCCGCGCCAGCCGGTCCTCCAGCACGTGCAGGCGCCGGGCCTTGGCATGCCACTCCCGCCGACTGCGATAACCACCAGGAGCACGCTTCGCCCCCTTCTCCCCGATCGGGAGCGACAGCCGGTGGTCCAGCGTCCGCACCCCCGCCTCCAACGACTGGAGATACGCGTGGGCACTACGCCGGGCCAGCGCCCACTGATCATGCGACGCCTTGGTGATCGCACCCGCCCAACGGGCCGACGAATGGGGTGTCAGCGCGCGCTTGCGCACCGCCCACGCCCCGGCATCATGATCCAGCCCGTCACGACAGCGCGCTGTCAGGTCACGGGACGCGAGTGCGCCCAGATGCGCGCCGACCTGCCGCAGTACCTCCACGTCGGTGGTGGTGAGCTGCTTGAGTCGGGTACGCACCGCCACCCCGGACGGGCCCGGCACGACGAACGGCCAACCCCGGTGCCCTCGGCCGTCAGGGTGCCCGCAGGGCGTCCACCGCGATCCGGGCCGCGGTGCCGATCACCGCGTCCGCCGCCGGGAGTACGGCCGCGGTGTGGGCGGTGCGGGTGAAGACGGCCACGGCGTAGCGGCCGCCGTCGGGGTACTCGACGACGCCGACCTCGTTGCGCAGGGTGGGCAGGCTGCCGGTCTTGCCGGCCACGTGCACGTCGTCGAAGGGGAAGCCCGAGGCCAGGCGGTGCGGCCACACCTGGAGTCCCATGATCCGGCGCATCGCGGCGCCGTACTCGGGCGGGCAGGCCTCGTCCCGCCACATCGCGCCGAGCAGACGCGTCATGTCCCGGGGAGTGCTGTGGTTGGTGCGGGCCGGGTCCAGGGCGCGCAGCCGGGTGATGACGTGCGGGTCGGTCAGCGCCCGGGCACCCTCGGGCCCGGCGTCCTCGCGCATGGTGCCCAGCATCTCGCCGAAGCCGTGCACCGCCCGCGTCCGGGTGAGGCCGAGCCGGGCCGTGGTGCGGTTGACGGCGTCCAGGCCGACCCGGCGCAGCAGCAGGTCGGCGGCGGTGTTGTCGCTGACGGACATCATCAGGAACGCGGCGTCGCGCAGGGACAGCAGGACCGGGTCGAGCATGGCCGCGAGTCCGGTGGGCCCCGGGGTGCGTCCGGTCGGCGGGCACTCGATCCGCTCGGTGAGGTCCAGCTCCCCGGCCGCCGCCAGCTCGTGCAGCGTCACCAGCACGCACAGCTTGTGGACACTGGCCGTGCAGACCAGCTGGTCCGCCCCGGCCCCGACCTGCGCCCCCGAGTCGATGTCCACGGCGTGCAGCCACCCGGTGACCCCGGCATCGGCGAACGCGGCGTCCAGCCGGGCGGCGGCGACGGTGTCGGTCATGACCGGCCCTCCGATGCCGCGCCGGGCCCCACCGGCCGGGCGGTCGTGGCGGTGCGGGCCCCGGTCCGGGCGCGCGTGTTTCGGTGGGCGCCGCGGAGGGCGGTGTCGGCGGTAGTGGTCGGGCCTTCGGTGCCGGGGCCGGCACCTGCTGTCCGGGCGGTCGTGGCGGTGCACGCCCCGGTCCGGCCACGCGTGTTTCGGAGGGCGTCGCCGTGGGTGTGCGGGCGGGTGCGGCCCGCCGGGCGTGGGTGGTCGGCGCCGGCCGGGGTGGAGGGGTGCGCCGGGCGGAGGGCGAAGGCGGCGGTGTCGGTCAAAGCCAGTACTCCGATGCCGGGCGAAGGTGCAGGGGCCGGGCCGGTGCCTCGGAGTGGGCGCC
The DNA here is from genome assembly GCF_042893535.1 of Streptomyces sp. NPDC001599. NCBI lineage: Bacteria > Bacillati > Actinomycetota > Actinomycetes > Kitasatosporales > Streptomycetaceae > Streptomyces > Streptomyces sp. NPDC001599. The sequence goes on from NZ_JBIAVA010000007.1 coordinate 53,274, forward strand.
GGCCGTGGTGCGCAGGGCGTGGGTGGCCGCGTCCGCGAAGGCGCCGACGGCGGCGTCGCCACGCCCCCTGGGCCAGGCCGCGGAGTGCCGCCAGGCGGGCGGGGCCCCGGCCAGCGGGCGCCAGACCAGGTCCTGGTCGCCGGGGGCCACGAGCCGGGTGTCGCGGGGGCCGAGGGCGACGGCCCCGGACGACAGGACCAGGCCGCGGACGAAGCTCGCGCCTTGGCCGTGCCGTACCGCGGCGGGCGTGTAGCCGCCCCGGGCGCAGGCGGTGAGCAGGTCGTCGTAGACCGCGGGCGCGTCGGCGCGCGGGAAGAGGACCAGGTCGTAGCCGGTGAGGGCGGCGAGCGGCACGGCGTCCAGCTCCGTCTGGGGCGCACCGTGCGGCAGCAGGACGCCGAGGTCGCGGCGGAGCACCGGGCCCAGTTCCAGGCCGGTGACGTCGCACGGGTGGTGGATGAGGCCGACGTCCAGCTCGTGGGCGGCGAACCCGGCGAGCTGCTGGGCGGTGGTCAGCTCGTGCAGCTCCAGTTCGAGGCCCGCGTGCCGGCGGCGGAAGTCGGCCAGCAGCGCGGCGACGGTCTCGCCGGAGATGTCGGGGGACAGGGCGGCGCGCAGCAGACCGCTCTCGCCGTCCCGGATGCGGCGCGCCGCGGTCCGCAGCGACTCGGCGCGGGCCAGCAGCTCACGGGCCTCGGCGAGCAGCAGCGTGCCCGCCTCGGTGATCGTCACCTGCCGGCTGGTGCGCTCGAAGAGCCGGACGCCCAGCTCCTTCTCCAGCCGCTGGATGCGCTGCGACAGGGGCGGCTGGGCCATGCCGAGCCGGGCCGCGGCACGCCCGAAGTGTGACTCTTCTGCAACAGCCACGAAGCACTCCAGGTGCCGCACCAGGTCCACGACCAGTAATCATATCGGGGATTGATCGATCCGACATTCATATCGGTCTTGGACAGGGGCTCTACGGGGTTGCTCTCCTCGGGCCATGCGCTCCTTCCGTGACCGTGACCGCGCCGGTGACCGCGTCCGTGACCGTGTCTGTGCCCGTGCCCCCGCGCTCCGCGCCCGTCGGTGGCCCGGCGCGCTCGCCCTCGCCCTCGTCCTCCCCCTGGCCGGCTGCGCCACCGACGCCGACGCCGGCCGTCCGGAGGCGGCCGCGTCGAGCGGCCCGTCCACCACCGCCACCGCCTCCGGCAGCGGCGCGGGCAGCGGTGCGGCCACCGCGGCGCCGGAGGTCCGCGCCCAGCTCCGGGTGGACGGTGACACCCGCCAGTACCTCCTGCATCGGCCCCCCGACCCCACCCCTGCCGCCGACGGCGACGACGGCCCGAGGCCCCTCCTCATCGCCTTCCACGGCCGTGGCGCCGACGCCGCCGAACTGCGGGCGAAGACCCGGCTGGAGCGGGCCGCCACCGCGCGCGGCATGCTCGTCGCCTTTCCCGAGGGCCTCGGCCACGGCTGGGGCGCGGGCACACGGGCGACGAAGCAGCGCCCGGACCCCGGCCTGGACGTGCGGTTCACCGAGGCGCTGATCAAACACCTGGTCCGCACCGAGCGGGCCGACCCCGGTCAGGTGTACGTCGCCGGGTTCTCCAACGGCGGCTCGATGGCCCTGCGCATGGCCGCCGAACGCCCCGCCCTGCTGGCGGGTGCGGCCTCGGTCTCCGGCCAGTTGCCCACGGGCGACGCCGCGATGGAGCCGACCGGGCCCGTCCCGGTCATGGTCGTCTACGGCGCCGACGACCCCGTACGGCCCCTCGCGGGCCTGCCGTCCCCGCCCCCGGATCCCGAGGAGCCGATCCTGCCGACCCGGTCGGCCCGGGACAGCGCGGCGGCGTTCGCGGCGGCCGGGGGCGCGGGCGAGCCGGTCACGCGGGCGGAGAAGGGCTACGACCGGACGGTGTGGCGGCTCGGGAACGAGGCCCCCGGTGGCTCCCGGCGGACCGACGGCACCGTGCAACTCCTCGTCGTCGACGACGCCGGTCACACCTGGCCCGGCTCGACCGTCCCGCCGCCCGAGGGGTTCGGTCCCGTCAGCGAGGCCCTCGACGCCACCGACACGATCCTCGACTTCCTCACCGGCACCGGCCGCTGACCGACAAGGACCTTCCCATGCCCGACGCTCCTCACCTCACCTCGCCCCACCTCACCCCTCCCCGCCGCCGCGGGCCCCGCAACGGTGTGCGGGCCGTCGCCGCCGTGGGTGTCGTCCTCGCGATCGCCGCGGGCGGTTCGTACGCCGCCGGGTTCGGCCCCTTCGCGCGCGGCGACGACGGACCCGACCCCGCCGCGATGAAACAGGCGCGCGCCTTCCTCGCCGACTGGGCCGCCGGCCGCCTGCCGAGCGCGGCCGGACGCACCACCGAGCCCGGCAAGGCGCAGGAGGTGCTCCAGAGCTTCACCGCGGGACTCGACATCGAGAAACCGAGGCTGACGGCGGCGGACGACGGAGTGCAGGAGGACGAGGACGGCACCCTCGGCGTCCCCTTCACCGCCCGGATGCCGGTCACCGGCCTGGGCACCTGGACGTACGAGTCGGAGCTGCCGCTGCGGGAGCAGGACGGCGGCGGCTGGAAGGTGGACTGGCGGCTGTCGCTGGTGCACCCGCGGCTGAGCGGGACGGAGAAGTTCCGTCTGGAGCGCGAGGAGAGCGCCCCGCCGAAGGTCACGGACCGCGCGGGGGTCTCCCTCGTGGGCGCCGACTACCCGTCCCTGGCCCCGCTCCTGGGCCGGCTCGCCGGTGACGCGGGCGGCGGCGGTCCGCGCGGCGCGGTCGAGCTGGTCGACCGGGCCACCGGCGAGACCGTGCGCACCGAGGCGTCCTTCGGCAAGGAGCCCGACCCGGCGACGGCGGACCGGCCCGTGCGCACCACCCTGGATGCCGGCTGGCAGGCCGCCGCCGAGAAGGCCCTCGGGGAGGCCGACGGCAAGAACGCCTCCCTCGTCGCCCTGCGCGTCGACAACGGCGAGGTCCTCGCCCTCGCCAACTCGCCCTCTTCCGGCTTCAACCGGGCCGCCTCCGGCACCTACGCGCCCGGCTCCACCTGGAAGATCGTCACCAGCAGCGCCCTGCTGCTCAAAGATGCGGTCGCGCCCGACGAGGTCGTGGACTGCCCCAAGTACCTGACGGTCGGCAAGGAGTTCCACAACGTGGAGACCTCCGAACACCCCGGCGCCACCTTCCGCAAGGACTTCACGGAGTCCTGCAACACCGCCTTCATCAGCCTGCGAGGCAAGCTCGACGACGGGGAGCTGGGAAAGGTCGCGCGCACCTACTTCGGGGTGGGCCAGGAGTGGCACGTCGGCATCCCGACGTACGACGGCTCGGTGCCGGCGCCCAAGGACGAGACGGAGAAGGCCGCGTCGATGATCGGGCAGGGCCGCGTCCAGGCCAACCCCCTGATCATGGCGTCGGTGACGGCCACCGCGGTCTCCGGCGAGTTCCACCAGCCGTCCGTCACCGCGGGCAACGAGGACGGGACCCGCACCGAGCCGCTCCCCGACGAGGTCGTCACCCAGCTGCGCGGGCTGATGCGGGCCACCGTCACCGACGGCACCGCGCGCGTCCTGGCCGACCTGCCGGGCGAGATCGGCGCCAAGACCGGCACCGCCGAGGTCTCCGACGACCAGGACAACAACGGCTGGCTGGTCGCCCACCGGGGCAACGTCGCCGTCGCCGTGGTCGTGGAGGAGGGCGTCACGGGCGGCGGCTCGGCGGGGCCGATCGTGCACAGCCTGCTGTCGGCCGTACCGGAGGACCCGTCCTGAGCCGTCCTGAGCCCGTCCTGCCTGAGTCCGTCCTGAGCGGGATCAGCCGAGCCGCACCGGCAGTTCCGTCAGCCCCCGCAGCAGGGTGCTGGTGCGCCAGGTGAGCGTCGCCGGGTCGGCGGCGAGGGCGAGCGCGGGATGCCGGTCGAGCAGCAGGCGTACGGCGACGGCGGCCTCGACGCGGGCCAGCGGGGCGCCCAGGCAGTGGTGCGGGCCGTGGCCGAAGCCGAGGTGGCCCTGCGGGCGGCGGCCGATGTCGAAGCGGTCGGGGTGGGGGAAGTGCGCCGGGTCGCGGGAGGCGGCGGCGAGGGAGACGAGCACCGAGTCGCCCGCCGCGATCGCGGTGCCCGCCAGCTCCAGCGGCTCGGCCGCGAAACGGAACGCGGAGGCGTGGACGGGTGAGTGGTACCGCAGCGACTCCTCCACGGCGGCCCCGGTCAGTTCCGGTTCGGCGCGCAGGCGGGCGAGCTGGTCGGGGTGGGTGAGCAGGCCGTGGACGGTGGCGGAGATCAGGTTGACGGTCGTCTCGTGCCCGGCGACGAGGATGAGGAAGGCCATGCCGAGCAGTTCCCCGGCGGTGAGCCCGCCGCTGTCGGCGGCGCCGACCAGGTCGCCGAGCAGCGTGCCGTCCGGGGTGCGGCGCTTGGCGTCGGTCAGCTCGGTGAGGTAGCCGGTCAGCGCGGTCGCCGCCGCCCCGGCCGCCTCGGGCGAAGTGGGCATGACCAGCTCGTCCGACCAGGTGTGGAAGCCCTGGCGGTCGGCCTCGGGCACGCCCAGCAGCTCGCAGATGACGGTGACGGGCAGCGGCAGCGCGTACCGGGCGACCAGGTCGGTGGTGCCCGCTCGCGGCAGCGCGTCCAGCAGCTCGTCCGCGATGCGCTCGACGCGCGGGCGCAGGGCGGCGGCCCGGCCCGGCGTGAAGTGTCCGGCGACCAGGCGGCGCAGCCGCGTGTGCTGCGGCGGGTCGCTCTGGAGCATGTTGTGGCCGATGGCGTGCCCGCCGTCGCTCTGCCAGGACGCGGAGTGCCGGATGTCGTTGCGCAGCCGGGGATCGGTGAGCGCGACCCGAGCCGCCTCGCGCGTCACCACCAGCCAGCTCTCCCCGCAGCCCGGCACGAGCACCCGGTGCACGGCACCCCGGGCCCGCAGGGCGGCCAGTTCCTCGAGGGTGGGCGCGGTCATGGGGCCTCCTGGGGAAGACAACTAAACGGGGAGTAGTCCCCATTTCATCGGCCGACGATAGCATCGGCGTTCGGAGCACGGGGAGCACTCCCCGGTTCGTACGATCCGGAGGATGAGGATGACCGTCGGCGCACGCGACGGAGCGCCCCGGCAGCGACGCGACGCGCGGCGCAACCGGGAGCTTCTGCTGGAGGCGGCCCACGAGGTGTTCACCGAGCAGGGGCTGGACGCGGCGCTGGACGTGATCGCGCGCCGGGCGGGGGTGGGCAACGCGACGCTCTACCGCCACTTCCCCACGCGTGCCGCCCTGGTGGACGCCGTGTTCCGGGACTCGCTGACCGGCACGATGGACGCCGGGGAGCGGGCCAGGAAGGCGCCGGACGCGTGGGCGGGGCTCACCGGCTATCTGGAGGTGGTCTTCGGCACCCTGGCCGCGGACCGGGGCTCCAACGACCTCATGACCACGCACCTGCGGGGTGTCGACAGCCTGGAGGCCGTGCACGAGCACAACCGCCGGACCGTGGACACGCTGCTGACCCGCCTGCGGGAGGAGGGCACCGTCCGCGCCGACGTCACCACCGAGGACGTCCTGTTCGGGCTCGCGGCGCTCGGCCGCGCCGTCCCGGCACTGACCGCCGCGACCGCGGCCGCGACGGCTGCCGGGTCCGCGACCACGACGGCTGCCGGGTCCGCGGCCGTACCCGCGCCGGACGCCTGGCGTCGCCCCCTCGCGCTGTTCCTGGGCGGCCTGCGCACCGCACCGGCCGCCGCGGCCCTGCCCGTGCCCGCGCTCACCGCCGCCGAACTCGGCGAGGTCCTGCGCGAGCTGGGCCCGCACCGCACCCGCGCCGGGGACCGCGGGCCCGGCGCGTGAGACGGGCCGGGCTCAGCCCCGGGGGCCGGTGCCCGTGTCGGCGCCGCTGCCGGTACCGGTGCCGGGGTCCTCGCGCTTGACCGTCTCCCCCGGGATGACGCGCGGCGTCCCCGGCTCGTCCGCGTCCCTCGCCGCGCGGGCCTCGGACTTGAGGATGCGGGCCGACTTGCCCGCCGAGCGGGTCAGCTCGGGGAGCTTCTTGACGGCCAGGACGGCCGCGACGACGACGAGAATGATCGCGAGCTCGCTGAGTCCGAACACGGCGCTCTCCTGATGGACGTACGGTGCGGGCCCGCGGCACGGGCCCGCGCACGGAATCTACGGCACGGCCGGCGGGCCCGGCGCCCGCGGGGCCCGCCGGCTCTCAGAGGTCGAACTCGTGCGGCGGCAGGTCGAGGGCGTAGCACGCCTCGCGGACCACGGCGCGCTCGTCCTTGTCGAAGTCCCCGTCGGCGCCGCCGATCACGATGCCGATCTGGACCACGGCCCGTGCCTCGGCGGGCTTCTTCTTCGCCTTGGCGATCTCCTGGAGGATGCCGACCTTGCCGAAGGCGAAGTCGGCGGTCAGCTTGTCCAGGTTCTCCTCGAAGCGGCGGCGCAGGTCGTCGGCGGGGAAGTTCTGCAGCACCTCGTTGGTCGAGATCAGCTGGGCGACCCGCTGCCGCTCCGAGGCGTCGACGGTGCCGTCGGCCGCGGCGACCAGCGCGCACATCGCCATGCTCGCGTCGCGGAAGGCGCCGCTCTTGAGGTCGTTCTTCTTCGCCACGAGCTGCGTCTGCATCTGCGACGCGGACTCCTTGAAGCGGTCCCACAGGGCCATGAGAACTCCGTACTCCGTACCGGTCGGACGGGAAGGGGTGGTCGGGCTGGTCGGCGCTGGTCGGGGAGACCGGGACCCGTCCCGAGCCTCTACAGCACTGTAGAAGTTATCAGCCTTCCCCGTCGTCGGAGTCGTCCTCGAAGAAGTCCCCCACCTCGTCGACGACTTCGGCCGCCACCATCCCCCCGGCGATCCCCGCGGCCCCGGCCACGACGGCCGCGCCGACCCCGGAGTCGTGGCCGTACACCGCGTGGGAGCCGTACGACGCCCGGTGCTCGATCAGCTCCCGCATCCAGCCGTCGACGAGGGCGTCCCAGCCCTGCGGTCCGGCGGGGCCCTCGTGCGGGACGGTGAAGCGGCTGAGCGCGTCGTGCCCGCCGTGGTCGTCGGAGAGCGGGCCGCCGCGCTTGTCCGCCTCCAGCACCACCTCGAGGGCGCCGGGTACGGCCAGGAAGGTCAACTCGATCTCGTCGGCCTGGTGGGCGTAGTGCGGGGGCGGGGTCAGTTCGATCTCCTGGTAGAAGGGCAGCTGCTGCCCGGTGCCGCCGATGCGGCCGTACTCCAGGTCGGCGGAGCGGAAGCCGAAGCCGAGCCGGCCGAGGGCCGCCAGGACGGCCTCCTGGGCCGGGAGTGGTGCCACGGCGAGCGGGTCCAGGTCGCCCCGGTCCCGGGCGCCGGCGACGGCCAGCTCGGTGCGCACGCCGAGCACGACGCCCAGCGGCTGCCCGTACAGCTCGGTGGCCGGGGTCTCCCAGGGCAGCGTCACCGTGAACGGGATGCTCGTCTCCTCGCCGGCCGCGAGCCGGAAGGCGCCGCCGACGACGTGCCGGTCGAAGACGAGCACGCCCTCCCCGTCGCCGTACTCCTCGTGCTCGGTCTCCACGCGGGCCACCAGTTCCAGCGCGACGTGCTCGACGTCGTGGTCGGCGGTGCCGCCGACGAGGTGGACCCGGCCCGACAGGGTGCCTCCCGGCCGGGCGGCGCCCGGGTCGAGCGTCGTGTCCACCGTGGGTCCGCCCACGCCGAGGGAACCGAGCAGCCGCTTGAACACCATCGAGGCGTTCTCTCCTTCACGTTCGTGTGGGGAACAACCGGAGCCGTCCGGCCGTTCTCTACAGGCGAGTAGAAGCATAGGGGCCTCAGGACTCCCGATCTCTTTGCTCGTCCTTTACCATGAGGGGGAACCCTCGGGCGCCCGGCTGGTACCGGTGCCCACCGACCCCGTTAAGGAGTCCCGTTCCGTAATGGAGCCTCCCAGTACCGGCCGTGCCGCGGCCGGCCCGCCAGTGCCCCCGTACGCGCGTGAGGGAAGCGGGGTGGCACGGTGACCGAGGTCCTGCTGCTCCTGCTGGCCCTCCTCCTCACCCTGGCCTGCGCGCTCTTCGTCGCGGCCGAGTTCTCCCTCACCACCGTCGAGCGCTCCGACCTGGAGCGTGCCGCCGAGTCCGGTGAGCGCGGCGCGGACGGCGCCCTGAAAGCCGTACGCTCCCTGACCCTCCAGCTGTCCGGCGCCCAGCTCGGCATCACGGTGACCTCGCTGGTCATCGGCATGCTGGCCGAGCCGTCGATCGCGGTGCTGCTGCGCGGCCCGCTGACGGCGATCGGCCTGGGCGGCGCCGCCTCCACGGTGGCGACCCTGCTCGGCGTGATCCTCTCCACCGTCGTCCTGATGGTCGTCGGCGAACTGGTCCCCAAGAACTGGGCGATCTCCCGCCCGCTGGCCGTCGCGAAGGTCGTCGCGGGTCCGCAGCGCGGCTTCACCACCGCCTTCGGCCCCTTCATCCGGCACCTGAACGACACGGCGAACCGCTTCGTGCGCCGCTTCGGCCTGGAACCGGCCGAGGAGCTGGCCTCCGCCCGCAGCGCCGAGGAGCTGGTCGCCCTCGCCCAGCACTCGGCCGCGGAGGGCGCCCTGGAGGCCGACTCGGCGGAGCTGTTCGTCCGTACGCTCCACCTGAGCGACCTGACCGCGGAGAACGTCATGACCCCGCGTGTGGACGTCAAGGCCCTGGAGGCCCACGCCACCGCCGCCGACGCCGCGAACCTCTCGCACGCCACCGGCCTGTCCCGCTTCCCGGTCTACCGGGACAGCCTGGACGAGGTCGTCGGCACGGTCCACATCCGCGACGTGCTGGCCCTGGAGCCGGAGCGGCGCGGGTCCACCCCCGTCACCGAGCTGGCCACCGCGCCGCTCCTGGTGCCGGACAGCCTGCCCGCCGACCGCCTCCTGGAGCGCATGCGCGCCACCCGCACCATGGCCGTCGTCATCGACGAGTACGGCGGTACGGCGGGCGTCGCGACGGTCGAGGACATCGTCGAGGAGGTCGTCGGCGAGGTGCGCGACGAGCACGACCCGGTCGAGATACCGGACCTGCTGCCCGCCCCCGCGGACCCCGACGGCCGCGCGGCCTGGGAGGCCGACGGCTCGCTGCGCCTGGACCACCTGGAGCGCATCGGCCTGACCGCGCCGGAGGGGCCGTACGAGACCCTGGCCGGCCTGGTCGCCACCCACCTGACCCGCATCCCCGCCAAGGGCGACGTGGTCGCCCTGGACGGCTGGCGCATCGATGTCCTCGACGTCGACCACCACCGCGCAGACCGCCTCCGTGTCACCGCCCCCGCGGCGGACGACGCCCGGCCGGCCTACGAGCAGCCGTCCGGCGAGCGGTCGGCGCGGAACGAGCGGGAGCTGGCCCGATGACCGTCGTACAGCTCTTCATCGGCGCGCTGACGCTGCTGACCAACGCGTTCTTCGTGGGCGCCGAGTTCGCCATGATCTCGGTGCGCCGCAGCCAGATCGAGCCGCGCGCGAAGACGGGCGACAAGCGCGCCCGGATGACCCTGTGGGGCCTTCAGCACATCTCCCAGATGATGGCCACGGCCCAGCTCGGCATCACCGTCTCCTCCCTGGTGCTCGGCGCGGTCGCGGAACCGGCCATCGCGCACCTGATGGAGCCGGTGTTCGAGGCGGTCCACATGCCGCACGCGCTGGTCCACCCGGTCGCCTTCGCGATCGCCCTGGCCCTGGCGACGTACCTGCACATGCTGATCGGCGAGATGATCCCGAAGAACATCGCGCTGGCCGCCCCGGCGACCACCGCGCTGCTCCTGGGCCCGCCGCTGGTCGCCCTCACCCGGGCCCTGAAGCCGGTCGTCTTCGGCATCAACGCCTTCGCCAACACGCTCCTCAAGCTGCTGCGGGTGGAGCCGAAGGACGAGGTCGAGGCCGTCTTCACCGACGACCAGCTGGCCCGCATGGTGGTCGACGCCAGCGAGGCCGGACTGCTCACCCCGGCCGACGGCGAGCGCCTGCGCGACGCGCTGGAGCTGGGCACCCGCCCGGTCGGCGAGATCCTGGTCCCGGCCCAGAAGATGCGCACCGTCCCGCACACGGTCACCCCGGCCGAGCTGGAACGCATGGCCGCCGACGCGGGCTACTCCCGCTTCCCGGTCACCGGCCCCGGCGGCACCGTCCTCGGCTACCTGCACATCAAGGACACCCTGGGCCTGACCGACCGCGAGAGCCCCTTCCCGCGCACGGCCCTGCACCGCGTCACCCGCGTCCGCATCGACACCCCCCTGGACGACACCCTCACCGCCCTGCGCACCGAGGACAGCCACCTGGCCGCCGTCACCGGCGAGACGGGCTCGGTCCTGGGCTTCGTCACGATGGAGGACGTCCTGACGGAACTGGTGGGCCCGACGACGCCGGTGGCCTGACGCCGGGAACCTTCCACCGGTCAGGGTCGTCTCCTCCGGCGACAACGGCATCCGTACCGTCCGAGGAGACGCCCATGGCCATGGTCGGCCTGTTCTGGATCACTGAGGGGTGTGTGTATCTGGGGGCGAAGCCCGCCGGTGCGGCGCCCGGTGTGCGGCTGACCGAGGGCGGGGTGGAGATCCTGGGGGGCGGGCAGGGCGGCCGGTCCTGGGGGTGGGACGAGGTGCGGGGGCTGGACGTGCGCGACGTGGCCGTGCGGTCGGCCGGGCGGCGGCTGGCGTCCATGGCGTTCGACTCGGTCGTCGTGCTGATCACGGGCGACGGCGAGCAGCCGCCGCTCTTCACGGTGCTGGTGGAGACGGAGGGCGACGGCACGGTCGAGGCGAGCGTGCTGGCCGCCGTCACCGGCGGTATCCACACACCCGACGAGTACGACCTCTCCCGTGCCCTTCTGGCCCGCCTCGCCGACGGCACCACCACCGTCGGCGAACTGCTCGCCTGGCGCCGGGACGAGCCCGAGGACGTCGCCCCGACCAAGGACCAGCGCCTGGCGCTGCTGCGGGAGTGGACGGCGGCCTCCGTCTGACGGACGGTCCGGTCACCGACGTAGCCGACCCCCTACCGGGGTATCACCCCCGGCTTGGCTCCCCGGAGTGACGTCCCGGCCCGTACCTGCCTCCTACCTTCCCTCCGTCAGCGTCACGACGAGACGGAGGAGGCGGACGGATGGGTCGCTTCAGAAGGGTCCTGACCACCGCCGTACTGACCACGCTGCTGGTCGGCGGCACGGCCGGCTGGGCCTCGGCCAGCAGTCAGAGCGCGCCCGGCGGCCCGCTGCCCGGCACCGCCGCCTGGCTGGCGGACGACTCCCTCGGCAGGGAGCTGCCGGACCCCGCCACGGCCGCCCCGGACGAGGTGGCGGCGTTCTTCGCCGGTCTGAGCGGCGCCCAGCAGGAGAGACTCGTCGAGGATCACCCCACCGTGGTGGGCAACCTCGACGGCGTCCCCGTGCACCTCCGTTACGAGGCCAACGCGCCCGCGGGGGACCAGGTGCTGGCGTACGACCCGCGCGGGCGGGGGACGATCGCGCGGGTCGCGGGCGACCTGGAGAACGCCGCCCACGTCTCGGTGATCGTCCCGGGCTCGGACATCGACGCCTCGGCCTTCGACCGTACGGCGCAGCGTGCCGCCGACCTCCGGGCGGCGGCGGGCGACGACACGGCCGTCATCGCCTGGGCCGGGTACACGACGCCCTCCGGCATCGGACTCGACCTGGCGACGGGCCGGCTCGCCGAGGCGGGCGCCGAGCGGCTGGTCCGCCTCACCGAGGGGCTGGACGCGGCCGGTCTCCCCGACCCCTCCCTCTTCTGCCACAGCTACGGCTCGGTGGTCTGCGGCCTCGCCGCCGACGACACCGACGCCGAGGACATCGTCGTCATGGGCTCGCCCGGCATGCGCGCCGACGACGTCGGAGCCCTCGGCACCGACGCCCACGTCTGGGCGGCGAAGTCCCCGGACGACTGGATCGACCGCGTCCCCAACGTCGAGTTCCTGGGCCTCGGCCACGGCGCCGACCCCACCTCGCCCGGCTTCGGCGCGACCGTCCTGCCCGCCGACGACGTCCCGGCGCACGACGAGTACTTCGCGCCCGGCACCTCCACCCTGGCCGCGTTCGCGGCGATCGCGGACGGAGAGCGCCCGTGAGGGGGCTCGTGAGGAGGCTGCTCGCCAAGCTCGCCCGGCTCGGCGCCCGGGTCGACGAGCGGACCCCGGCCCACCGCGACCGTGCGATCGACGGCCTGCGCGCGCTGGCGCTGCTGGCCGTCCCGACCGGGCACTGGCTGGTCGGCGGGTTCACCCTGGACGGCGGCGGCGGGCTGCACAACGCCAGTCCGCTGGCCACGTTCGGCGGTCTGGCCCCGGCGAGCTGGGTCCTCCAGATGCTCGGCATCTTCTTCCTCGTCGGCGGCTACTCCTCGTACCTCTCCTACCGGCGTCGCAAGGGGTCGGTCCGGCAGTGGACGATCGGGCGGCTCAGGCGGCTGGGGCGTCCGGTCCTCGGCGTCACGGCCGTATGGGCGCTGCTGCTTCCCCTTCTGCACTACGGCCTCGGTGTGCCGGGCGACACCCTGCACACCGCCGCCACGCTGGTCGTCCAGCCGTTGTGGTTCGTCGGCGTCTACGCCGTGATCACGGCTCTCACGCCGTACTGCGTCCGGGCGTCCGCACGCATGGGCGCCCGGGCCGCGGTGCCGTTGATCGGGTCCGTCGCGGTGGTCGACTTCCTGCGGTACGGGCCCTTCGCGGACGCGATGCCGTCCTGGCTGAGTCTGCTCAATCTGCTGCCGGGCTGGATGTTCGCCTACCAACTGGGCGTGTCCTGGGCGGACGGGCGGATCGGCCGGCGCGGGGCGTGGCTGCTGCTGGCGGGCGGTACGGCGCTGTTCGCCGCGCTGCTGCTCGCCTTCCACTACCCGACGTCGATGGTGGGCGTGCCCGGCGAGGCCCGGACCAACTCCCATCCGCCGTCCCTGCTGGTCCTCGCGCTCGCCGCCGCCCAGTCCGGCGCGGCGATCCTGCTGCGCGACCGGCTGGCCCGGCTGCTGCGGCGGCCCGCCCTGTGGGCACCGGTGGTGATCGTGAACCTGTCGGCGATGACGATCCTGTGCTGGCACCAGACGGCGATGCTCGCCGCCGCCGTCCCCGGCTCGTACTTCGGTGAGATCCCCGGGCTGACCGCCGCACCCGACACGGGCGGCTGGGTCCTGGCGCGGCTGGCCTGGATGCCGCTCTTCGCGGGGCTGCTGGTGGCGATCGCGAAGTACGCCCGGCCGCTGGAGGCCCCGTGGGACCGCACCGGCACGGCACGGCGTGCGGCGGCGACGGTGCTGGCGGCGGGCTTCGGCTGCTTCGCGCTGGCGGCGTGAGCCGGCAACTCCCAGCGCCCCGACCCGACCCGTTTCGACCTGACCGTTTCGACCCGACCCGACCCGACCCGACCCGACCCGCCCCGGCCTGGCCCGGCCCGGCCACCATCCCCGAGCACACCATCAAGGAGCCTCCATGCCCCTGCCCGAGCCCCTGCCTATGCACCTGCCCCGAGAAGGCGTCCCGCCGGACACCGGCAGTGAGTTCACGCCGCTGCTGCGCGACGTCAAGGAGCAGCAGCTGCTCGAACGGCGCACCGGCTGGTACGCGCGCACCATAGCGGTCAACGCGCTCGGTCTCGCCGCCGTCGGCACGGGCATGGTGCTGCTCGGCGGCTCCTGGTGGGTGCTCGCGCTCGCGCCCGTCCTCGCCGTCCTGTGTGCCCGTACGGCGTTCATCGGCCACGACGCGGGCCACGCCCAGATCAGCGGCAGCCGCGCGGTGAACCGCCGCATCGGACTCGTCCACGGCAATCTGCTGCTCGGTATGAGTTACGCGTGGTGGAACGACAAGCACAACCGCCACCACGCCAACCCGAACCACATCGACAAGGACCCCGACGTCGCCGCCGACGTACTCGTGTTCACCAGCGGGCAGGCCGCCACGCGCGTCGGTTTCCGCGGCCGGCTCACCCGGCACCAGGCGTGGCTGTTCTTCCCGCTCACCCTCCTCGAGGGCCTCGCCCTGAAGCTCCACGGCTTCCAGTACCTGCGGCGCCGGCAGGGCCGTGCGCGCCTGGTGGAGGGCGCCCTCCTGGTCGCCCACGTCGCCGGGTACGTCACCCTGCTCCTGACGGCCATGCCGCTCGCGCACGCCCTCGTCTTCGCCGCGCTCCACCAGGCCCTGTTCGGGCTGCACCTGGGCATGGCCTTCGCGCCCAACCACAAGGGGATGGACATGCCCGACCCGGACCCCGGGGCGGAGAAGTGGGGGCACCTGCGGCGCCAGGTCCTCACCTCCCGCAACGTCAGGGGCGGCTTGCTCACCGACTGGTTCCTCGGCGGCCTCAACTACCAGATCGAGCACCACCTGTTCCCCAGCATGCCCCGCCCGCACCTCGGGCTCGCCCAGGCCGCGGTCAAGGCCCACTGCCGGGACCTCGGCATCCCCTACGCGGAGACCGGTCTCGTCGACTCCTACCGGCAGGCCCTGCGGCACATGCACGAGGTGGGAGAACCGCTGCGTGCCGACATCTGAGGAGCCGACGCCGTGCGCCCTTCCGGACGCCGCCCCTTCGGACGCCGTCGCGGCGCGCACCGGGCACCTAGGCTGGTGCCCATGATCCCAGTGGAGGCGGAACGCCCGCGAGCGCTGCTCGCGGGGGCGTCGCGGCGGTGGGTGCGGCTGCTGCCGTGGGCCGTGGCGTTCGTGCTGTGCGTCGCCCTGCTGCCGACGACCATCGTGGTCCTCACCGCCGACTACGGGCTGAACGGCGGCCTCGCGAGCGCGCTGGCCGTCGCCCAGGCCGCCCCGCTGCTGCTCGCCGTCGTACGGCCGCTGCACGCCTGGTACGTGGTCTTCGCCGCGGACGTGGCCGGTGCGCTCGCCCTGCTCACCGTCGACTTCCAGGAGCGGCTGCTGTGGCCGTTCCCGCCCATGGAGATCGTCGGGTACGTCGGCCTCTGCCTCGCCCTGGGTCTGCGCGAGCGGCGCCGGACGCTGCTGCTGGTGTGGCTGGCGACGGCGGGCGCCAACGTCGGCCTGGGGTTCGTCGCGCCCCACGGCACCGGCGCCAAGGACCTGTTGCTCACCATCCTCGGGGGCGTCGCGCTCCTGCTGGGCGGCGCGCTGCGCGAGCGGTACGAGGTGCAGCGCAGGCTGGTAGAGCAGGAGACGATCAGCGAGGCCGAGCGGGGCCGGCGGACGCTGCTGGAGGAACGCGCCCGCATCGCACGCGAGTTGCACGACGTGGTGGCGCACCACATGTCCGTCATCACGGTGCAGGCGGACACCGCGGAGTACCGCCTCGCGGCGCTGCCGCCGGACGTGCGGGAGGAGTTCACGTCCATCGCGGCGACCGCGCGGGAGTCGCTCGGCGAGATGCGACGACTCCTCGGGGTGCTGCGCAACGAGGAGGCGCACGGCGAACTCGTGCCCCAGCCGGGACTCGCGCAGATCGGGCAGCTGGTGGAGGCGACGGCGCGGACGGTCGGGCCGGTGGAGTTCACCCCCTGCGACGCCGAGGTGCCGGAGGCGGTGGGCCTGTCCGCGTACCGGATCGTCCAGGAGGCCCTCGCGAACGTCGTACGGCACGCGCCCGGCGCGGCGACGCACGTGTCGCTGTCGGTGTCGCGGCCCGCCGACGAACAGACCGACGAACAGACCGACGAACAGACCGACGAACAGACCGACGGGCAGACCGACGGGCAGGGCGACCGGCGGCGCGACGGGCGGCGCGAGGGACGGGGCGGGGAGCGGCTCACCGTCCTGGTCGTCAACGACCCGCCGCCCGAGCCGCCCGCCGGGCCGCTCGAGGTGGGCGGCACCGGGCACGGCCTGGTCGGCATGCGCGAGCGGGTAAGGCTCGTCGGCGGCACCCTCGACGTGGGGCCGCTGCCGGACGGCGGCTTCCGGGTCGCCGCCCAAATCCCCCTGACGGAAGAGGACCTCACGTGACCACGCGCGTCATCATCGTCGACGACCAGGCCATGGTGCGGGCCGGCTTCGCCGCGCTGCTGGCCGCCCAGAGCGACATCGACGTGGTGGGCGAGGCCCCCGACGGCGCGCAGGGCGTCGAGCTGAGCCGGCGTACCCACCCGGACGTCGTACTCATGGACGTGCGGATGCCCGAGATGGACGGGCTGGAGGCCGCACGCCGCCTGCTGTCGCCCCCGCCCGGGGTGACCCACCGGCCGCGGGTGCTGATGCTCACCACGTTCGACGTCGACGACTACGTGTACGAGGCGCTGCGGGCGGGCGCCAGCGGCTTCCTGCTGAAGGACGCGCCGCCGGCCGACCTCATCGCGGCCGTACGGGTCGTGGCCTCGGGCGACGCGCTGCTCGCGCCCTCCGTGACGCGCCGCCTGATCGCGGACTTCGCCAAGCAGCGCCCCGCTGCTTCCCGGGGCAAGCCCGCACTGCGGCTCAAGGGGCTGACGGAACGCGAGACCGAGGTCCTCACCCTGGTCGCCCGCGGCGAGTCGAACACGGAGATCGCCCAGACCCTGGTGCTGGCCGAGCAGACGGTCAAGACGCACGTCAGCCGCGTCCTCACCAAGCTCGACCTGCGCGACCGCGCGCAGGCGGTGGTCTTCGCCTACGAGTCGGGGCTGGTGGCCCCGGGAGAGTAGTCCCGCCCGGCCGGTCCCGCGCACCCGGCCGCTCTCCTTCGCCCCCTACCCGGGTATCACCTCCACATTGGCTCCCGGGTATGACGCCCGGCGCCGAGCCGTCCCCGCACTCTTCACCTCGTCACCAAGACGCACGAGCGGCATCGACGAGGAGACGGCACCATGAGGCTACGCAAGGGCAAGCGGCAGAAGGCGGACGACCGGGCGGGGGTGGACCACCGCCCCGAGACCCCGGCCGCCACGCCCGGGCTCGCCGTCGAACTGCGCGGGGTCCGGCGGCAGTACGGCCGCGGCGCGGGCACCGTGCACGCCCTCGCGGGCATCGACCTCGCCCTGCCGCGCGGCACCTTCACCGCCGTCATGGGCCCGTCCGGGTCCGGCAAGTCGACCTTCCTTCAGTGCGCCGCCGGGCTCGACCGGCCGTCGGCGGGATCGGTGCGCCTGGGCGGTACGGAGATCACCGGCATGAAAGAGAACGAGCTGACCGAGCTGCGCCGCAGCCGCCTCGGCTTCGTCTTCCAGGCGTTCAACCTGCTGCCGTCGCTGACCGTGGAGCAGAACGTCCTGCTGCCCATGCGCCTGGCCGGTCGGCGCCAGGACCGCCGCCGTGCGGCCGAGGTGCTCGCGCAGGTCGGCCTCGCCGACAAGGCGCGGCGCCGGCCCGGCGAGCTGTCCGGCGGCCAGCAGCAGCGCGTGGCCGTCGCCCGCGCCCTGGTCACCGCCCCCGACGTGATCTTCGCCGACGAGCCCACCGGCGCCCTCGACACCGGCACCGCCGCCGAGGTCCTCGGCCTGCTCCGGCAGGCGGTGGACACCCTCGGCGCCACCGTCGTCATGGTCACCCACGACCCGGCCGCGGCCGCCTGGGCCGACCGCGTGCTGTTCCTCGCCGACGGGGCCTTCGCCGACCACCTGGAGCGGGGCTCGGCGGAGCAGATCGCGGCGCGGATGACCGCGCTCACCGGCCGGGCGCGGGCGATGGCCGGGGCCGGTGCGGGGGTGGCGGCATGAGCCTCAAGCCCAACGGCCTGGCCCGCGCGGCCGTACGCTTCAAGCCCGCCTCGTTCGCGGGCACGTTCGTCGCGCTGATGATGTCGGCGCTGATCGTCGCGGCCTGCGGTGTCCTGCTGGAGACCAGCATCCGCGCCTCGGTGCCGGCCGAGCGGTACGCGAACGCGCCGGTCGTCGCGGCGGCCGACCAGTCCGCGCGCGTCGTCGCCGACACCGTCGACGGCCCCGAGGAGACCGAGTACCCGCTGCCCGACACCGCCCGCGTGGACGCGGGGCTCGCGGCGAAGGCCGCCGAGGTGCCGGGCGCGGCCACCGCCGTACCGGACTTCACCTTCCCGGTGCACGGCGGCGGCGACGGCGCGCCGGGCGCGCTCACCGGCCACGGCTGGGGCTCGCACGCCTTCACCGGGACCGCGCTGTCGAAGGGTGCCGCACCGCACGCGGGCGAGGTCGTCCTCGGCGCGGACGCGGCCCGTACCGCCGAGGCGGGCGTCGGCGACACCGTCGTGCTGGAGACGGCCGACGGCCGCACCGGATTCCGGGTGTCCGGGCTGGCCGAGGCCGGTGCCGGGGACACCGCGGGCGAGGAGGCGGGCGGCGGGGCCACGGCCTGGTTCGCCGACGCCGAGGCGCCCGTGCTGGCCGGGCACCCCGGCAAGGCCGACGCCATCGCCGTGATGGCGAAGGAGGGGGTCGACACGGACGCCCTCGCCGCCGCCGTCGACAAGGCCCTCACCGGCACCGGCGCGCGGACGCTCACCGGTGACGACCGCGGCGAGGTCGAGGACCACGGGCTGGCGTACGGCAAGGAGACGCTCTTCGCGATCGGCGGCTCCTTCGGCGGGATCGCCACCCTGGTCGCGGTCTTCACCGCGGCCGGCACGGTCGCCCTCTCCGTCGGCCAGCGCACCCGCGAGTTCGCGCTGCTGCGCGCCGTCGGCGCCACCCCGCGGCAGATCCGCCGCGCGGTCGCCTCCGAGGCGCTCCTGGTCGCCCCGCTCGCCGGGCTGCTCGGCTGCCTGCCGGGCATCGGGCTCGCGCACTGGTGGTTCGGGCAGATGCAGGACCGCGGGGCGGTTCCCGAGGCGGTCGAACTGCACGTCTCGGGGTTCCCGCTGCTGGCCGCCGTCGGCGTCGGGCTACTCACGGCGCTGGGCGCCGGCCTCGCGGCCGGGCGCAGGCCCGCGAAGATCAAGCCGGGCCAGGCGCTCGCCGAGGCCTCGGTGGAGCGGCTGCGGCCGGGTGTCGTCCGTACCGTCCTCGGTCTCGCCGCGGTCGGCGGCGGCTCGGCGCTCGCCGGTGTGGCGGCCTCCGCCGCCGGTTCCGACGCGGCCAACGCCTCCCTCGGCGTGGTCATGCTCTTCATGCTGGCCGTCGCCCTGCTCGGCCCGATCCTGGCCAGGGCGTGCGCGGCCCTCTTCGGCCTGCTGCTGCGCGGCGGTGACGCCTCCGCGTCGCTGGCCGCCGCCAACTCCCGCACCAACGCCCGCCGACTGGCCTCCGCGATCACGCCGATCGTGCTGGCGATGGCCTTCGCCTCGACGCTGGTCTTCATGCACACGAGCGAGAGCCACGTCGCCTCGGAGCAGCTCCGCGACGGCATCACCGCCGACCACGTCGTCACCGACCCGGCCGGCCTGCCCGCCGACGCCGCCGCCCGGGCCGCCCGCGCGCCCGGCGTCGACGCGGCCGTGAGCCTGCTGGACACGCAGGTGCTGGTGCCCGTCCGGGGCGGCGGCGAGACGTCGCTCCAGGGGACGGCGACCCAGGGCATCTCGGGCTCCGGCGCCGAGCTCGCGAAGGTGCAGGACCTGGACGTGCGCGAGGGCAGCCTGGACCGGGTGGGCGAGGGCCGCATCGCCATCGACCGGACCCTGGCCACCGCCACGGACACCGGCCTCGGCGACAAGCTGTCGCTCTACCTCCCCGACGGCACGAAGGCCGCCCCGGAAGTCGTCGCCGTCTACGGCCGCGGCCTGGGCCTGCCGGCCGTGACCATGGACCGCGCCTCCCTGGACGGACACGTCACGTCCGCCTTCGCCGACACCCTGCTGGTCAGCGGCGGCGACGCCGAGCGGCTCGCCCCCCTCGGCGAGGTCACCGACGCCTCCGGCTACGCGCTCGCGCAGAACGTGGACCGCGAGTTCGGGGCCTGGGCCAACTACATGATGGCCGCCGTCCTGGGCGGCTTCGCCGCCGTCGCCGCGGTCAACACCCTGGTGATGACGGTCCTGGACCGCCGCCGCGAACTGAACACCCTCCGCCTCGTCGGCTCCACCCGGCGCCAGGTGCTGCGCATGCTGGGCTGGGAGAGCCTGCTGGTGTCGGCGGCGGGCGTGGCCCTGGGTACCGCCATCGCCATGATCACGCTGACCCCGATGATGCGCGGCCTGACCGGCGAGTTCCCGCACGTCCCGCCGCTGCTGTACGCCGCCTTCGCGGCGACCGCGGCAGCCCTCGGCCTGGCCGCCGTCACCCTCCCGGCCCGCACGGCCCTGCGCGACCGGGGTGCGTGACACCTCGACCGGCCGCGCGGACCCACCCGGTCACCCGACGGACCGGCCCCGGGGGAGCACCTCCCCCGAGGGTCCGTCGGCAGGGGGGCCGGGACATGGCGGGTCGCGCGCCTTCCGAGCGGTCGGGGGAGGCGCC